>NZ_VIWT01000002.1:300000-600000 GCF_007829815.1 Kitasatospora viridis | reverse complement strand
TACGCCGCCGCACCCGCGGCGGTCCCCGTCGACGTGATCCTGTGCGGCCCGGGCGAGCAGGCACGACTCCTGCGCGAGGGCCGGGCCGACGTCGCGCTGCTGCACCGCCCGTTCGACTCGGTCGCCGGCTTCCACACCGAAGAACTCCGCACGGAGGGCCAGGTGGTGATCCTGCCGGCCGGGCATCCGCTCACCGCCCGGACCGACGTGCGCATGGCCGAGATCAGCACGCTGCCGGGCTTGCCCCTGCCGCGCTGGCCCGCCCCCGACGGCAGCTACCCTCCCGGCCCCGGCCCACAAGTCCGCGACCACGCGCAGCTGTTGCAGCTCGTCGCGCTCGGCCGGGCCTGCGCGGTCTCACCGGAATCCTGCCGCGCCCAACTGCACGGCGACCTCGCCGCCGTGCCCGTCGTAGACGCGCCGCAGGTCACCACCGTGATCGCCTGGCCACCGCACAGCCGCTCCAGGGCCGTCGCCGACCTCGTCCGAACGGCGACACAGCTCCAGTAGTTCCGCCAGGGACCGCCGGACGACGTTCGCGAATCGTAAGGCCGAGTCGCGCCGACCCCGGCACGTGTGCCACCTAGGGTGACGGTGCCACCCCTGAGCAGTGAGACGAAGGCAAAAGACATGACGGAACATCAGTTGACGGAGCATCAGACACCGCAGGCGCCCCTCGGAGTGATCGGCGGCTCGGGCCTGTACGCGCTGCTGGACGACGTGACCGAGGTCAGCGTCGACACGCCCTACGGGCCGCCCAGCGACTCGCTCTTCCTCGGCGAGGTCGCCGGGCGCCGGGTCGCCTTCCTGCCCCGGCACGGCCGCGGGCACACGCTGGCGCCGCACCGGATCAACTACCGCGCCAACCTGTGGGCGCTGCGCTCCCTGGGCGTTCGCCAGGTGCTCGCGCCGTGTGCGGTCGGCGGCCTGCGCCCGGAGTACGGGCCGGGCACCCTGCTGGTGCCCGACCAGTTCGTCGACCGCACCTCGGACCGGCCGCAGACCTACTACGACGGCGTGCCGCTGCCCGGCGGGGAGGTGCCGGGGGTCGTGCACGTGTCGATGGCCGACCCGTACTGCCCCGCCGGGCGCCGCGCCGCGCTGGCGGCGGCGCGGGACACCGCCTGGGAGCCGGTGGACGGCGGCACCCTGGTGGTGATCGAGGGGCCGCGGTTCTCCACCCGCGCCGAGTCCCGCTGGTTCACCGCCTCCGGGTGGTCGGTGGTCGGCATGACCGGCCACCCGGAGGCCGTCCTCGCCCGCGAACTGGCCCTCTGCTACACCTCCTTGGCGCTGGTGACCGACCTGGACGCGGGTGTGGAGAGCGGCGCGGGCGTGACCCACACCGAGGTGCTGGAGGTCTTCGCGCGCAACGTGGACCGGCTGCGCACCGTCCTGTTCAAGGCCCTGGAGCAGCTGCCGGTCACTCGCGACTGCCCTTGCGGCCACGCGCTGGACGGCCTGACGACGGGGTTTGCGGGCCTGCCCGGCGACTGACTCCGCCCCGGGCACCGCGCCACCGCCGGGCCAGCGCGACGATCAGCGCGAGCCCGGCGGTGGCCGCCAGGACCAGCACCAGGTTCCGCAGGTAGGGCAGGGGCAGCACGGTCCGGTTGACCCGCGGCATGCCGGCGCGCAGCACCGCGGGCAGGCCGACGGCGGTGACGGCGGCCGCGACGATCAGCCACCAGCGCAGCACCGGTCCGCGCACCGCGCAGGCACCCACCAGGCAGACCAGCGGCAGCCACCACCCGTCGTGCACCACCAGCGCCCCGCCCGCCCAGACCAGCACACTCACCGGATCGGTGATGTAGGGGTCGGTGAGGAACCCGTACCCGCCGTACCCCAGGACGCCGAGTCCGGCCACCAGCAGGGCGGCGCGCAGCAGCCGGGCCATCACAGCACCTCCAGTCGGGCGACCCATTTGGTCTGCAGCACCCCGGGGCGGTTCGGCGCGATGATCCGTGCCGGGAAGCCGTGGTCGGCGTCCAGCACCTCGCCGTTGACCCGCAGCGCGAGCAGGGTCAGCGGATCGGCCGCGTACGGGGCGGGCATCTCCATGACCCGGTAGGGCCCGTCCGCCTCCAGGGAGGTGACCCGCACGGCGGCGCCGGGCGGTGCGCCCGCCCGGGCCAGCAGGTCGGAGACCCGGACGCCCGACCAGCGCGCCGTCGCGCTCCAGCCCTCCACGCAGGCGATCGGCAACTCGACTTCGTGCTGCGGGAGTTCCCTCAGCTGATCGAGGGTCAGCCGGTACGGCCGGGGGCCGTCCACCAGCAGCTGCCAACCCGGCGGGACGGTGCCGGTGCCGGCCTGCTCGGCGGTGCGGTTGACCGGCAGGTGCTGCGGGCCGAGGTCGGGGCGGCGCGGCGCCAGCAGGTCCAGCGGGCGCAGCCAGGGCACGCTCTGCCCGGCCGTGGTGAGGGTGACCACGCCGACCGCGGAGGCGACCGCGCCCAGGAAGGCCCGGCGCTGCGCCAATCCCGGTGCGACGCGCCACCAGTGACGGACGATCAGCGGGGCCTTGACCGCCACGTGCACCAGCAGGCCGCCGGTGGCCAGCCAGCCGAGCCAGAAGTGGGTCTGCCGGAACGGGAACGGCCACGGGTACCACTGGAGGGTGTTCAACAGCCCGGTGAACAGCTCCAGCAGCGTCGCCGCGACCAGCACGGCGATGCCGAGCCGTTCCAGCGCGTGCAGCACGCCGCGCACCGGCGGCCACTCGAAGAGCCGCGGGTAGACCGTCCAGAGCTTGGCGCCGACGAGCGGGATCGCCGCGATGCCGCTGATCACGTGCAGGCCCTGGGTGACCTGGTACCCGTGGACCGGCCGGCTGGGCAGCCGGCCGGCCAGCCAGGACGGCGGGTCCTGCAGCAGGTGGCTGCACAGGCCCGTCAGGAAGCAGGTCAGCAGCGCCGCGCCGAGCCACCGGCCGAGCACGACCGCGGTGCGCGGCTCGTGCAGCGGGGAGCGGAACGCGCCCTCGCGGAACGGGCCGACCCGCGGCGGAGCCGGCAGGCGCGGCAGCGGCGGAAGGTGGGGCGGGAGCGGGAGGCGGAAGCGGGAACGGCGACGGGCGCCGGGAGTTCGGGATCGCACCTCTCCATCGAAGCGCCTGCGGGCCGCCGGGAGGCGCAGCGAACCCTTACGGAATCCGAACGGCACGGCCGCCCTGCGGTGGACGGCCGACGCCCGGTGGCAGGGTGGGCGCGTGCTCACCCGAACCGTCCTGCCCTGTGTCCTCACCCTGCTGGCCCTGCTCGGCCTGCTGGCCGCGCTGGCCGGCACCCTCACCGGCGGCCCGCGGCTCGCCCACGGCCTGCCGCTGTGCGACTGGTACGCCCTGGACACCGCGCTGTTCGCCCTCGCCGTCCTGCTGCTGCGCCGGGTGCCGGCCAGGCTCACCGTCCCGCTGGTCCTGGCGGGCAGCGTCGCCGTCGCCGCCGTGGGCCTGCTCACCCCGCCGCGCACCAGCGACGACGCCTACCGCTACGTCTGGGACGGCCGGGTCCAGGCGGCCGGCATCTCGCCGTACCGCTACTCCCCCGAGGACCCGGCGCTGGCCCGGCTGCGCGATCCGGGCCTCTTCCCGACCGGGACGGCCGGGACGGCGTGCACGGAGTGGGACGAGCGCCGGACGGCCGACGGCGCCTGCACCCGGATCAACCGCCCCGCCGTGCACACCATCTACCCGCCCGTCGCCGAGGCGTGGTTCCTCGCCGTGCACCCCCTCGGCCGGGGCGTGCGCGGGGTGCAGGCCGCCGGGGCGCTGCTGGCGGTGGCCACCACGGGGGCGCTGCTGCTGGTCGGGCGCAGGCGGTGGCGGGCGGCGCTGTGGGGCTGGTTCCCGGGGATCGCCGTGTGGTCGGTGAACGACGCCCATGTCGACACCCTCGGTGCGCTGTTGATGGTCGCGGGCCTCGGCTGCGCGGTCCGGCGGCGGGCCGCTGTGGGTGGCGCGCTGCTCGGCGCGGCCGTCTCCACGAAGCTGCTGCCGGCCCTGGCCCTGCCGGGCGCACTGTCCGGTGTGCTCGCAGGGTTCCCACGGCGCCACCCGAGCGGGAGTGAACTCCGGCGGGCCGCTGCGCTGTTGGGGTCGGCGGTGGCGGCCTTCGCGCTCGCCTACCTGCCGTACGTGGCGCTGTCCGGCGCCGGGGTGGTGGGCTACCTGCCCGGCTACCTGCGGGAGGAGGGCTACGACCAGGCCCACGTCGAGCGGTTCGGACTGCTGCGGATGGTGCTGCCCGACCGGCTCGCGCCCTGGGGGGCGGCGCTGGTGCTGGGTGCCGTCGTGCTGCGGGTGCTCCGCGGCGGCGATCCGGACCGGCCGTGGGGCGGGGCGCTGCTGGTCACCGGCACTGCGCTGCTGGTGGTCGCGCCGAGCTACCCGTGGTACGGGCTGCTGGTGGTGGCGCTGGTCGCGCTCGACGGGCGCTGGGAGTGGCTCGCCGTGCCGGCGGCCGGCCAGGTGCTGTACCTGCTGGGCGGCGACGAGGTCCAACAGGACGCCTACGGCGCGGCCTTGGGCTTCGTCCTGGCGGGCGCGCTGGTGCGCTGGTGCTTCGCAGGACTGGCCGCCAGCCGTAGGAACCAGCGGGACGAGCAGCAGGAGCGGGAGGACCGGCCGGCAGTGCTGACCTGAGCGCGGGGGCCGGGCTAACCCCGGCCCCCGCGCCCGGGGCGTCACCGCGGGCGGAACGCCTTGCGCAGGGCGAGGAAACACCGGCCGTGCGAGGTCCACCGCTCCGACTCGGCGAGTCCGGCCGCCCGGGCCCGCCGGGCGGCGGCGTCCGCGCCCAGGCGGGCCCAGGTGAACGGCGGCCCGAGCCTGCCGTCCGGCCCCTCGACCCGCACCGTGCAGCGCTCGTCGGTGTCCTGCGGCTCCACCTCGACCAGCAACACCCCGTCTGAGGCCAGGAGTTCGGCTCCACGCCGGAGCAGTGCGGCCGGATCGCCGCCGATGCCCAGGTTCCCGTCCGCCAGCAGCGCGCCGCCCCAGCGGCCCTCGGCGGGCAGCCGGTCGAACACCGAGCGGGACAGCGCCGGGCCGCCGAGCCGGCGGGTGCGCGCGACGGCCGCGCCGGTGACGTCGACGCCGAGCGCGGGCACGCCGAGTTCGAGCAGCGCGGCCACCAGCCGCCCTGGGCCGCAGCCGAGGTCGAGCACCGGCGCGGCCAGCCGGGTGCAGCGTTGCAGCAGGCCGAGGTCCGCACCCGCGGCGGGCGCGCACCAGCGCTCGACGTCGAGCCGGATCCGCCCGCCGTCGCCGCGCCGCAGCCAGAGCGGGCCGCGCCCGGTGCGGACCGCCTCGGCGAACGGGTCGTCGACCCAGGCGGCGGTGCGGGTCACCCCGTCACCTCCGGGGTCAGCGCGATCGAGCGCAGACGGGCGGCGAACCGGCTGCCCGGCGCGGCGGCCGCGACCTCGTGGGCGTCCCGAACGGTGTCCACATCGGTGAGCTGCGGCAGTTGACTGACCGTCAGACCCTGTTCGGCCAGCCGGCCGAGCAGCGCGGTGCCGGTGCCGGGGTCCGACATCGGGACGCCCAGCAGCAGCCGGGCGGCCAGCCGCTCCGTCGGCCTGGCCAGGCCGAGCGCCCAGAAGCCGCCGTCGGCCGCCGGCCCGTACCAGGCGTCCACCCCGGCCCGGTGGGCCGCGGCGAGCGGCTCGGCCAGCGCCTGTGCGGTCAGCTGCGGGGTGTCCATCCCGACCAGCAGGGCAGGGGCGTCGGGCGCCAGCCGGGCGGCGTGCGCGAAGGCCGCCGCGAGGCGTTCGTCCAGCCCGCCGCCGGCCTGCGGCACCACCTGCCAGCCGGGCGGCAGCCAGCTGCCCGGTGCACCGTCCAGCACCAGCAGTCGGCGCCCGGCGGGCACGGCGGACAGCGTCTCCAAGGTGTCGGTCAGCGCGGCCTCGGCCAGCGCGGCGGCCTGCTCGGGCGTGCAGGGCGGGGTCAGCCGGGTCTTCACCCGGCCCGGCACCGGCGCCTTGGCGATCACCAGCAGGGTCGGCGGCGGGGCGGCGAGCACCGCGCGCATGTCGCGCACGGCCTGGCGGGTGCCGCGCACGGTGCCGGTCACCTTGGAGCGGCCGGAGCGCGGGAGGTAGTCGACCGGCGTCTCGGTGATCCGCATCCCCGCCGCCGAGGCGGCGAGCACCATCTCCAGCGGGTAGCCCGAGCGCCGGTCGCCCAGCCCCAGCGCGAGCAGCCGCTCACGGCGCGCGGCCCGCATCGGCCCGAGGTCGTGCAACGGCGCCCCGGTCCGGGCCCGCAGCCGCCGGGCCAGCACCGCATTGGCCAGACGGGCGTGCGCCGGCCAGGCACCCACCGAGACGGGACGGCGGCGCCCGAGCACGAGGTCCGCCGTGCCCCCGGTCACCGGCCCGGTCACCCTGGGGAGTTGGGCGGGGTCGAGCGAGCCGTCGCAGTCCAGGAAGCACACCAGGTCGGCGGTCGCCGCCAGCAGCCCCGCGTGGCAGGCCGCGCCGAAGCCCCGCCGGGGCTCCTCGACGACGGTCGCCCCCAGCGAGCGGGCGAGCTCCGCGGAGCCGTCCCGGGAGCCGTTGTCCACGACGATCGCCCGCCAACCCGCGGGGATCCGGCCGAGCACCCACGGCAGCGCCGACGCTTCGTCAAGGCAAGGCAGCACCACGTCGACAGACGGGGAGAAGAGTGAGGTCACGCTCGTCACGCTAACGGCAGCGCGGCCGCCGGAAGGCGCAGCGGCACCTTACGAAAGTCCTACGTGTCGTCCTCCGGATACCGCTGGTCGCGCTGTGTCCGGCGGATCTTACGGAACTCGAACGCGGCCCGTGGCCGGTGCTGTTGGCGGTCCGCCTGCTCCTATCGTCGTCCGGGTGATGCACACCCCAACCACTGCGACGATGCGACCGAGCGACCGCGGTGCCCCGATCCGACGTCAGCAGCATGACGGCCAGCGCGCCCTTGCCCCAACGGCACGTCCGATCGGCGATGCCGCCGCCTCCGCGCTGCTGAGAGCGCGCACCGCGGAGCGCTCCCGCCAGGAGCTGATCGCCTGGATCCTGCGGGACCTGCACGGTCCGCTCGCGGAGGTCGGCACCGCGCTCCAGGACATGGCCGAACGCGGCGCCGGCACGGGCGCGGCGGAGCCGGCGGCCCAGCTGCGCCGGCTGAGCGCCGGGGTCGAGCGGCTGGGCTGGGTGCTGGCCGATCTGCGGGAACTCCTGACTCCCCATGATCCGACTCTGCTGCCCAGTCAGATCTGACTGTTCGTCAACTACTTGAGCCTCAAACCCGAAGCGGCGCCCCGGCGAACTCCGCCATGCCCTCGCGGAAGGACACCCGGGGCCGCCAGTCCAACTCCGTGCGCAGCCGCGACGAGTCGGCGGTGATGTGCCGGACGTCGCCGAGCCGGTACTCGCCGGTCACCACGGGCGGCGGGCCGCCGTGGGCCGCCGCCAGTTCGGCGGCCATCTCGCCGACGGTGTGGACGGTGCCGCTGCCCACGTTGTACGCCCGCGCACTGCCGGGCGGCCGGGTGCCCAGCGCGTGCAGCGCGGCCAGGTTCGCCGCCGCCACGTCGTCGACGTGGACGAAGTCCCGGCGCTGCCCGCCGTCCTCGAAGACCCTGGGCGCCTCGCCCCGGGCCAGCGCCGAGCGGAACAGGGAGGCCACTCCGGCGTACGGGGTGTCGCGGGGCATCCCGGGGCCGTAGACGTTGTGGTACCGGAGCGTCACGACCGCCGCCCCGGCCGCCCGGGCCCAGGCGGCGGCCAGGTGCTCCTGGGCCAACTTGGTGGCCGCGTAGACGTTGCGGGGGTCGCCGGGTGCCTGCTCGTCCACCAGCCCCGGCTGCAGCGCGGCACCGCACCGCGGGCAGGGCGGTTCGAACTGCCCCGCGTCCAGGTCGGCGGCCCGGCGCGGGCCGGGAGCCACGTCCCCGTGCTCGGCGCACCGGTAGCAGCCCTCCCCGTAGACCACCATCGACCCGGCCAGCACCAGCCCCCGGACACCGGTGCGGTGCATCGCCGCGAGCAGGACGGACGTCCCCAGGTCGTTGCAGCCCACGTACTCGGGCGCGTCGTTCAAGTCGAGCCCCAGGCCCACCATCGCGGCCTGGTGGCACACCACGTCCACCCCCTTGAGCGCCTGCTCCACCGCCCCGGCGTCCCGCACGTCACCCCGCTGGAACGCGACCCCCTCCGGCAACTCCCCCGGCTCCCCCGAGGGATGGACCACCGGTAGCAGCGCGTCCAACACCCGCACCCCGTGCCCCGCCGCGACCAACGCCCGCACAACCGCCGAACCGATGAACCCGGCACCGCCGGTGACCAGAATCTCCATGCCGCGACGCTATCCCCGCGAGGTCGCCGAATACCCGGTACGACCACGCGCCGTCAGCGTTTCGTAAGCAGCGCCGAGTTGCTCGGCCTGCTGCCCGCCCGGTGCCGCCCGCGCGAGCGGGATCGGGACCGGGCGGGCCCTTTGAACCCTGCGCGTCAGCAGTCGCAGAAGACCGTCAGCCTGATGCTGGGCGGCGGGGGCGGGGAGTTGTCGTAGGGGGCGATCCAGGCGCCGATGCCGTTGTCGCCGTCCCCGACCACCGTCCACTCCCACCGCTGGTCGTTGCCGAGCGGAGTGCCGTCGCCGTTGGTGATGCTCCAGTCGGCCGGGTGCAGACCGTCGGGGCAGAGGGCGACCACGCCGCCCGGGGAGCCGGTGGCGGTCACCGTCTCGGGGAGGGTGCCGGCCTGGGCGGGGGCGGCCAGGGTGGCCGTGAGTGCCACGGCTGCCAGGCCCGCTCCGGCGAGTCGTCGAAGGCGCATGGGGATCCTCTCACTGGGTGGCCCCTCGGGTGGGGGCCGAGCGGTGGGATCCGTTGCCGCCGCGCCGCTCGCGCACACAAGTTCGTACACATTCCACTCTTCCGCCCGAGCGGCTCAGCCGAGCTCGCCGATCACCGTCTTCACCTTGCCGGCGAGCGCGGCCGGCAGCGGCACGTAGCCCTTGTCGGCGATGGCCTGCTGGGCGGTGTCCGAGGCGGTGTAGGTGAGGAAGGCCCGGAGCGCGGGCAGGGTGGCGGCCCGGTTGCCCTTGTCGCAGACGATCTCGTAGGTGACCAGCACGACGGGGTAGGCGTTCGGCGCCGTCGTCCCGTAGTCCAGGTGCAGCGCGAGGTCCTCGCCCGTTCCGACGACCGTCGAACTCTCCAGCGTGGTAGCTGCGTTGGTCGCGGTCGCGGGCACGGGGCGGGGGCCGCCGGTGGCGATGGCGGTGCTCTTCAGGTTGTTCTGCTGGGCGTAGGAGAGCTCGACGTAGCCGATCGAGTTCTTCACCGAGCGGATCTGCGCGGAGACGCCGGCGCTGCCGTTGGCGGACTGCCCGCCCTTGCCCTGCCAGCTCTTGTTGGGCGCCGAGGGCCAGGCGCCGCCGCCGCTCGCGGCGAAGTAGGAGCTGAGGTTGAAGGTGGTCCCGGAGTCGTCGGAGCGGTGGAAGCTGGTGATGCCGGCGGCGGGCAGGTCGGCGCCGGGATTGAGGGCCTTGATGGCGGGGTCGTTCCAGGCGGTGATCTGCGAGTCGAAGATCCTGGCCAGGGTCGGGCCGTCGAGCACCAGGTCGTCCACGCCGTCGAGGTTGTAGACGATCGAGACCAGCCCGGCCACCATCGGCAGGTCGATCGCCCGGCCGCCCGGGCAGGCGGCCTTGGAGCCGGCCACGTCGGAGGGCTTGAGCGCGAAGTCGGAGCCCGCGAAGGCGACCTTGCCCTGGTTGAACTGCTGGACGCCGGTGCCCGACCCGCCGCCGGCGTAGGTGACCAGGGTGCCGGTGCAGGTGGCGCCGTAGACGGTGCGCCACAGGTCCATGGCGGGCCCCTGGGCGGTGGAGCCGGCGGCCAGCAGCGGGGCCTGCTTGGGGGCGCAGCTGATGTCGGCGGACGGCGCGATGGTGCCGTTGTCGTCGGTGCCGCAGGCGGTGAGCAGGGCCGTGGCGGCGAGGGCAGGAGCGAGGGCGAGGGCGCCGGCCCGCCTGGTGCGCTGGGTCAAGGTGGGCCCTTCCTCACCGGGTACGTATCGGCCGCCGTGCCTGCCGTTCAGTCGTATACGCCGCCGGGCCCGCGCGCCGTGCTCCCACGCCGTCCGGCCACCCGAACGACGGACAGCGGCGTGCCGCCTGACGGGCGGTCGGCGGATGCTCCGTCAGGCTGGCCGGATGGATCGGACTGCCTGGCGCGGGGTCGGCGCGGAGCTGCTGGCGGGCCTGGTGACGGCGCTGTTCAGCGTGCCGGAGGGGATAGCGTACGCGGCGATGGCCGGATTCGAACCGGCTGCCGGGCTGTACGCGGGGGTGGTGCCGGCGGCGCTGGGCTCGCTGCTGTCGGCGACGCCGGTGCTGGTGACCACGCTGACCACGGCGGTGGCGCTGACCTCGCGCACCGCGCTGCAGCAGGCGCAGCTGACGGCGACTCCGGGGAACGTGGCGGCGCTGGCGCTGCTGGTCGGTGTGGCGATGGCGGTGTTGGCGCTGCTGCGGGTGGACGCGCTGCTGCGGCGGGTGCGGCCGGCGGCGCTGACCGGATTCTCGGCGGGGATCGCGGTGCAGATCGTCGCGGGCGCGCTGCCGGAGGCGACGGGCTACCACCCGCACCGGCACAACCCGGTGCTGCGGATCCTGCTCTGCGCGGCGCACCCGCACGGGTGGGAGCGGGCGCGGGCCGTCGCAGCGGTGGCGACGGTGCTGGTCTGGCTGGCCGTCTTCGCGGTGCGCCGGGTCCGGGCGCTGGCGGTGCCGGTGGCGTTGGCGGCGACCAGTGCCGGGGTGTGCTGGGCGCACCTGCCGGTGCCGTCGGCCGCCTCGCTCGGGCCGCTGCCCTCGGGGCTGCCGGCGCTGACCGTGCCGTGCTGGCCGGTGCTGCCCCGGCTGGCGTTGGGCGCCGCCGCGGTGGCGCTGGTCGCGCTGGCGCAGGCGGCCGGCGTCGCGGCGCCCGGGCAGCAAGCGCAGGTTCGGCGCCGGTGGGGTCACGACGTCTGGGCGCAGGCCGCGGCGAACCTGGCGGGCGCGTTCTGCCAGGCGATGCCGGCGGGCGGCTCGCTCTCCCGGACGGCGGTGGCGGTGGCGGCGGGCGGGCGCACCCGGTGGGCGGGCGTCTCCTCGGGGGTGGCGCTGGCGCTGCTGGTGGCGTTCGGCGGCCGGGCGGTGGCGGCGATCCCGCTGCCGGTGGTCGGCGCGCTGCTCGCGCTGGTGGGCGGCAAGCTGCTCGTCGGGCGGCGGGCGGCCGTCGGGCTGGCCTGGCGCGGTGGCGCCGTCGACCGCGCGCTGTTGCTCGGCACCCTCGCGCTCAGCACCGAAGTGCCGCTCACCTACGCTCTGTTGGCGGCGACGGGGGCCTCGCTCGCGCTGCGCCGCCGGCCGCTGGGCGCCCGCGCCGAAGCGGAACCTGACTTCCTGTGAGTTTCCTGTCAATCCCTGAAAGATTCCTGTCTACTTTCCGCCATTGTCATGTTCCACCCATGACATGTCCTGGTCGGACACCCTACGGTGAGCATCGCTCGGGCTGACCCGCCGTCAGCCGGAGCAACCCCCACGCACCACACGCTCTCCGCACGGATGCCCGCTGCACCCCCAAGGGCACCGTGCGGCGTGCCGGCCGCCCGACGGTGGCCGGCGACCCCCACAAGGAGCTTCATTCATGCGTTCCCGGATAGCCCTCGGTATCAGCAGCGCCATCGCGCTGTCGTCCTGCCTCGCCCTGGCGGGCGTCGCCACCGCGGCCACCCCCGACGCGCGGCCGGCCGGGCACCACGCCCACCACAAGCACTTCGCGACCGGCCTGGACCTGGCCGCGCTGAAGGCGCACTCCCACGCGATGCGCGCCAACTTCGCCACCCCGCAGACCCTCGCCGCGATGGCCCCGCTCCCCCGCGTGGGTGCCGCCCCGGCCAGCGCGGACCTGTCGCAGTACGCCCTCTCCCCCGGCGACCAGGGCCAGGTCGGCTCCTGCGTCACCTGGGCCACCGGCTACACCGGCTACGGCATCCTGATGAGCGAGCAGGGCATCAGCGGCGCGCCGATGGCCCCGATGTACATCTACTCGCAGATCGCCCAGGGCAACGACCAGGGCACCTACGCCAGCGTCGCGCTGCCGATGGAGCAGCAGCAGGGCATCGACACCCAGGCCGACTACTGGCAGGGCACCACCGACTTCACCACCCAGCCGGACGCCAACGAGACCGCCAACGCCGCCGGCTACAAGCTCTCGGGCTTCGCCGAGCTGCCCACCAGCGGCGACCAGGCCCGCGCGGCCATCGAGGACGCCATCTCCCAGGGCGAGCCGGTGCCGTTCGGCTTCTCGGTCCAGCAGAGCTTCATGGACCTCAACTCCCAGACGGCGTCGGACTACAGCTACATGCCCGGCGACACCAGCAGCGACCCGGTGGTCGGCGGGCACGAGATCACCATCGTGGGCTACAACGACCAGGGCGTGACCATCGAGAACAGCTGGGGCACCAGCAACTGGGGCAACGGCGGCTTCGCCAACCTCCCGTGGAGCTTCTTCAACGCGGGTGTGGTCGACGAGGTCCACGCCATGGGCAAGCTGGCGACCAACTGAGCCACCGCGCCACCTGATCCACCAGATCCGCTGATCAGCTGATCGCACCGACCGGCTCCGCTGCCCCCAACAGCGGGGCCGGTCCCGTGCGTGCACCGTCCGCCGGGTGGACGCTGGAAGGAGAGCACCGGCCGCCGAACGGAGTCCGCCATGACCACCCGCGCCCCCGCCCGCACCAAGCGCTGGACCCTGCGACTGGACCTCCTCGAAGACGGCGACGACACCCGGGCGCACGCCGTGCTCGACACCGGCGAGACCCACCTGGAGTGCCGCACCCTCGCCCACCGCAGCCCGCAGGACCCGCCGGTCGCCGGGATCGGCGACGACTACGCGGCCGGCCGCGCCCTGATCGAGCTCGGCCACCGGCTGCTGCGCTCCGGCACCACCGGCACCACCGGCGCCGCCGCCAACGACGCCGCGCTGCGCGAGTGAGCTGATCCGCCCTCAGAACCACCCGCTTAGGACAGCTCCGGTCCGAGCCGCTCGGGTCCGGGCCCGACCACCCGCCCGAGCACCGCGCCCGCGTACACCGTGAACCCGACGCCGACCAGCCAGGACTGCACCACCAGCACGGTGCCCACCGCGCCGTAGGAGAGCGCGTTGGAGACGATCAGCGGCGCGAACACCAGCTGGGAGAAGACCCGCAGCCCGGCCAGCGCCGCCATGGTGGCCACCGATCCGGGGAGCAGCGCCCGCCACCGCACCCGCTTGAAGAGCAGCAGCCGCGGCAGCCACCAGAACAGGGCCAACCCGCCCAGCACGGTGGCGCAGATCCGCAGGTAGGGCTGGACGGTGTGGGGCCAGGGCAGCCCGCTCCAGGCGGCGACCAGGATGTACCCGACCAGTCCGGCCAGCCCCAGCACCTGCCGCCAGGCGGCGTGCCAGGGGGCCGGCCGCAGGTGCCAGATCCGCTCCATCGCGCGCTGCATCGAGGCCATCAGCGAGACGCCGAAGACGGCGAGCGCGGCCAGGCCGAACCCGGTGGTGGTGGTCAGCACCTGTCGGCGCGAGACGAACAGCTCGCGCACCGGCCGTGAGGCCCGGCTGGACAGCCCCAGTGCGTCGGTGATCCAGTCGGCGACCCCGTCGCCGTGGATGGGCGAGGCCGCCGCGATCACCACCAGCAGCGGCACCAGGGTCACGAAGCAGAGCGCGGCGAACGCCATGGAGCGCTCCAGCAGCTCCACCTGCCGGCCGAGCCGCCAGGTGTCGAAGGCGGTCCGGCGCACCAGCCGCCGCCACTCGTCGGCCGAGGCACGCAGCCCGGCCGGCCCCTCGCCGCTCCTGGCCATCGCGCCGCCTCCCGAGCCCACTGTCACACACCCGCGGGCGCGGGCGAGCGCCGCCACGCCCACCGCAGGTCCCGCGCACCCGGACGCCGCGTCAGTCGGCGCTCCCGGCAGCAGCACCAGCACCGGCCCGCGCACCGGCCCGCGCGAAGTGCAGCTCCGGGTCGACGACGCTGTCGGCGCGCAGCAGCTTCACGTCCGCGTGGTAGTCCATCGAGGTCAGCCACGGCATCCGGTCGCCCTGGCGGGGCAGCCGGTCGACGGCGCGCTGGACGTAGCCTGCGGCGAAGTCCAGGAACGGCCGGGTCGGCATCGCCGGATCGGCCGGCTCGGGGCGGCAGATGTCGTGGCCGTGGGTGTCCATGTGGGCCAGCAGGCGGCAGAAGTGCTCGCAGAGCAGGCCGACCTTCAGCGTCCAGGAGCTGTTGGTGTAGCCGATCGAGAAGGCCAGGTTGGGGACCCCGGAGAGCATCATGCCCTTGTAGGCGATGGTGTCGGACAGGCGCACCGGCGCGCCGTCGACGGTGACCTCCAGTCCGCCGAACGCCCGCACGTCCAGGCCGGTCGCGGTGACGATGAGGTCGGCCTGGAGCTCGCGGCCGGACTCCAGCCGGACGCCGTCCTCGGTGAAGGTCGCGATCCGGTCGGTGACGACGGAGGCCCGCCCGGCCCGGATGGCCTTGAACAGGTCGCCGTCGGGCACGGCGCACAGGCGCTGGTCCCACGGGTCGTAGGGCGGGTTGAAGTGCTCGTCGACCGGGTAGCCGGCGGGCAGCTGCCTGGCGTTGACCCAGCGGATCAGCCGGCGGGCGGCCTTCGGGTACCGCTGGCACAGGGTCCAGAGCAGGCGCTGCTGGGCGATGTTCTTGCGCCGGGCCAGCGCGTAGCCGCGGTCCGGTCCGAGCCACTTGCCCAGGGCGTTGGCGATCGCGTCCTTCTTGGGGACGGGCAGGATGTAGGTCGGGGTGCGCTGAAGCATCGTCACGTGCGCGGCCGTGTCGGCCATCGCGGGCACCAGGGTGACCCCGGTGGCGCCGCTGCCGATCACCAGCACCCGCTTGCCGGCGTGGTCCAGGTCCGCGGGCCAGTGCTGCGGGTGCACGATGGTGCCGCGGAAGCGCTCCCGGCCCTCGAAGTGCGGGGTGAACCCCTGGTCGTAGCGGAAGTAGCCGCTGGCGCAGAACAGCCAGGCGCAGGTCAGCGTCGTCCGCTCGCCGGTGTCGGTGCGCTCGACCCGCACCGTCCAGCGTGCACGCTCGCTCGACCAGGCGGCGGCGAGCACCCGGTGGTGGTAGCGGATGCGGCTGTCCAGGCCGTTCTCGGTCGCGGTCTCGCGCAGGTACTTCAGGATCCGCGGCGCGGAGGCGATGGACTCCTCGTCGCGCCACGGCTTGAACTCGTAGCCGAAGGTGTGCAGGTCCGAGTCGGAGCGGATGCCCGGGTAGCGGAACAGGTCCCAGGTGCCGCCCAGGGCGTCGCGCGCCTCCAGGATCGCGAAGGTCTTCGCCGGCAGTTCGGTGCTCAGGTAGCGGCCGGCCCCGAGGCCGGAGATCCCGGCGCCGATGATCAGGACGTCCAGGTGCTCGACTTCCCCGGGCGCGGTGGCGGGGCACTCGCCTTGTGTCGGGGTACTGGTCATGTCGCTCCTCGGTGCTGGCGCCGCGGTGGTCGGCCCGCACCAGTATCGTTCCCCCGCGCCGCACGCGGCAGTGCCCGGCCCGACTACCGGGCCGGGCGGTTCCGCGTCGGGTCAGGAGGTGGCGCCCTCCGCCTTCCGGACCAGTTCGATCACCGGACCGAACGCCTCCATGAACGGGCGCTGCACGGTGAACGAGGTGAACCCGTAGCGCTCGCGGTGGCGCAGGACCTGGTCGGCGATCTCCTCCACCGTGCCGATCAGGATGAACGGGCTCTCCAGCGCCTGCTCCGCCGTCAGGAACGGCTCTTCGGCCGCCACCGCCTCCGCCTCGGCCTGCCGGTCGTCCGTGACCCGGACGTCCAGCACGAAGACGTCGTGCTCGATCGCCGGCAGCCGGTCGCCGGCCGCCGCGCGGAACAGCCCCACCCGCTCGTCGGCGTGCTCGGCGGGAATGATGCCGAGCGTCCCGGCCGGCTGGCCCGGGACCTGCACCCAGCCGCTGAAGCTGACGGTGTCGGCCCGTTCGGCGGCGAGCCGCAGCAGCCGGTCGCTGGTGCCGCCGAGCAGCAGCGGCGGCCTGGTCAGGTCGGTCTCCAGCGCGAAGAGCCGGTCCAACTCGTCCAGGGTCGCCGCCAGCCGGTCCAACCGCTGCCGGAAGGGCGCGAACGGGATGCCGGCGCCGTCGAACTCCGACTTCACCACGCCCGCGCCGATGCCGAGTTCGACCCGGCCCTCGGTCAGCCGGGAGAGCGTGGCCACCTCGCGGGCCAGGATCGAGGCGTTCCAGAATCCGTTGTTGAGCACGTAGGTGCCCAGCCGCAGCCGCGGACCGGCGTTGCCGGCGGCCAGCAGGGCGAGGAAGGGCGAGCTGCGGTTGACGCCGAGGTGGTCGACCGTCACCGCCCTGTCGTAGCCGTACGTCTCGGCAGTGCGGACCGTCTCGGCCAGCGCGGCGGGCGTGAGGTGGTTGCCGAGCGAGAAACCGAACCTGAAGCTGCGCATGTCCCTGTGTACTCCTGATACTTCGACCGACCGCCGTGCAGGCGCCGGTGAACCCCCGGGAAAAGCCCCCGCCAACACGTCGGTGAACCAACCGGGGCCCAGGTCAGCCGAGTTGTGCGGAATCGGCGGGTCCGGTCGTGACGAGATGACGACGGCTCATGGAATCTAGGATGCAGGATCACGTACGTCAACACGCGTTCGACTGCGGAATCTGCTCCAACTCCGTTCCGTGGAGCTACCATTGACAGCTTGACGGCGAACACGCCGGACACGGCGGACACGCCGGACACGGCCACGGGTCGTGCGGCTCAGAAGATGCCCCGGAACGCCAGCAGGCACGCGAGCCCCGCTGTGAAGGCCCACATGAACCTCGGGAGCCGCATGACGCCCGCGATCCCCGCGTGGAGCAGCAGGGCACAGCCCGCCCAGACCAGCAGCACCTGATGGCCGATCAGCACGGCCACCGGAGCAACGACTTCCACCAGCATGACGGACCACGCGACCGCCCGAGCCAGCTGCGGGTACTCCAGCAGCGGCCAGGCCGGTAGCCGTGCGCCGTAGTGCCGGGAGTTGACGATCAGCGCCACCTGACGGCCGCTTCGCCACGCGGCCACCGCGAGCTTGGCCACGCCGCTGCGCAGGTACGCGGTGCACACCTTGACCGCGAGGCAGCCGAGCAGCAGGTCGCGGATCCACGGTGCGGTGAGGTGCGTCCAGCAGCCCAACGGCACGAGCACGGTCGCGAGCATGATGTCCGCGCCGTCACCGGCGGCCTCCAGGGCGACGGTGAAGCGCAGCAGGAGCAGACAGGCCAGCAGTCCGCCGCCGGCCAGACAGTCTTCCGGGCGGACGGCGAAGTCCAAGCCCAGCAGGGCGGTCAACAGGGCCAGCGCCCGGTACCGGCGGACCGCCCCCGGCGCGGTGAAGTACCGGGGTCGCACCTGCCAGGACGCGATCCTCGGGAGGGCGGCGGCGAGCTCCAGCCCGGTGAGTGCCGTCGCGATGCCGGCCAGCCGTGCCGCCACGTCGAGCTGATCCACCGTCACGGGCACCACCGGGTGACCTCGGAGACGAAGACCGTTCGCGGTCCGGTCGCGGCCCAGAAACCGTGCGACACG
This sequence comes from Kitasatospora viridis, assembly GCF_007829815.1. Classification (NCBI taxonomy): domain Bacteria; kingdom Bacillati; phylum Actinomycetota; class Actinomycetes; order Kitasatosporales; family Streptomycetaceae; genus Kitasatospora; species Kitasatospora viridis. Next base: position 582,365 of record NZ_VIWT01000002.1, on the reverse strand, counting down.
TCGATCCCGAACTGGAACGACTCCGGCGGCGGGCCCGATCCGGTGATGCCGGGATCGTGGTCGATGGCGTACCTGACGCCCGCCAGGAGCCTCCGGTAGCAGGTGCTCCGCCGGACCTCCTCCGGCGGCAGCGCCCGTGCGACCTGCACCAGCCTGATGCCGAGGATCCGGGTGGGCCCGATCACCCGCCACTGCGGCCAGGCGATCACCGACCACCACCGCCACGGCCGACGGGTGAGGTACATCCTCCGGCTGGTGCGGCCCTCGGAACTGACGACCACCCAGAGGTCCAGGTCGAAGACTCCACGCGGCTGGGCGAACAGCTCCCAGGTGGGGATGAACGAGAGCAGCGAGTACTTCTTTCCGGGCCGGGCCGTCAGCCGGCGCCGAAGCGGGCCGATCGAGGCCGCCAGCACCAGGACGGTGTAGATCAGGTAGCCCGCCGCGACCAGCGCGAAGAGCCCGCGCAGGAGCATCACCGCGCCGTTCAGGCCGGGTCCGCGGGGCGGACCCTGGCGAGCAGGCCGACCGCCGCGCCCACCATGGACGCCTTTCCCGTCGCACGCATCCTGCCGGTGCGCAGCGCCGTCCCGATGTTCAGGTGCTCCGCCACGATGTTCCGCAGCGTCCCCAGGTCGGTGAGCACCCGGCAGGCCGACGGGCAGACGGCGTGGCACACGCCCAGGCTCCCCGTCGCGAGGTCGAGGCTCCAACAGGCCGGCACGTCCTCCACGACGAACAGCACCCGGCTCGCGGCGGCATCGTCGGCGTGATCGCAGAGCGTGATCGGAACCCCGGGCCCGAGGAGCGAGCGCAGCACCTCGCGCTGGCGGTCCACCGAGGATGCCTGTGCCACGGCGGCCCGCAGCTGCGGCACCACCTCCGTGTTCCACTCCGGCCCGACGGGCGGATGGCCGAGCCGTTCGAGGGAGCGGTTCATCCGCCCCAGCAGCTCGGCCGGGACGGACGAGACGGGAACGCCCCGGCCCGTGCCGATGCTCCGGCTGTGCACGCCGCTGGTGAAGGCGATCTTGTGGTCTCCGCCGCCGAGGTCGTGGGGCGCCTCGAAGGCCGCCTCCGCGAGGCCTGGTGCGGGGCGGACGTCGAGGAAGCCGGCGAGCTTCCCCATGGTCGTCTCGGTGTCCTGCACCAAGTCCTCGTACCGGAGGCTGATCACGTTGCCGGGGCTCGACCCGGCGAACGCGAGCAGTTCCTCCGTGTAGTCGCACCAGTAAGTGACCATCGCGGCGACCAGGTTGTCCGGGCTGTTCCGCACGTACTTCTCGAAGCCGTAGGCCCAGAAGCCCCAGGTTCCCGCCTCCAGGGCGGAGACGACGAAGTCGAGAGCGTGCCGGTGCAGGCAGACGAACCTGGCGTCGGGGAAGACCGCCGAGAGCAGCGAGGTCGTCCACACGTTGTCCAACGCCTTGTCGCACCAGCGGTTCTTCCCCAACTGCCTGGCGTACGACTCCATCGGGGTCGCCAGGGCGCGACGGATCTCCTCGATCGCGGCTTCGGGAAGCTCGCCGACCGAGGCCGCGCCGGTGGTGGTCCGCCAGGTGCGGACCAGGGAGCGGCAGGTGACGGCGAGTTCGGTCTCCGGCGGGCAGGCGATCTCCTCGTACGTGTCGATCAGGATGCGCAGCAGGGTGGACCCGAACCGGGCACCGGTCAGCAGGAAGGTCGGACGGTCCATGCGTGCCGAGGTGCTCACGAGCGCTCTCCGTTCGATCCGGCCTGCGGAACCTCCAGGGTCAGTACGTTCGGCAGCCGGCCGGGGAACGCGGCGCGGAGCAGTGCGTACCCCACGCCCGCGAATCCCGGCAGGAGCCCCGGGTTCGGCACGGTGGACAGCTCCTGCACCACCCGGCGGCTGGTCAGGACCTCGGTGGCCATCGCGCCGTGGCGCCGGCGGATCGCCTCCGCCCGGCCCGCGTCCCCGGCGCCGGCCAGCAGGAATTCGAGCGTGCCCGTCTCGCCGTGGCACAGGCCGAGATCACCGGTCGCCACGGGCCGGTGCTCCAGGACGCTGCGGGCGAGCGCGATCTCGTCCGCGAAGAGCCCGTCGTGCAGCGTCGCGGGGATCGCCAGCCGGGCCAGGCCGATGCCGCCCGCGCCGCGGCACCAGCCCTCCGTCTTGGTCGCCTGCCAGCTGTCCGATGGCCCGCCGAGCGCGTCGTGCCAGCCGCGCTCGTCCCAGTAGCACTGGGAGCGTTCGGCGCTGAGCACCACCTCACAGGCCTTCTCGTACCCCTGGCCCTCGAACAGCAGTGATCCCCAGGAGAAGGCGAGCGCCGGGCCGGACAGGCCGTGGGCCATGCCGGCCTGCACCGTCTCGTTCTCGAAGACCTCCGTCAGTTGCTGTTCGGTGGCGGAGAAGGCCTGCTCCGCGGCCCTGGCGAAGGCGTCGTCCCCCAGTGCCAGCGCCAACCGGGTCGCCACCAGGGCGACTCCTGACGTGCCGTTGATCAGGTCCCAGTGCGAGGTCCGCCGGATTCCCGGGGTCAGCGCCCGGCAGAGCTCCGCCGACCAGGCGAGCAGGCGTTCGTCACCTCGGCCCAGTCCCAGGCAGGCGGCCGCGTAGACGCTGCCCCACAGCCCCTCGTAGACACCGAGCGCGCCGTAGCGGTCCAGGTCTTCGAGGGTGTTCCGGCCGATCAGGAGCTCCGCCTCGTCCTGCATCGCCCGCACGGCCGTCCGACTGGTCTCTTCGGCGCCACCGGTCAGGAGGTGGAGGTATCCCGTGAACAGGGCGATCCCCGCCGTCCCGTCGTACAGCCCCGGCAGCGCCTGGTGCAGGCTCCTGCTCTCGGGATCGACCGGGCGGCTGGACAGCCACCACGACCGGTTGCCGGTGCGCAGGGTCGACCGCCCGAGGAGGGCGCCGATGGCGGCTGCCGCCGCCGTCAGGTGATCGTCCGTCAGGTTCGAGTCGGTCCGGGGCTGCGCGCCCGCGGCGTTCCCGCCGGTGCGCGGGACGTCCTCGCCCTCGCGGGGCAGCGTCGCCAGCGAGGCCCTGATGAGCCTCACCTGAACGTCCTTGTCCCGCTCCGAGAGGCCCAGCACCCTGGCTCGCACGAGATCCCGGCCGGTCACCGAGAAGATGCCGGTCAGCGCGCGGTCGGCCATCAGCAGGTCGTGGCCGCGGACCAGGTGCGCGAAGGTCGGGACGTAGCCGTGGAGGGCGGCGAGGCGCTCGTAGCGGAATATCTCGGCGGTCGGTCCGAAGGCGGAGCCGCGGGTCGACCAGAGGGCGTTGAGGATCTCCTCGCGGTGCAGGGCGCACCGGGGGGACTCCCGGATCAGGCGTCGCACCACCGTGCCGTAGGCCCAGGTCGGTTTGAGCAGCAGGCGGGTCCGGCACTCGTCGAATGCCGCCAGCGGGCCATCCGCCGCCGACAGCGTCTCGCGCTCCCGCACGAAGAGGTCGTAGGCCGAGGTGAAGCCGGCGATGAGGTCCTCCGGGTGGGCCGCCACGGAGATCGTTTTGCCGGCGAGCGCCGGGAGGTGCCACAAGTCGGTCGTCAGGTCGTCGGCGGGATCGACCGGCGCATTCGCCTCCACGAACACCCGGGACACGGGTCGATGGCGCGGACCCACGGCGCCCAGGGCGGAGATGTCGAAGGGCCTGCCGTCCTTCGACCGGCGCAGATTCGGCAGGAGGCCGGTCTGGAGCACGGTGCGGACGGGTGTTTCGAGTTGCCCGTCGGGGTCTTCCGAGGTGGCTTCGAATGCCGTTCCGAACATGCATTCCGGATCCACCAGAATCGGCACGGTGCCGTCGCACACGACATTCTCGTAATGCAGGTCGTTCACCCGCAGGAGAAAGGAGAGTGCCAGCAGGCCGCCCATCCGCCGGTAGTATTCTCGGACCTGCGCCGCCGAATCGGATTCACGCCAGGAAACATGGATCTGCCAGCCGTAGGAACCACGGGCCAAGGTGATGGGAACTCGTGGGAAGGTGCCCGGCAGCGCCGCGTCCAGGCGTTCCAGGAGACCGGCCAGGGCGACATCGAGCTGGAGTCCGTGGGGCTTGTACACCACCCGGGCCGACCCGTCCGGGCCGCTGAACTCCAGGATCGTGACCGCGCCGTTCTCGTGCAGGTCGCCGGCCAGCTCCACACCGCTCAGCACCAGGTGCCGGCGCCCCGTCAGGTCGCGCAGCCGCGCCAGGTCCCCGTCGAGTCGCCGCAGCAGCAGGTCGAACCCCGCCAGTTGCCGGGCCACATGGTTCTCGATCACGCCGAGGGCGGTCGCGTGGTCGGTCCCGGGCCGGTTGCCCGATCCGTCCACGATGCCGAGGAACCGCTCCCTCGACAGCTTCTCCATCTCCTGACCGAGGCTCGCCATGAAGGATTCCGCGATCCCGGCCGGATCCGGTTCCAGGTCGGGATCGGCTGCCGATCCGGCGAACCGGCGGACCATCCCCGTCACCAGCTCGAATGCCGCATCGATGACGGCGGCCGCCGGCCTGAGCGACTCGGCGAGCCGGTCGGCGTTCGCGGACCACCGGGCCGGGGCGCCCGAACCGCTGGTGCGCAGCGAGCGGATCGCCTCGCGGAACGCCTCGAACTCGATCTCGACCCCGGGCGCGGCCTCCGGTTCGGCGGTGATCAGGCTCAGCCGCCGGTCCAGCTCTTCGGTGGGCATCCGCGCGAACGGCGGCCGGCCGCCCCAGCGCCGCGCGACCAGTTCGCGGAACGCCTCGATGTTCCGTTCGTCCTCCGGGCGGCTGCACCGGGAGCCGTCGCACAGTGGCGCCGCCTGCGAGTCGCCGCTTCGATCGTCCGTCGCGTCACCGTCCCGCGATGGCCGCGGGAGCGCTCGCTCGTTCGACACCACTGTCCCCCTTGTGATCCTCGGCAGCGCTCTGCACGGTCTGCCTCCCGCCGAAAGGGCGGGAGGCAGACCGTCAGGCGACTAGAAAACGGCGGCCTGATCCTGCTCAGCTGGTACAGCCGTTGGTCGACGAGCAGATCGCCGGGAGCGTGTTGAAGGTGCACGCCCACGTTCCGCTGTCGAGGCTGTCGGGACCGGCGACGCCAGTGGCGATCGCATCGAGGTAGCTCTGGTCCGCGCCCGCACCGCCCGCAGGATTGCGCGGCAGCCTTGTGCCCACTTCCTGCCCGAGAGCCGCACGCTTCTCCCAGGCTTTCGCCATGTTTTCGACCAGCATATCTTTCACCCCCTCCTCTATTGCCAGTCACTTTGGCCATGCTGACACGGCGGATAGGGAATGGCAAGAGTCGCTTACGCTTTTCGAATGCGAATGGATTCGCCGCGTCTCGACTCTATTGACCTGCCTGGTAGTGCAAGAACTTGCATTGCGATGGATTGCCCCGATAGTGCCGCATCCGGCCGAAAGGGCCGGAGTCCGTCAGCATTTCATGATCGGAATCCGCCCGAATTGACCACGTGAGCCTCCGGGGTTATCACGTGTCACATGAGCGGACGACCACCCGAGCTGAGTACGGGTACTCAGGCGCGACGCGCCGACCGCACGGGAGCATGTGGGCATGCTCAACCGCCTCGCTTCCGTCGTGGTGCCGGTGTTCGGCACGCTGACCGTCAGTGCCTCGTCCGCCGTCGTCCCCGGCAGCATCATCGCCGCCAACCACACCTCGCTGGCCGACCCGGCGATCGTGCTCGCCGCGCTGCACCGGCTGGACGTGCACCCGGCGGTGCTGGCCACCGCCGGCCTGTGGCGGATACCGGTGCTGGGGCCGGCGCTGCGGCGGGAGAGGCACATCCCCGTGCACCGGGGCACCACCCGGGCCGCCGAGGCACTGTCCGGGGCGATGGCCGCGCTGGCGGCGGGCCGGTCGGTGCTGATCTACGGCGAGGGCGGGCTGCCGCACCGTCAGGACTCCGGCGAGGCGCCGCCGGAGCGGTTCCGCAGCGGCCTGGCCCGGCTGGCCGCCGCCACCGGCGCGCCCGTGGTGCCGCTCGGCCAGGCCGGGGCGCGGCGGCTCACCTCGGGCTCGGCCGCCAAGCAGCTGGCCGGCCTGGCCACCGGCCCGCTGCGCCGCCCCCGCTACCACGTGCACCTGGGGGCGGCCGTCCGGTCGGCGGACCCGGGTGTGCTGCACGCCGCCGTCACCGCTGCCTGGCGCAGCTCAGTGGACGAACTCCATGGCCGGGTACTTCGCTGACGGTCCGTCGAGCAGTCGGCCGGCGGCAGCGGAGCCGCGCAGGGTGTGGTCGAAGAAGGCGGCCACGTACGCCTCGGTGGTGTGGATCGCGAGCGCCGGGTTGATGGTGCCGATGTCGTTCGCGCGCACCTGCCCGGACTGGCCCACCCGCGGGAGCAGTTGCGGGAGCAGCGCCTCGGCGTCCGTGAAACTGGCGTGCTGCGAGCCCTTCAGCGTGAGCTGCCGGGTCCAGCCCGGCGTGTTGGCCTCGAAGGCGTTCCAGCCCGGGCCGGTGTCGGTCGTGCCGTCCTTGCCCATCAGCAGGAAGGGCCGGTCCAGGCCGTGCTGGGCGACCGGCATCAGCGAGCCGTCCAGGTTCGTCAGGTTGCCGTCCATGTCGAGGCCGGCGGCGATCCGGTGGTCGGCGGCCATCGCGTCGGCGGCCGCCGTGCCGCCCATCGAGTGGCCGAACATGCCGACCTTCGACAGGTCGAGCCGGCCCGCCAGGTCCGCCGGCGCGCCCGGCAGCTGACCCCGGTTCAGGCGCTGCAGCTGGTCCAGCACGAAGGCGGTGTCCGCGACCCGCACGTCCAGCGCCTTGCGGATGAAGGCGTCGGGGTCGGTCGGCATCGTCATGGTGGCCAGCGATCCGTCCGGGAACTGCACCTCCGGGGACTCGTAGGTGTTGTCGACGGTCACCACCACGTAGCCCCGGCTGGCCAGGTCCGCCACCAGCGTGGTGTCCCAGGTGCGCGGCTCCCCCAGCCCGGGCGAGTACACGACCACCGGGTAGCTCCCGCGCGCCGCAGGCGCGCCCTCGGCCACGTGGGTGTCGGTGCCCGCCCAGTCGGCCCGCCCGGTCGGCAGGCCCAGCTGCAGGTAGTCGTTCGCCGTCACGGAGTCGAAGTGCGCGGCCGCCTGCGGCAGCATGTACGGCGCCTCCGGGTGCCCGGCGGTGCGGGCGGCCGGGTAGAAGACGCTCACCATCAGCTGGCGCTGCGGCTGCTCCGGGTGCCACGGATCGGGGCGCGACCGGTCCACCAGGTGCAGCGCCACCTCCCCCACCTGGTGCGGGCCGGTGGGGGCGGGGAGGGTGAGGTGGCGGGCGTGGTGGGCGGGGGCGGGCGCCGGGGCCGCCGGGGCTGCTTGGGCGGGGAGTGCGGCGGTCACGGTGCAGGCGGCGGCGACGGCGCCGATGGCGAGGGCGCGCAGGGTGGTGGTCGTGGCGGCCTTGGCATTCTGATTGATCGTCATGTCCTCCATCCTGCGCGGTCGGTGTCCTGGAACCCATCAGGGAACCACCCGGAGATCACGCTTCCGGGCTCCCCTACGGGGCGGACCGTCCGTCGACAACGGGCTACGGGATGCACAACGGATGGCTCTGGTGGAGAACCGTCGATCGTCCCGCCGATCAGCTGACGATCCATCAGCGGGAACCCGACTGACGTCAAAGCTCGACTTGTAGACTCCCAGGTATTTCAGGGAGGTTGATGCTCACGTGGAGGCAGTCGTCGAGAGTGCTGACATGTCGCGCGGTGCGCGGCTGGCGGCCCACTGTGCCGTCTCCACCGCGCTGGCCCTGCGCAGTGATCTCGAACTGCGCGACCTTCTGGATGCGGCGGAGCCGATGGGATCCGGCATCGGCGGGACATCGGCGCTGCTGGACATCGGCGGGACCCCGGTCTTCGTCAAGCGAATCCCGCTGAGCGATCTGGAGAGGCAGCCGGAGAACGTCCGGTCCACGGCGAACCTGTTCGGGCTGCCGGCCTTCGCACACTTCGGTGTCGGGCTCATCGGGGGGCCGGGCTTCGGGGCCTGGAGGGAACTGGCCGTGCACACCATGACGACGAACTGGGTGCTCGCGCAGGACTTCGAGGGCTTCCCGTTGATGTACCACTGGCGGGTCCTGCCGCACCCCGGGCAGTCGCTTCCCGAGGAACTGGCCGACGTAGAGAAGGCCGTCGCCTACTGGGGAGGCGGATCGGCGGTGCGCCGCCGGATCGAGGCCGTGCGCGATTCATCGGCGAGCATCGCACTCTTCCTGGAGTACATCCCGCAGAACCTGCACGACTGGCTGGGTACTCAGGTCAAAGCCGGTGACGAGGCGGCCGAGCGGGCCTGCGCCATGGTCGAACGGCAACTGCGGGCGGGGACCTCATTCATGAACGCCCACGGTCTCCTGCACTTCGATGCCCACTTCCAGAACATCCTGACCGACGGTGAGCGCCTGTTCTTCGCGGACTACGGCCTGGCGATCTCCTCCCGGTTCGACCTGTCCGAGGAGGAAGCCGACTTCTTCGCCGAACACCGGAGCTACGACCGCTGCTACTCCGTCACCCATCTGGTGATCTGGCTGGTCACCGCCCTCTACGGGTACCGGGGCGAGGAGCGCAGTGCGTTCGTGCGCGCGTGTGCCGAAGGGGTGCGCCCGGAGGGGATTCCACCGCGGGTCGCGGCGATCCTCACCCGCCACGCCCCGCTCGCCGCCGTGATGACGGACTTCTACCGCAGGTTCCAACTGGAGAGCAGGCAGACTCCGTATCCGATGGCGGAGATCGACGGGCTGGGCAGTTCGTCCATCGTCTGATGGACCCGGATCCCGACGGCGGTCGGCGCGCACTCAGACTCCTCTCAGGAAATCCCCAGCGATGGGCAACCGATCGATCCCCCCGTGCTGTCTTCACCCCTGACAGCACACAGCACCAACCGTTCCGAAGATCCGGGGGGATCCCATGCGCTCGCGTTCCCTGATGTTGGTCTCCGTTCCCGCCCTGCTCGCCGGCCTCAGCCTGACGGCCTGCGGCGCCGACAGCACGGCCGGCCCGGCGAAGGCCGCCGCGCCCGCGCCGGTTTCTTCGGCGCCGGTGCCCGCCGCGCCGATCGCGGCCCAACCTGCCGCTCCGGCAGCCGCCTCGTCCGCCAGTCCGACCGGATCCACCGGATCCACCGGTGCGCGGCAGGCCAACTGCCTGACCCGGAACCTGAAGTGGACGGTCACCCTGCTCGCCGACGCGGCCCCCGACACCAAGGACCCGGCGAACGCCGAGCTCGTCGCCGTCAACTCGGGCGCGCAGAGCTGCGTCCTGGCCGGCTACCCGACCCTCGAATTCCACGTGGGCAAGGGCCCGCAGGCCGTCGGGGCCGGCAAGGGCAACCCCGCACCGCTGACCCTCGCCCCAGGCAAGCAGGCGGTACTCGCCCTCCACTACTCCGAGTTCAACGGCAAGGGCCCCGACAGCGCCAACTGCGTCTCCGTCACCGCCGACTCCGCCGACGTGACCGCACCGGGCGACAACACCGCAGGCCGCGCCCCGGTCGTGGACCAGCACGGCAAGCCGGCGCAGATCACCATCTGCGGCGACCACGTGCTGATGGGCGCGCCGGTCGCCCGGTAGGAGACCGCTGTCTCAGCCGACGATGCGGGCGGCGGCCAGGTTGGCGAGGATCTGCTCCACGGTCTGGCCGGGTGTCTGGTGCGAGGTGTCCAGCCAGAGCCCGAGGGGCGGGGTGCCCCGGCGGAGGCCGTCGTCGAGGAGGTCGACTGTCCAGGGGCCGCCGTAGCCGCTCTTGGGTCGACCGTCCTCGCGCGCCGCGACCGCTTCGGGCGTGGGCGCGAGGACGACCAGGTACAGGGGCCTGGTCGTCACGGCGTCGAGGTAGGTGACGAGGTGTTCGCCGAGGACGACGTCCTGGACGACGACCGTCCATCCGGCCTGTGCGTACAGGTCCGCGACCATGGCAGAGGCCTGGTAGCGCAGTTGCAGTTGCGCAGTCGCCTCAGCGGTCGGCTGCGGCGTGAACTCCTCGCGACCGGACACGATCATCCGCCGGAAGCCGTCGCCCCGCAGGTGCACGGAGCGCGGGAGCCGCTCGGCCAACAGCTGGGCAACGGTGGACTTCCCGGACGCCATGACACCCGTCACGACCACAACCGCGGATGCGAGCTCCTGCATGACCGGCCTCCCTCCTGGCGCCAACACCACCTGACTCACAGCCTTCCAGCTGACGTGCTTCACCCCTGCCAGTTCGCGTAGTCGCCCATCGCAATGTCGTCACACAGGGTCTCCCACAGCCCGTTGTGCGCGAGTGCCGTGTCATCGAGGGTGGCGAGGAGTTCGCGAAGGTCGTCCGCCGCCTCGTCGCCTCTGTCCTCCTCGCCTTCCTCATAGAACGGGAAGCGGGCGATGGCGGCCGCGACGCACCGGTGGAAGGCTCCGAGGTCCCTGTTGACGTGATTGACGGTCGAAGACTCGGGTGCGGGGATGTGCACGATGCGGCGCGAAGTCACATCGATGGCGACGAGTCCGAACAGGCCGCTGGTCCCGAAGACGACCACCCTGCTCCCGTCGATCCCGCTGAGGACTGTCGCCTCGGCCAGTGACCGGTACTCGTAGCCGATCAGCCCTGCCGGTACGCCGAACTGCCGCAGATCGGCGGCGATCTCGGCAGGCACCTCGGGTGAGCAGCCGATACGGACCACGACGTACTCGGGCAACGGCAACGGCGGCAGGTCTCGAATCACGCGGACATCATCCTCGTACTCCCGCGCCACGGGGAAGCCGCGAGCCGGTCCCCACCACCGCGCGGCAGGCCCCGGTGCGACGGTCGACCTTGTGATCTCTCCGTGCCAGCAGCTACGTTCACACACAGACCGGCTCGGGGGGAACGGTCGTGACTCGGCATCTGGGGCAGGGTCGTGTGCGGCCTGATTCTCCAAAACCCGGCTGACACAGGCTCGTTCGTGCGACAGGATGAACGTTTGTCGTACCCGGAGAGCGAAAGGCAGTCAGCATGCCGCACCCTGCACCGCGACCGGTTCCCGGCTCGCCCGACCTGCTCACCGCCGAGCTGGTGGTGGACCTGGCCACCCCCGGGGCACCGGCCATCTCGCCGGACGGTCGCCTGGTCGCCTACGGCGTGGCCACGAACAGCGGGGACAGCACGCTCTGGGTCGCCGCCGCCGATGGCAGTGCGGCCCCGCGCCGGCTGGCCGACGGCGCCGCCCCGAAATGGGCACCGGACTCGGCCGCGCTGTACTTCACCTCCGACCACGCGGAGCGGGGCACCGCCCAACTCCAGCGGATCCTCCTGGACCGCGGCGCGGCAGAGTCCCTGACCAGCTGGCGCGGCGGCATCAGCGACCACTACCCGCTCGCCGACGGCCGCACCGTCGCGCTGCTCGCCGAGGACGAGCCCAGCGCGGAGGACGCGCGCCGGGCGGCCGAGGGGGACGACGCGAAGGTCTGGAGGCAGCATCTCCCGGTCACCCGGCTGCGGCTGCTCGACCTCGCGACCGGCATGGTGCGGACCGTGAACGGCCTCGGGGACCGTCACGTCGTGGAGGTGGCCGAGCGTCCGGACGGCGGGCCGCTGGCCGTGCTGAGCTGGGCGACCCCCGAGCTGGATCCCGGGGTCACGACGGCACGACTGCATCTGGTCGTCCCGGGGACGGGAGCCGTCCAGGACCTGGGCCCGGTCGGATTCGAGGCCCACTCCCCGGTCTGGTGGAAGCACGACGCCGACTGGCGCCTGGCCCATCTGGCGGTGACCCCTGGGCACTTGGTGGGCGGGCTCGCCGTGATCGACACGGTCCCGCCGGCCAGCGGTCCGGTCGCCGAGCAGCGCAGTCTCACGGTCGGCATGTCCGTCTGCCCCGCCGAGCTGGTGCAGGTCGCGGACGGGCCGCCGCTGGCGCTGTTCGCCGACGGGCTGGACACCGCGCTGTACCGGCTCGATCCCCAGTCGCTGCGGTTCCATCAACTGTCCTGCGCGCCCGGCATGCTGGCCGGGCTGACGGTGAGTCACTCCGCGCAGACCGTCGCCGTGCTGGCGAGCACCGCGCACGAGCCCAAGAACGTCCACGCGGGCCCCGCGAACGGACCGCTGCGCCAACTCAGCGACACCAGTCCCGAACTGGGCAAGATCCGCTGGGGTGTCCAGGAACGGCTCGGCTACCAGGCGTGCGACGGGCTCCAGTTGGACGGCCTGCTGATCCTCCCCGTCGGCCGGACTCGGGAGGAGGGTCCGTTCCCGCTCGTCACCCTGGTGCACGGCGGCCCGTACTTCCGCCATGCCGACGAGTTGACGCTCAGTCCGGTCGACTGCGGCCAGTGGCTGGCGGCCGCCGGGTACGCGGTCTTCCTGGCCAATCCCCGGGGCGGGTCGGGCCACGGCCATGAGTTCGCGGCCGTGGTGGCGGGCGAGGTGGGCGGCGACGAGTGGACCGACGTGCTCTCCGGGATCGACCTGCTGGTCGCCGAGGGCGTCGCCGATCCCGAACGCCTGGGCATCTCCGGCTGGAGCCACGGCGGGTTCATGGCGGCCTGGGCCATCGGCCGGACCAGGCGGTTCAAGGCGGCCGTCATGGGCGCCGGCATCAGCGACTGGGGCATGCAGGCCGGGACGGGCGACTGGGGGGTCATGGACGCGGTGCTCGGCGGCGGCACCGGCTGGAAGGGGCCGGGGCCGCACCTCCACGACCGGAACAGCCCGATCTCCTACGCGTCCCGGATCCGCACTCCGGTGCTGATCCTGCACGGCGAGGAGGACACCAACGTCCCGCTCGGCCAGGCGGTCCACTTCCATCGCGCGCTGCGCCGCTTCGGCGTCGAGCACGAGTTCGTCGTCTACCCCCGGGAGGGCCACGGGCTGCAGGAGCGCGCCCACCAACTCGACGCCCTCCGGCGGATCCGCGCCTGGTGCGACCGCTGGCTGTAGGTCCGCCCGTACTGGTGTGGTGAGCGCGCGGGCGGGAATGCCCCAGCACCATGGGGAAGATACTCCGTCGTTCGTTCGCGGCCTTGGCGGCGGGAGCACTCGCGGCCGACCTCGGCTACACGTTCGTCCTGCTGAACCGGCCCATGCCCGACCGCGGGGCGCCGTCCGGGCTTCCCAGCACCGAGGGCTACACGGGGAGCGTGGTCGTCGGCGCCGACGACCGGACGCTCTTCGTCGGCGGGTTCGGCGGCGTCTGCGACGAGGACTTCACACCGGTGGCGACCGAGTCCGCGGGGTCCGTCGCGCTCAGCATCAAGGTCACTGCGGCGCCGGGCTCCGGGTCCGACGGTGCGTGCTCGGCGGGCCAGGTCACCTCGGCCTCGGTGCGGCTGAACCAGCCCCTCGGCAGCCGGGCCCTGGTGGACGGCGACGGCGGAGCCACCCTGGCGTCCTTCGACGGGAGCCGGCTGCTGCGCCCCGCCAAGCTCCCGCCCGGGTACCGGCTGATGTCCACCGCGCCCTACCAGGCGAGCTCCGGCGCCGTGGGGGCGATCCAGCACTGGGGATCTGACAAGCTGCTCGGCCAGCTGGAGCTCATTCAGCTCGACGGCCCGCTCTCCGACGTCCACAGCTTCTACGACTCCTCCGACACCGGCTACCAGACCTCGCCGCCGCTCACCGTGCGCGGGCAACCCGCCACCCAGTACAGCGCCACCGGCCGGGTCGGCTGGACGGAGGGCGGCGAGGCGATGCTGATGACCTGGTTCACGACCGATCCGCAGCCCAGCACCGCCTCGGTGATCGCCATCGCCGACAGCAGCCCGTGAACAGCTGCTCCGCATACCGGTCAGGAGTCGGGCCGCAGCGAAGGCACGTCTCCTAGCTTGCGCAGGAGGAGCACGAGGCGGCGCATGTCGTCCGCGCCGAACAGCTGCTCCAGGTCTTCGATGAGTCGGGCCATCTTGGGGGTGGCCTCGTCCAGGCACGCCCGCCCGGCGTCCGTCAGCGTGACGATGCGGCGCCGGCGGTTGGTCGGCTCGACGGCCTTGGTGACGAGCTGCTGGCCCTCCAGCCGGTCGAGCAGCGTGCTCAGGGTCGAGCGGTCCATGGCGGCGAGGGCGCCGAGGGCGGACTGGTCGAGCGGTCCGTGCTCGTCGAGCAGGGCCAGTACCGCGAACTGCGGCGTGGTCAGGTCCTGGAAGTACTGCTGCCACATCGTGGCCCACGCCTGCATGCCCCGCCGCAGCTGATGCGGCAGTGCATCCTCCACCTTCATCCCGCGCTCCGTCCCGTTCGCATTTGTCTCCTCAGCCATGGGCTTAGTATATTCAGTACACGGACGTTCAGTTCACTGAAGGTTGCAGAAGGAGACTAATATGCGGCTCATCGTCGGAATGACAGGGGCGACGGGCGCCGTACTGGGCGTGCGGCTCCTGGAGGAGTTGCGCCACCAGGAGCAGGTGGAGACGCACCTGGTGCTGTCCCGCTGGGCACGCGCCACCATCGAGCTGGAGACGGGCCTGAGCACCCGCGACGTGGCGGGACTGGCCGACGTCGTGCACACCCCGGACGACCAGGGGGCGTCCATCTCGTCCGGCTCGTTCCGCACGGACGGGATGGTGATCATCCCGTGCAGCATGAAGACGCTCGCCGGGATCCGCACCGGATACGCGGACGGCCTGATCGCCCGCGCCGCGGACGTCACGCTCAAGGAACGCCGCAAGCTCGTCCTCGTGCCCCGCGAGACCCCCCTCAGCGAGATCCACCTGGACAACATGCTCGCGCTCGCCCGCATGGGCGCCTCGATCGTGCCGCCCGTGCCCGCCTTCTACAACCACCCCGCCACCGTGGACGACATCGTCGACCACATCGTGGCGCGCGTCTGCGACCAGTTCGACATCAAGGCTTCCCGAGCCCGCCGCTGGGAGGGCATGCGCCCCGCAGCCGCCCACCGGCCCACGGTGCACGGGAGGACCGGCAGAGAGGAAGTTTCGCTGTGAACCACCACAAGGACCTGCGCGAGTACATCGCGGCACTCGAAGCCATCGGCGACCTCACGCGCGTGCGGCGCGAGGTCAGCTGGGACCTGGAGGCCGCCGCCATCACCCGCCTGGGGTGCGAACGCACCGCCCCCGCCCCGCTGTTCGAGAACGTCACCGGCGTCGAGCCGGGCTTCCGCCTGCTGGGCGCGCCCGCGGCGCTCAGCTCCGTCCCCGGCAAGCCGCTCGCGCGCGTCGCCCTCTCCCTGGGCCTGTCCCCGGAGCTGACCCCCGCTCAGCTGGTGGACCACCTCGTCGAGACCCGCGACCTGCCGCCGGTACCGCCCAGGCTGGTCCCGCGCGAGCAGGCCCCGTGCAAGCAGAACGTGCTGACCGGTGACGACGCCACGCTGGACCGCTTCCCCGTGCCCCGCGTGCACGAGCAGGACGGCGGCCGCTACGCCAACACCTGGGGCGTCCTGGTCGCGCGCACTCCCGACGGCCGGTGGACCAACTGGTCCATCGCCCGCGTCATGATGGTCGACGGCAAGCACATGACCGGCATGGTCACGGTGCCCCAACACATCGCCATGGTCTGGCAGGAATGGGTCGAGATCGGCAAGCCCATGCCGTACGCGCTCGTCCAGGGCGGCGACCCGGCGGTCCCCGTCGTGGGCGGCATCTCGATCCCGGAGGGCTCCGACGAAGCCGGCTACATCGGCGCCCTCCACGGCGAGCCCCTCGACGTCGTCACGTGCGAGCTGTCCGACCTCCAGGTCCCGGCGAGCGCGGAGATCGTCATCGAGGGCCACCTGTCCGTCGAACGGACCGCCGTCGAGGGCCCGTTCGGGGAGTTCGCCGGCTACATCCCCCTGGAGACCTCCCTCCAGCCCGTCTACACCGTGGAGTGCATCACCCACCGCGACGACCCGATCTGGCCGATCGTCCCCGAGGGCCGCCCGGTGGACGAGTTCCACACCGTCACCGGCACGGGCATAGCCGCCGAGGTCCTCCACGACCTGCGCGCCGCCGGCCTTCCGATCACCACCGCCTGGTCCCCGCTGCGGGCGGCCACCCACTGGCTGGTCGTCACCGTCCCCGAGAACTGGCGGGAGTTGCTCCCCGGCGTCGACTCCCAGGAGTTCACCCACCGGATCGGGAAGGTCGTCAACGAGGAGGCGCGCACCGGACGGCTCAGCTCGCGGATCTTCGTCCTCGACGACGACATCGACCCGGCCGACGACGCCGACCTGCTGTGGGCCCTGGCCACCCGCATCCACCCCACCCAGCGGGCCGAGACTTGGAACGGCTTCATCTTCCCGCTGCTGCACTGCTACCTGGACAGCGAACGGGAGTCCGCGACCGGCCCCGTCGTCGTCCACGACGGGCTCGAACCCGCCCGCGGACAGGGACGCATGCCGCAGAGCTCCTTCGCCCAGGCGTACCCCGCCCACATCCGCCGGCGCGTCCTCGACCGCTGGGAGGCCGACGAGTAGGCCCCGCACGCGCACACGGCCCCCGCCCCGGTACCCGGCACCGGGGCGGGGACAGCCAAAACCTTGATCGCCAAGCCCTCCCGGCCGGTTGGTGGTGCGCGGTATGTTGGCGCCGTGGACTACCTGAATGATCTTCGACGTGAACTGGACGCCTTCGGTGCCGTGCTGGACGGTGACCTGTCGGCCCCGGTCGAGCACTGCGGCGCTTGGACGTTGGCGGACCTGGCCGTGCACATGGGGGCCGGGAACCTGTGGGTCGTCACGGCGGTCCGGGAGGGCCACGGCGACGGCTACGACGAGGCCGCCGCGCCGCGCGACCCGGCCGCCCTGCGGGCCTGGTACGCCGAGAGCGCGGACGCCCTGGTGGAGGCGCTGTCGGTCGACCCCGCGACCGGTGCGTGGACCTTCTTCCCGCCGCACACCGTCGCCTTCTGGCGCCGGCGCCGCAGCCAGGAGACGCTGATCCACCGCTGGGACGCCCAGCACGCCGCCGGTGCGACGAAGCCGCTGGATCCGGCGCTCGCCGCCGACGGCGTCGCCGAGGTCTTCGACACCATGGCCCCGCGCATGACCTCCCGGGGAGCCGCCACCGCCCCCTCGCAGGCCGTGCGGATCACCGCCACCGACTCCGGCCGCTCCTGGACCTACGGTCCCGGCGAGCCGGTCGCCGAACTCTCGGGCACGGCCGAGGACTTGCTGCTGATGCTCTGGAACCGCAAGCCGCGGGAGACCGAGTCGCTGCTCTGGTCGGGCGACCGTGCGGCGGGCCTGGGCGTGCTGGCCGGGCCGCTGGTGCCCTGAGCCACTGGTCAGGCCGTCAGGCCGTCAGGTCCTCCCGTCAGCCGAGGTCTTCGGGCAGCAGCAGCCGCAGCTCGTCCAGGGTCACGTGCCCTTCCTCGCGTTCGAGCAGCGCGATGCGGCGGGCGTGGGAGGTCTTGGCGGCGTCCAGCAGTTTGCGGACCTCGCGGGCGTTGCCCAGGGCGAACCGGTCGCGTTCGGTGAGGATGCGGGCGCGGGCGGCCGCCAGGGCGGGCTCGGCGAGGTGGAAGCCGGAGTCCTCGGCCTGCCGGGCCAGGATGGTGACCAGGTCCGCGACCTCGTACTCGGGGAACTCGATGGTCTGGGAGAACCGGGAGGCCAGGCCGGGGTTGGCCGAGAGGAAGGTGGCGATCTCCTCGGTGTAGCCGGCCGCGATGACGACCACCTCGTCGCGGTGGTCCTCCATCAGCTTGACGAGGGTGTCGATGGCCTCCTGGCCGAAGTCGTGCCCGGTGCCGCCGGCCGGGCGGGCGAGGGTGTAGGCCTCGTCGATGAACAGCACGCCGCCGCGGGCGCGTTCGAAGGCCTCGGCGGTGCGGATCGCCGTCGAGCCGACGTACTGGCCCACCAGGTCGGCCCGGGAGACCTCGACCACCTGGCCCCGGGCGAGCACCCCGAGCGCGGCGAGCAGCGAGCCGTAGAGGCGGGCGACCGTGGTCTTGCCCGTTCCCGGCGGGCCGGCGAAGACCAGGTGGCTGGGGACCGGGTCGGCCCGCAGGCCCGCCTCCTCGCGGCGGCGGGTGGTCACGATCAGGTCGAGCAGGTCGCTGATCCGGGTCTTGATGCCGGCCATGCCGACCATCGCGCCCAGCCGGTCGAGGATCTCCTGCAGTTGCCCGCTGTCCTTGGCCTCGTCGAACCGCACGCCCAGGCCGCGCTCGACGATCCCCTCCAGGTCCTGCGGGAGCAGCTCGACCAGGTCCTGCGCGGACGGCGGGGAGTCCTGGCCGGCCAGCCGCAGGGCCTGCTGTTCGAGTGCGGCCTCGAAGACCCGGCGGGCCTCGCGGCCGTTGCCGAAGGTCTCGGTGCGCCGGGCGGCGCGGAAGTGGGCGGTCAGCGCGTCCCGGGTCGGCTCCGCCAGGCGGAACCCGTACTGCTCGGCCATGCCGGCCACGATGGCGACCAGCTCGTCCGGGCCGTAGTCCTCGAACTCGACGGTGCGGGAGACCCGTGACTGCAGCCCGGGGTTGGCGGCCAGGAACTCGCGCATCTCGGCCGAGTAGCCGGCGAACACCACGACCACCTCGTCGCGGTGGTCCTCCATCAGCTTGACCAGGGTGTCGATGGCCTCCTGGCCGAAGTCGGAGCCCGAGCCGAACCGGCGGGCGAGGGTGTAGGCCTCGTCGATGAAGAGCACGCCGCCGCGGGCGCGTTCGAAGACCTCGGTGGTCTTCTGGGTGGTCCCGCCCAGCGCCTTGCTGACCAGGTCGGCGCGGGCCACCTCGACGAAGTGGCCGGCGGTGACCACGCCGAGGGCGGCCAGCAGCCGTCCGTAGATGCGGGCGACGGTGGTCTTGCCGGTGCCGGGCGAGCCGGAGAAGACGACGTGCCGGCCCATCACCGGCCCCTCGGGCAGCCCGGCCGCGCGCCGCTGCTCGGCCACCCGCAGGAACATGACGAGCCGTCGGATCTCCTGCTTGACGCCGGCCAGGCCGATCATGGCCTCCAGCTCGGCGAGCAGCTCGTCCACGGAGGCGGTCTCCGGGCGTGAGCCGGCCTGCGGTGTGCTCGGACCGCCCGGGGCGGTGGGCGCGGCAACCGGCCGGGATGCCGGGGTCGCACGGGGGTCCGGGGTCCTGCCGACCGACGCGACGGCCTCTGCCCCAGCCTCCCGGTCGGGCTCGACCCCGATCATGTCCTCGGCCCCGTTGCCGTGCGAGCGCAGGTCCTGGGTCGTCACCTTCGCGCCCAGCATGGTCACCAGTCCGGGGCCTCCGGTGCCGGTGATCTCGCAGCCGCGCAGCGCCAGTTCCGCCCCGGGGTCGACGGCCACGCCGACGTCCGCGTTGTCGGCGAACCGGGCGCCCTCCAGGGCCATCCGCCCGCCGGTCGGCACTCCGGCGCCCACCTGGCACCCCGTCACCGTTCCACCGGTCAGGACCACCTCGCCGGACGGCCCGGCGGTGACGCCGACGTCCTCGGCCCCGCTGATCCGGCTGCCCGTCAGGCGGGCCGCGGCGTGCTCGTCCACCAGCACGCCGTACCGTCCCGCGCCCTGCACGTCCAGGCCGGTGGCCGCCAGCTCGCCGCCGGTGGTGCACCAGACGGCGTCCTGCTGCGAGCCACCGATCCGCAGCCCCTCGACGGTGGCGTGCGCGTGGTCGCGGACCACCAGGCTCCCCTGGACGCTGCGCTCGATCGCCCCGCCGTGGACGGCGACCCGGGAGCGGCTCTCGACCACGATGCCGCCCTGGCCGGAGCCCTCCACCAGGCACTGCTGGATCAGCGGCTGCGATCCGGTGGTCACCCAGATGCCGTGCTCGGCCGCCCCCTGCACCCGGCTGTTGCGGACGCTGACCTTGCTGCCGTTGCGCAGCGCGATCCCGCACGCGCGGGAGCCGACCGCGTCGAGGTTCTCGATCATCCCGGCGGAGTCGGAGTAGACCACCGCGCCGTCGCGCACCGTGCAGTTGTGCAGGAAGAGCTCCGAGCCGCCCCAGGCGCTGACGGCCGAGGTGGAGGAGCTGACGAACTCGCAGTCCCGCGCCACCACGGTGCCGCTGGAGACCTGCAGGGCACTCCCCTGCTCGTGCCAGTTCCGCAGGACCAGCCCCTGGAGCGTGATGTGGCCCTCGGCCCGCAGGTCGTAGTCGCCGGAGCCGTCGATCACCACCGATCCGGGGCCGTTCAGGGCGGTGATCACCACCGTCCCCCAGCAGCGCAGCGGCCCGGTCCGGTAGTGGCCCGGCGCGATCGTCAGGTGGCGCGGCCCCGGAGGTCCCGGCGCTTCGAGGGCCGCGAGGATCGTCTGGAACGCCCTCGGGTCCGTCTGGGACACAAACACGCTGAACAACCGGCCCCCCGTACACGAGTCGCGTGATCCGCGAGCTTGATCGTAGTCGATGGGCGGCGTCGCCTGACGGGTGCTCAGGCGGTGCCCTCCTCGACCCGGCTCGCGGCTCCGGTTCCTCGCAGGCCGTCAGGTGCTCGGCGGTGCCCAGCGGCACGGTGGCATCCGCCGGCAGGAGGCGCACTGCGGCGGTCGCGTAGCCGTGCCCCCAGGTGTCCTCGCGCAGCAACCACATGTCGGCGACCGCCCTGCGACTGTAGGTGCGACGGACGGCGTCGGCATCCTGCGACAAGGAGGCCCGTGTTGACGGGGCCTCCGGGTCCGAACCGGTACGGGCCCGCGGGGAGACCCCTGGAAACCGCCCTACGGCTCGGAGGAGGCCGCGAGGTCCGCGCGGCTGGTGCCGAGTTTGCGCAGGACGTTGGCGACGTGGTGCTCGACGGTGCGGGGTGACAGGAAGAGGGCGGCGGCCATGTCGCGGTTGCTGGCTCCCTCGGCGAGGAGGTCGGCGACCTGCCGCTCGCGCGGGGAGAGTTCGGCTCCGTAGCCGGCGCGGCCACGCGGGCTGGTGGGCCTGCGCCCGCGCTCGCGCAGGTGGCGGTGGCAGCGGTCCGCGTCGCGGGTCGCGCCGAGCCCGTCGAACACGGCGATGGCCTGGGCGAGTTGCTCGGTGGCGCCGTCCGGCTCGGTGAGGGCAGCGCGTTCGGCGGCCAGTGCGGCGTGATGGGGGCGGCCGATGGCGAGCCACTGGGCGCGGGCCCGTTCGAACTCGCCCCGGGCGGCCCCGGGGTCGTCCTCACGCAGCAGCAAGCCGCGGCAAAGGTACTGCTCGGCAACCGCGCCCGGAGCCTCGCAGGCCCGGATGCCGGCGGCGTGCTGCTCGGTCAGCCGCTCGGCCGTGGTCCGGTCGCCGCGCAGCTGCGCGGTCTCCACCGCGGTGGGCAGCAGGTCCCAGGCGTACGGCCAGGCATCCTTGAGCCCGACGAACTCCAGCGGCTCGGTCAGGATCTGCCAGGCGGTGTCCGCGTCATCGCGCGCGAGGTGGAGGCGGGCCAGTCCGGCGGCCGCGCCGAGGGCGGTGACGTCCAGGGCGCCCGGGGTGAAGCAGCGGTCGAAGTGCTCGGCCGCACGTGCGGCCCGGCCGCGGGCGGCGGCGATCAGGCCCCGCACGGTGCCGAGCAGTCCGGTGCCGGTCAGCGGACTTTCGGGGTAGCGGGCGTGGTAGGCGGCGAGGTCGGTGTCGAAGTCGTGCCAGCGACCGCAGGCCCAGTCGAGCAGCAGCCGGTAGGACTCGGTGTAGGCGGCCAGCGAGGACTGGTGCAGCCGCGCGCTGATGGCCAGCGACTCGTCGGCGAACGGCACGGAGCGCTCGTCCAGTCCGACGCAGACGGCCGCCTCGGCCGCGTTGCTGAGCGCGATCGCCGCAGCCCTGACGACATCGGGGTCGGCGCTCTCCCGGACCAGCCGGGCCAGCAGCTCGGGGACCGCCGGGTCACCCCAGACCGCCATGACGCTGGTGTAGTTGGAGTGGACGACGGCCCGGGCCGACTCGTCGTCCCCCTGAGCGGCGACGTCGCGGGCGCGCTGGAGCCAGACCCGTTGCTCGGCCGCCGAGTAGCGCGCGCTGCCGCAGGTGGCGAAGGCCGACATGGCCCGGACAGCGAGGGAGGGCTGGTACTGCTGGAGGTCCGGCACCGCCGCCTCGATCTCGGCCCAGCCGCAGGCGTCGCCCAGTTGGTTGGCCAGCACCGCGCCCAGCCGGTAGCGGATCTCCCCGCGCGCCGCGCCGGGCAGGCCCGGGGTGGCCAGGATCCGCCGCAGCGTGGCGACGGTGTCGGCCGGCTCGGCGCTGAGCCGGGCGATCCTGGCCACCGCGAGGGCCACCTGCCCCAGTTTCCCGGCGGGCAGGCGCGGCACCTCCAGGATCTCGCCCAGCAGGAGGGCCGCGGTGCCCAGGTCGCCGACCGCGGTGGCCTGGTCGGCGGCCGCCTCCGCCTGCCGGAGCCAGTCCTCGGTGTCGCCCAGGGCGCGCGTGTGGTGGGCGATCTGCACCAGCGGCGGCGCGGGTTGGGCGCGCAGCACCTCCAGGGCGCGGCGGTGGCCCCGGGTCCGCAGCGGGCCGGGCATCGTGTCGTAGACCGCCTGGCGGGCCAGCACGTGCGCGAAGCCGTAGCGGCCGGGGGACGTCTCGCGCAGCACCGCGCCGGCCAGCGCCTCGGTCAGGGCCAGCCCGCAGGCGTCCTCGTCCAGCCCGGCGACGGCGCCCAGCAGGTCCTCGCCCGCGTCGACGGCCAGCACGGCCGCGGCGTTCGCCACGGCGGCCGCCGCCGGAGCGAGCCGGCCGATCCGCTCCGTCATGGACTCCCGCAGGCTGCGCGGCACGCCCAGGTCCCCCGCCTGGCGGGCCAGGCTGCGGCGCTCCACGCCTCCCGGGCCGCTGCCCAGGCCGCGGACCGAGCCGTGGACCGAGCCGTGGACCGAGCGGGACGCCCGGCCGGCGAGGGTGATCAGGTCCTCCTCGATGACCAGCGGCAGACCGCCACTTCGGGCGTGCAGGGTCCTGGTCAGGTCGGCGGTGGCCTGGTCGCCCAGCACCGCGTGGGCCATCTTCCGCAGGTCCTCCTCAACGAGCGGTCCGAGGCTCAGCTCGGTGCCCCTGGTCCCCGGCGGGCGGCGGTAGGCGGCGCCGAGGACCGGGCGCCGCTCGGGCAGTTCCTCGCCGCGGTAGGTGAGCACCAGTGCCGCGTCCGGCGCCAGGTCCTTGGAGAGCAGCAGCAGGAGTTCCAAGGTGGCGTCATCCGCCCAGTGCAGGTCCTCGACCACCAGCACCGCCGGGGAGATCACGATCAGCAAGTCCCGTACGCCCTGGGTGATCCGGTGCCGGAGCGCCCCGGGGGCGACCTCCTCCGCGGGCGGTGCGGGGAGCCGGTCGGCGAGGTCGGGCAGCAGCGGCGCCAGCACACCGACCGATCGGCTGATCCGGTCCACCGGCGGCAGCCAGGGACCGACCGCGCGCAGCGCGTCGATCACCGGGCCGTACGGCAGGGGCTCACGCAACGGGTGGCAACCCCCGAGGATCACCCGAACACCCTGGGCACGCAGCACCAGCGCGGCCTCCGCCACCAGCCGCGACTTCCCGATCCCCGCCTCGCCCTCGACCAGCACCACGGCGGGCCGCAGGCCCAGCGCACCGAGCAGGGCCCTCAGCTCACGGCCCCGACCGGCGAAGACCAGCCCTTGCGTGCTCGGCAGTTCCCGCGCGGTTCCAGGGCCTCTGGCCATCGTGCGCTCCGATCCACCGGTGACTCACCCCACGCTGTTCACTCTAGATCGGGCGGAGCGGCTCACTCCAGATCGGGCGCAGCGGCCCCCGGAAGCCGGGTGGCTCCGCCCCGCCCCAGCCGGACCCGCACGAGCGACCGGTCCGCCGTGGTTCAGTGGTCCACGGGCAGACCGTCCCGTTGTTTGATCGGTTTCATGATGATCTGTGAGTTGACGGCGGTGGCGCCCGGCAGCCTGGTCAGCCGTTCGGTCCACAGCTTCTCGTACGCGGCCAGGTCGGCGACCGCGACCCGGACCAGGCAGCCGGGGCTGCCCATCAGGCGGTAGGCCTCCACCACGTCGGGGATCGCGAGGAGGGCCTCCTCGAACTCGGCGACCGACCTGGTGTCGCGCTCGATCGAGACCAGGACCTCGAAACTGCGGCCGATCGCCTGCGGATTGACGACCGCTCGGTAGCCCTCGATCACGCCGTCCTGCTCCAGCTGGCGCACCCGCCGCAGGCACGGCGAGGCTGTCAGGCCCACCCGTTGGGCGAGCTCCTGGTTGGTGAGCCGGCCGTCGTTCTGGAGCTCGCGCAAGATGCTTCTGTCGATCGGATCCATGGCGAAATTATCTACCATGCTTGGCCGAAAGCCCGGCAGTGATCCGCAACCCCATTGCGGCCGTTTCGCCGTAATCTTGCGCCCGGCGCCAGCGCCTCTCCCCACACCCTCCCCCCTGAACGGATTCCGTCATGCAGCCCGCCCTCCAGTCGCCGAACTCCCCCGCGATGCGCGTCGAGCACGACCTGCTCGGCGAGCGGGAGGTCCCGGCCGACGCGTACTACGGCATCCACACCCTCCGGGCGGTGGAGAACTTCCCGATCACCGGGACCCGGGTGTCGGTGTACCCGGAGCTGGTGGCCGCGCTGGCCTGCGTCAAGCAGGCGGCGGCGATGGCCAACCGCGACCTGGAGCTGCTCGCGGACGGCAAGGCGGCGGCGATCGTGGCGGCCTGCGAGGAGATCAGGGCCGGCCGGCTGCACGAGCAGTTCGTGGTGGACGTGATCCAGGGCGGCGCGGGCACCTCCACCAACATGAACGCCAACGAGGTGGTCGCCAACCGCGCCCTGGAGCTGCTCGGGCACGCCAAGGGCGAGTACCCCGCGCTCCACCCGCTGGAGGACGTCAACGCCGGGCAGAGCACCAACGACGTCTACCCGACCGCCGTCAAGATCGCCCTGTGGTTCGCGGCCCAGGGCCTGCTGGCGGCCATGGCGGTGCTGCGCGACGCCTTCGCCGACAAGGCGGCCGAGTTCGCCGACGTGCTGAAGATGGGCCGCACCCAGCTCCAGGACGCCGTGCCGATGACGCTCGGTCAGGAGTTCGCCGCCTTCGCGGTGATGCTGGAGGAGGACCGCAGCCGGCTCGACGAGGCCTGCGCGCTGATCCGCGAGATCAACCTCGGCGGCACCGCCATCGGCACCGGGCTCAACGCCCACCCCGCCTACGCGGCCACCGCCTGCGCCCACCTGGGCGCGATCACCGGCATACCGCTGGAGGTCGCGGGCGACCTGGTCGAGGCGACGCAGGACGCCGGCGCGTTCGTCCAGCTCTCCGGCGTGCTCAAGCGGATCGCCGTCAAGCTCTCCAAGACCTGCAACGACCTGCGGCTGCTCTCCTCCGGCCCGCGCACCGGCCTGGGCGAGATCAACCTGCCCGCCGTGCAGGCGGGTTCGAGCATCATGCCGGGCAAGGTCAACCCGGTGGTCCCCGAGGTGGTCAACCAGATCGCCTTCGAGGTGATCGGCAACGACCTCACCGTCACCTTCGCGGCGGAGGCCGGCCAGCTCCAGCTCAACGCCTTCGAGCCGATCATCGCGCACAGCCTGCTGAAGAGCCTGACCCACCTGCGGGCCGGCTGCCTGACCCTGGCCGAGCGCTGCGTCACCGGCATCACCGCCAACCGCGACCACCTCGCCCACCTGGTCGGGCGCTCCATCGGCCTGGTCACCGCGCTCAACCCGCACATCGGCTACGAGAACGCCACCAGCATCGCGCAGGAGGCGCTGACCACCGGAGTCTCCGTCCACGACCTCGTGCTCGCGCGCGGCCTGCTCACCCAGGCGCAGCTCGGTGAGATCCTGCACCCCGACAACCTCGCCCGCCCGCACAGCGCCGCCGGTGCCCGTCACTGACCCACCCGGCACGGTAGGAAGAAGGAGCAGCAGATGACCCCCCGACAGATCGCCGACGACTACGTGGACCAGGTCGCCGCCTACGATCCCCTCATCTCCACCTGGCTGGGCGTGGCGCCGGACGACGACCGGCTGCCCGACCTGACGCCGGACGGCGTCGACGTGGGCGCCGCGCTGGCCCGGCAGGCGCTGGCCCGGCTGGACGCGCTGCCCGCGCCGGACCGGGAGGCGGACCCGGCCGAGCTCACCTGCGCCCGGCTGCTGCGCGAGCGGCTGACGGCGGAGCTGCGGGTGCACGAGGCCGGCGAGCACTTCCGCGCCGTGCGGAACATGCACACCCCGGTGCACCAGCTCCGCAGCCTGTTCACCATGATGCCCACCGCCACCGAGGAGGACTGGGTGCCGGTCCTCGGCCGGCTGCGCAAGCTGCCCGCCGCGCTGGACGGCTACCGGTCCACCCTGGCCGAGGGCATCGCGCGCAAGCTGCTCGCCGCGCCCCGGCACGCCGAGGTGCTGGGCGAGCAGCTGACCACGTGGACCGGCGGACCGGCCGGCGGCCCCGGCTGGTTCGCCGACTTCGTGGCCCCGGCCCCGCAGCGGCTGCGCCCCGAGCTGGACGCGGCCGCCGCCGAGGCCACCGCCGCCCTGGCGGGGCTCCGGGACTGGCTGCGCGACACCTACCGGCCCGCCGCCGAGGGCACCCCGGACGCCGTCGGCCGCGAGCGCTACCTGGTGATGGCCCGTCAGTACACCGGCGCCGACCTGGACCTCGACGAGACCTACGCCTGGGCGTGGGAGGAGTTCCACCGCGTCTGGGCCGAGCTGCGCACCGAGGCGGGACGCGTGCTGCCGGACGCCACCGTCCAGCAGGCCCGGGCCCACCTGGACGAGCACGGCCACACCGTGCAGGGCGCCGAGCGGATCCGCGCCTGGCTCCAGGGCATCCTGGAGGAGGCGATCGAGGCGCTCGACGGCAGCCACTTCGACATCACCGGCCCGCTGCGCCAGGTCGAGACCCGGATCGCCCCGCCGGGCAGCGCGGCCTCGCCCTACTACAGCAGCCCGAGCCTGGACTTCAGCCGCCCCGGCCGCACCTTCCTGCCGCTGGCCAACGGCGACGCCGAGGAGCGCTTCCGGACCTGGCGGCTGGTCAGCACCTGGTACCACGAGGGCGTTCCGGGCCACCACCTGCAGCTCGCCTCCTGGGCGGCGGCCGCCGGCCAGCTCTCGCGCTACCAGGTCACCCTCGGCAAGATCAGCGCCAACGTGGAGGGCTGGGCGCTGTACGCGGAGCGGCTGATGGAGGAGCTCGGCTTCCTCACCGATCCGGCCCGCCGGCTCGGCTACCTCGGCAAGCAGATGATGCGGATCGTCCGGGTCATCATCGACATCGGCCTGCACCTGGAGAGCACCATCCCGGCCGCCTCCCCCTTCCACCCCGGCGAGCGCTGGACCCCGGAGCTGGCCACCGCGTTCATGGGCGAGTACGTGGGCCTGCGCTCCGCCCACCTGAACAGCGAGATCATCCGCTACCTCGGCCGCCCCGGCCAGGCCATCGGCTACAAGCTCGGCGAACGCGCCTGGCTGGCCGGCCGCGAGGCCGCCCGCCGCCGCCAGGGCGCCGACTTCGACCTCAAGCGCTGGCACATGCGGGCCCTGCGGCAGGGCTCGCTGGGGCTGGACGACCTGGAGTCGGCGCTGGCGGTGCTCTGACGGCGGCCGGCGGCCGGCGACCGTGACGGGCCGCTCTGGACACGGGCCCTGAACACGCTTGCGCAAGCCGCCGATCAGGCCCTGTCCCTTGATCTGTCGGACGGATCGCGGTGGTCCACGCCACCCGCCTGCCCGCTCCGACGACTACCGCCGGCACGGTGTACGTGCGGGCCCTGCAGCCGGCCAGGGCCCGCACGCTGGTGGTGTCCGGTCAGGGCTGGCGCTTGTAGCGCCGCTTGGCGGTGACGCCGTTCGGGCCCAGGAGCATCACGTCGAAGCCCTCGTCACTGATCTCGTACACGGCCGTCGTCTCGATGGTGCCCGCCTTGCGCTGCAGGATGATGCGGTTCCCGTCGCGGCGGGCTATCCCCTTGGCCTGGCGGTCGTCGCCGTACCCGAAGTCCCCGACGTACTCCTGGCCGAGGGTGAACTGCGAGACCGACGCCTTGGTGGCGACGGTGCTCTTGAACGTGTAGTGGTCGCCTTCCTGGCGGACCTCCACGGTCTGCGGGTCCGCTGCCAGCACCTCCCGGGTCGCCGCGTCGACCTTGATCGACTCCAGGTACTCCTCGTACCCCTCGCTGCTGACCAGCTCGTACGTGCCGGAGAAATCAGTGAAAGCTCCGCCTGCCATGTAGCCCCTCCATCGTGATCATGACAAGTGCGATGCCCGATCCGGGCACCGCACTTGTCATGATCTACGAAGGCCACCTGCGCCCGGGCGGAAACAGTCGAACCGGGGCCTGATCCGGCCGGGTCCGACGGATCTCTTGACGGTTCCTGCCCTGAGCAGCCCCCTCCCCGGGCGAACGCTGCCTGTGCCGCTACCGCTACCGCCCAGAGGCCGCGCGGCCACCGGGCAGTCCCGCGCGAAAGAGGTCCCACGAGCGGTGCAGGTCCCGGGCGATCCGGTCCGCCAACGCGGCGGGCACGGCCGGGTCCGCCGGCGCGGCGGGCCAGTCGACGCCGGGCCGCATGAGGTGCGCCGTCGCCTCCTCCCCCAGCAGGTAGGCGCGGCTGAACTCGGCCTGCACGGCACCGAGGGTGGCGCCCGCGCGTGACGCCTCGTCAGCGAGCTCGCGGAACCGGGCGCCGAAGACGGTGACCTCCTGGCTGCCCAGGTAGGGCTGGTTCAGCGCGACCTGGGCCGCTTCGGTGACCGCGAAGCCCGCGCGGTGGGCGTCGGCCAGCGAGCGCAGCAGCGCCGGGGCCATGGTGACCGGCTCCGCACCGCGCGGCTCACCGTCGGCGTCGCCCCGGTTGGAGAGCGCGACCACGCTCGGCACCCGGTCGCCCGGCGCGCGCTCGACGCACAGCGCGCCGTCCGGGCGGGCGGTGTGGTTCATCGTGTCGTGGAACGACAGCACGAAGCAGGACCGGGGCCCCGGATCGGACCCCCGGAGCCTGCGCTCCAGCAGCCGCTCCACCAGCTGGTCCCGGGTGTGCTCGTAGACCTCCACCCCGAGGGCGGCCGCACTGCGGAACGCATCGGCCAGCCGGGCCAACTCGGCGGGCCCGGCCGGCGGGGTGAGCAGCGGAAGGAAGTTGAACATCACCGGCCGCACCGCATCCACCCCGCTCAGGTCGACCGGCTGCCCGGGCCCCGCCGCCGCGACCCGCGCGAACGCCTCGCCCAGGGTCGCCACCAGGTCGGCGGGCTCGGGCCGGTTGGGGTCACGGACCATGCGCGGGTGCGGGTTCTCGACCACGATGACCCGCCGGTCGAGCTCCGCCCACCGCCGGGTGACCGCACTGGTCGCCACGTCCGTGAAGTCGAACTGCAACCGCCGAGTCAGCCCCGGATCGAGGAACGGCGCCAACTCCGCCGGAACCAACGCCCCGGCGTGCGGGGTGCAGACGATCAGATCAGCCTCCGCCAGCGCCTCACCGAGCGACCGGCGCCCACGATCGGCGTAGAAGACGAGCTCCTCCGGCTCGAACCGGCGGCCCAGCGGCCAGAACAGCGGATCACCCAGCGACATGACGCCACGGTATCCGCCTGACGAGGCGTCGAACGGCGCCACGCTGCTGTGTCGGACACGGGTGTCCTGGGTGATGAGCGCGCCGCCGACGGGGACGGGTCAGTCAGGACAGAAGACGGATCGTCAGGGGTGCCGCCGGATGGCGGAGGGACGGGCTTGGCCATCGCGGCGTTCTCCTCCAGCTACGAGCAGAGGGCCATGCGTGCGTGCCGCCGGGAAGTGCCTCAACCTGGAGCTACCACTTCGATGTTCACCTCGGGACGGCCAGTGTCAGTGCCATCCAGCAACCTCTACTCATGCAGACTGCACAGGCTGAAGAACCGGCGTCGGGACACGGTCGGAACTTCCATACCTTGGCCGACGCGGGTGCCACACTCTACGTCGCCGAGAACCGAGCGCTAGATGCGCTGAAGGTCGGAGTCACGAGCTGGGTCAGCCGTACCGATCGGCTCCGTGTCAACGCTCGGCACGGTTGGCGCACAGCAGCGGAGGTCCGGTTCGAGGAGGGTGGGGACGCCTTTAAAGCCGAACAGGCAGTACTGGCCTTCCTCCGCTCATGCGGTGCAACTGCTCAACTGCACCAGGACAAGCTCCCCCAAGGTGGCTATACAGAGACCATCGCACACGCCGAGTCAACGATCACGGTCTCCCAACTAGTTGCCGTGGCAGAGACCGCAGCCGCCGTCGTCCAGGCGACGGAAGGTCCGTTCTATCAATTCCTCCGCGCACTCGACGTACTGCGCGACGCGATCAAATCTGCGCAAGAACTCGCCGACTCAGGTCATAAGAGTGAGGCAGTGACCGTACTTGACGCAGTGAAATCCATGCTGGACCAGCTGAACGCGGCCCTCGATTGAAGCCGCTGATCCAGCTGGCGGCACCTCTGTGATCTCGGGCCGACATCCGGAAGCCCGAGGTATACCTCGTCCAGGACTGCGGCCCGGTCGGTCGGGGTGTGCGGACGAGGTCTCTTCCGCCGGAGTACTTATCAAGGCCATTGAGGCTGACCGGCCGCCGCGTCCACCCAGACTCGGCCCGTCTGACTCAACCGACCTTCCAGAGAGCCAGGCTGTAGTTGAAGTTCCCAACCAGGAACCTGCTGTCGGGGCTGAAGACCAGGGGCCCCGGCATGAAGGGTTTGGGATCAAGGGAGGTCGCCTGGTTCAATCCTTGGAGAGGATTCCAGGCAGCTGTGGACCAGATCTGGACGTAGCCGTACTCCTCGGCTGCGGCGAGCATGCCACCGTCCGGGCTGAACGCGAGGGCGCAGACCGGATTCTGAGAGAAGGCCAGGGTCTCGACCACCTGACGGGTGGCGACGTTCCACACCTTCACCTCGCCCCGGGAGGCGGTGGCGAGGACCTTGCCGTCCGGACTGATCGCGAGGGCGATCACACCGTCCCCGGCATTCTCGACCGTCGCGGTGAGCGTGCCACTGCCAACGTCCCAGAAGCGCAGCAAATCCTGGGCGGTCGAGGCGATGATGGTGCGGCCGTCCTGGGTGAACACCATGGCCTCCACATTCCCATCGTCGTTACGCAGCACAGGCCGCTCGACGGGATTGTTGGTTATGGTGGCGACCAAGGAGTGGTTCTGGACATTCCACAGGGTAATCACGCTGTTGGCGCCGTACGCCAGGGTCCTGCCGTCCGGGCTGAACGCGAGGCGCCCGTCCCCGTCATTCTGAACGTTGTCGCCCTGGAGGGTTCCAGCCTTCGCCCGGGATGCCACGTCCCAAAGCGTGATCGTCGCGGCGTGGTTGACACTGGCGAGCAGCGAGCCATCGGGGCTGAACTTCACCACGTCGGTGAGGCTGATGACGGCGTCCGGCACGGGAGGACTGGTCCCAAGGTTGGTCGCGAGGTCCAGGCCAGGGGTGTTCCACAGCATTACGGTGCTGTCCCAATCGCCCACCGCGAGGAATTTGCCGCCTGGGCTGAAATCCAGGGTGGATATCATGGTATGCCACTTGGGGGACGCCTTGTACGTTGGCTCCAATGGCGTGCTGGGCGTCGTCGGGGTTTCCGAAAGGGTCGGGGACGTGCTCGGACTCGCCATGGTCGACGGTGAGGACGTCGCCGGCTGGGGCATTCCTGAACCGCCTGCGATCGGGGTGCCCGAGGTCCGGCTCAGTGCGAGCGGCACCGCAGCTGCCGCAGCGGCACTCACGCCGAGTGCACCAAGTAGGATTGTTCGCCGGCTCGGGCGTCGGTGCGGCGCCGGACCTCTGCTGGCTTCCTCATTCGCCGGGGGATCCGCCTCGGCAGGTGGCGGGACGGCGTGCTCCGGCCCAGGGAGTGCCGTTATGGTCGATAGCTCCTCGTTCGCGGCTCCCGAAGCCAGGACAGCCGTCCCCCTGTCGGACGCCGCCAACTTCTCCTCACCCTCTGGCAGTTCGAGGATACGTGCGATGGCGTCGTACTGTTCGTCGATCAGGGCGTGCACGGCGGCGGGCCACGGCCGCACGGAAGGAGCCAGTGGTCCGAGGGCACTGGCGATCACTGCGGGTGTGGGCCGCAACGCCTGATTCTTGGACAGGCACAAGGCGACGAGCCCGCGCAGTTCCTTCGGGACCGCGGACAGGTCGGGTACGGCATGGACGACCTTGTAGAGCGTCTGCGGCGTGGACGTACCGGCGAACGGGCTGCGGCCGGTACACGCCTGAACGAGCACCGCGCCGAGCGAGAACACGTCGCTGGACGAGGAGAGTTCACGCCCGTCGGCTTGCTCCGGGGACATGAAAGCGGGGGAACCGACAAGCCAGCCCGTGTGGGTGATTTCGGTGCCGCCCTCGCTGTCCGTGGCCCGGGCGATCCCGAAGTCGATGACCCGGGGTCCGTCGGCGGCGAGCAGAACGTTGGACGGCTTGAGGTCGCGGTGGATGAGCCCAGCCCGATGGATCCCACCGAGCGCGGCCGCCAGTCCGGCAGCCAGGCGCACGACCGCCTCCGTCGGCAACGGGCCGGTCGTCTCGACGACATCGGCCAGGGACGGGCCGGGGACGAACACCGACGCCAGCCACGGAAGCGGCGCATCTGCGTCCGCATCGATAACGGCCGCCGTGTACGCGCCGGACACCCGCCGGGACGCTTCCACTTCGCGGCGGAAGCGCGTACGGAATCCGTCGTCCTCCACGAACTGCGGGCGGACGACCTTAACCGCGACCAACCGCCCGTCCGGCGCGACACCCAGCAGGACCCGCCCCATGCCGCCTCGCCCCAACTCCGCCACCAGCCGGTACGAACCGATCGTGAGCTGGTCCGCCTCCCCCAATGGCTCCATCGACCCCTCCGATGCCTAGACTCCTCGGCGGCAACTCTGTCCATTCGCAACCCTGTTACCCATGTTGGCGCGAGCATCTCACACCCCGTCGAGGCTGTGCAGGGTCGTACCTGATACTGCGGCAGGGATGTCAGCCGCCGCCGTCACCGCTGGAAGGCGTCACCTCGCGACCGCCACGGACGTGGTGGTAGTCCTACTGTGGCCGTTACGCGATCAGCTGCGGCCGGCCGTACGGCTCCCTGGGCAGGACGGACATCTGCTCAGGGTCGGCGAGTTCGGTGAGGCCATACACGGCGGCATCCTTGGAGCCGGGGTGGAGCGCGATGCCGATCTGCTCCCTCCAGGTGGTGATGGCGTCGCGGATCCACCGGCCGTGGTCGTCGGCCAGCTCAGCGGAGTAGCTGGCGATCACGACGCGGTGGTCGGGGCGCTGGAGCAAGTACCAGAGCGGTGCCCACCGGGCTGCGCGGCGGGACTTGCCGTGCCGGGGCGGCATGGTGAGGAGCAGTCGGACGGCGTCGCCGGCAGCGATCCGGGCGAAGGCATCATCGATGAGGGCCAGGTGCTCGGCCTGCATCTCCCGGCTGGCGGTGAGGACGGCAGCAGCGAGCCCGGGGAGAGCGGCGCATCGCCATGTCCTTCTCGACCTTGGCGAGCTGGTCCCCAGCTGTGGTGAGGCCTGGGCGGCGATGGCTCGTCGTCCGGGCCTGACAGCTGAGTGCGGGCCGGAGCATCGATGCCGAGGAGGCGCGAGTCGCGCTCCAGGATGCGCACGGCCCGGTCGATCGCCAGGAGGTCACCGTCCTTGACCGCGCGTCGGAACGCGACGAAGAACAGCCGCTCCAGGCGCATGTGATGGACGATGCGCAGCTCGTCCACGGCGATGTCGAGTTCGGTGTGCCGCCTCGCAGGGCGGGTGCTGACGTCCTTGCAGGCATAGCGGATCAGCGCCGCGTCGTCCGGCAGCTCCTTGCCCTTGGCGTACAACTCGGCGCCGTAGCCCTGGGGTACGCGATGCGGTCGGTGTTGATCACTGGGTCTGAGGAGAGCTTGCGGCCGATGGTCAACTCCGGCCAGTTGAAGCTCGACGGCGTCGGCGCGGCGCTGCGCGATCGCGGCGCGCTGCGCCCGGGTGGGGAGGGCCATGGGCGCGAAGATCCTTCCGTGCGCCCCGCGCCTCTCCCATGATCCCGCATGCCTCGTTCTGACCTGCTCGGATGCGACCGTTCTCCGTCCAGGCGTACAGTGCGCCCATGCAGGTGATCCAGCTGGATGGCATCACAGCCGCGTCATTCCAGTCTGTTCAGGGCTCAGCGCGGATGGCTGTGCCCCGGCAGGGCACAGCCATCGGCTGGGACTCGACGAAGGTCAACACGTCCTTCCAGCAGGTCCAGGTCGCGCGGGCAGCGGTCCCGGCGCGAACGCTCAACCTGCCCGAGATCGGTCGCTGGCGGAGCCGGGTAGTCAGCGAGGCATGGTCGTTCAACGGGCTCTTCGTGAGCTGGCGCTCCGGAGAGCTGCTCGACGGTCAGCATCGCTTGTCGTCGGTGATCCAGCTTCTGGACGTCCCAACTGGCAAGGGGAAGACGCAAGCATTCCTCGACGCCGTACTGGCCGTCTCAAGGGCGTCCATCGACGTCGAGGTGGACCAGCTACAGGCTGAAGGACCGTCGTATCGATACGCCTTCGTCCACGCGCTTAACCGGCTTGAGTCTGGTTACCTGCTCGGCCTCGCGCTACGGGCAGCTAAGAAGTGGGCCACCGCAGACCCCCTGCCGAGTCCGCCAGCCATTGGCCAAGAGCCACTCGCTATCGCGTGTGGGGTCACGAGGCTGAGCATGCCCCTGGTTCCACGTGCCCCAGGACGCGTCGGTGCGGCCGGTCGCTTCGGGGTGGGCGTCCACGGGCTGGTTCTCGGCCTGGCTGCCTGATTGATCACACCCTCCCGGTTCTTCGACTGAGAGGTGAGCAATGCGTCATGTCCTGGAGTCGCCGTGGTCTGTGGAGGCCATGGTGAAGGCGTTCGGAGTCGGTGTGGCGGCGTCCTTGGAGCTGCTGCTTCAGCTGCTGCGGCACAAGGCGGGCCGACGTCGGCAGCGGCCGTTGGCGAGCGTGCGGCGGGTGCCGGTGCGGAAGTCCGTGCGGCGGGCTGGTGAGCTGCGGCGGGTGCGTCGGCGGTGGGCCGGCCGGTCTGTGCCGGGCGGCGGGCGGCGGGCCGCCAGTGGCGCGCCGACGGGTCGGCCGCGGGTGCGCTCGGCGGCGGCTCGGCAGCGGCCGGTCAACCGCCGCTTCTAGCGGCTGTGTCTGGGGGCCAGCACGTCAACACGTGCTGGCCCCCAGCAAAATTTGGTGCCGACGACGTGCACCGCTCTCCCGCGAGGGCTTGGAAGCCGGCAAGACATCGGGCGTCACGGTCCCGGACTCGGACAGCCTGGTCATGCGTCACCGCACTCTGCCGGATCCCCTCGGGGACAACTGCCGCCAGCGCGTGGCAGTCGCCGCTTCCAGCCCCGCAGCTCAGCAAGTCCGCCGGCGGTGAAGGCGATCTATCAGCGATCTGTGGGTAGCACGGTGTGTCATGGGCCGGGTTGGCGCCGCCGACTGCGCACCACCCCGAGCCGAAGGAACCTCCCCTGATGTCTCCAGAGCACCCGAGCCGGCCGTGGGACGTCCACCGGCTGCCCTCCGCCGCCGGCAAGTCGTTCCTGGTCACCGGGGCCAACGCCGGGATCGGTTACTTCGTCGCGGAACAGCTCGCCGCAACCGGGGCTGTCGTGGTGCTCGGATGCCGGGACGGGGAGAAGGCGCACGCCGCGATGGCCTCGATCCGCTCGCGCGTGCCCGGCGCGCAGCTGCGTCATCTCCGGTTGGACCTCGCCGACTTGGCGTCGGTGCGCACCGCTGCGGACGGGCTCGGGCTGGACTGCCTCGACGCGGTGGTCCACAACGCCGGTGTCGCGCTCGACGATCCGCCGCGGCGCACGACGGAGGAGGGCCACGAGCTGATGTTCGGGGTCAACCACCTGGGCCACGTCGCGTTGACCCGGGCCCTGGCGCCCCTGCTGTCCGCGGCGCCCGCCGCCCGGGTCGTGACGGTGGGCAGCTTCGCGGCGCGCTCCGAGCGGCTGGACCCGGACGACTTCCAGTCGGCCCGCGACTACCGACCCAAGCGCGCCTACGGCCGCTCGAAGCTGGCGCAGATGTCCTTCGCCTTCGAGCTCGACCGCCGCCTGCGCGCCCACGGCAGCACCGTGGTCAGCCTGGTGGCCCACCCCGGCGGCGCGCTGGACTCGCTGACCCCGCCCCGCGCGGGGGTGCACGCCCCAACTCCCGGCAGCCGGTTGCGCGGTGCGCCCGCGGGGCTGCTGCTCCAGGGCAAGGACCGCGGGGCGTGGCCGATCGTCCGGGCCGTCCTGGACCCGCGGGCGCGCGGCGGTCAGCTGTGGGGCCCCAGGGCCTTCGGCCTGCGCGGCACACCGCAACTGGAGCTCGCCAAGGCCCACATGACCGACCCCGCCATTGCCGCGCACCTGTGGTACGCCAGTTGCGACGGGGCAGGCGTCGAGCCCGATCTGGCCCTCCTGTAGCGGATCAACGAGCGGGCGCGATCAACCTGCAGGATTCACATCTTCGAGTGAAGATCCACATTCTGGCCGCCGAATCGCCCGGCCGTCGCCGAGGATCCGTTCCAATGGGGATTCGGACCGGTACCAGTCACCGAACTCCGCGACAGCAACCACCCGCACGAGGAGAGGTCAGCCATGTCAGACGAGGCAGCCGAGACCGCGGTCGACGAGCCGTTCCTGATGTCCATCGTGAACGTCCACGCTCTCCCTGACGGTGGAGTCGCTCTGATGGGCCGCGTCGAACGCGGCAGCCTCAAGGAGGGGGACGACGTCGAGATCGTCGGCGCCGGCAAGTCCCGCGTGGTCAAGTGCGCGGGGATCCAGGACGACCGTACGGCGAGGGACGACCGGCCGGAGAAGGCCGTTGCCGTGCGGCTGCGTGAGGTGGCTGCGAAGGACATCGAAGCGGGTCAGGTCCTGGCCAAGCCGGGCAGCTTCACCGCACGCACCACCTTCAAGGCCAGTGTCTACGTGCTGAGCGCGGACGAAGGTGGTCGCGACATCTCCATCAACGAGAGCTACCGGCCCAAGTTCGTCATCCGCGAACAGATCATCGACGGATCCATCAAGCTGCCGGTCGGAATCGAAAGCGCAACGCCCGGCGAGAGCACCGATCTGACGGCCACTCTGGACCGCGAGATCGTCTTGGTGGAGGGCCTCGGCTTCGCGTTCCTGCACGGCCCGGGAGTCGTGGCGAGGGGAGCCGTCACCGAGGTCGTCTCGTAGGTGCAGGACCACGCGATCCCCGACCCCACTCACGGGGATCGGGGATCGGGGATCGGGCGGGGCAGCCTCGGGCGCTACAACTGGCTCAGGATGGTCGGGTCCGTGATGCTCGTGTCGTCGGCCAGCAGCATCGCCTTGCTGAGGATCACCGCCAGCAGCCGGTCCCCCTCGAACGGGAGGTACCCCGTCGTCGGGCTCGCCGAGCCGGCGGCCGGGACGATGCACAGGTACTGGTCGTTCGGCGTGCGCAGGATGTTGCCCGAGCCGAGGTGGATCTTGTACGTGTGGCGTTCGCCCTTGACGTGCAGGAAGCGGCCCTCGATGGTGCACCGGTCGGCGATCGCGAGCCTGGGGACCAGCCGCTCCAGCAGCACGCGGCGCGTCTCGGCGCCCTGGTTGAGTTCGCCGAATCCGTAGGACGTCCAGTACTCGTGGAAGCGGCCCTCGGGTCCGCCGTCCTGCCAGGTCGGGTCGTTGCCGATGCTGGCCACGCCGACGAACAGGTCGACGTCGCGCAGGACTTCGGACAGCACCAGGGGCGGGATGTCGGCGATCGGCAGGGACTCGACCGGGTCGGTGCCGTTGGGCAGCCACATCCGGTACTCGCCGCCGTAGGTGGAGGCCGAGTTCTCCGGGGCGTCGATCGGGTAGAAGCGGACCTGGTCGGTCGTCAGGCGCAGGTAGCTGCCGGATTCCGTGGTGTCCTCGCCGTAGTTCTCACCTTCGCCCTGGATCCAGTACTCGGCGCGCAGCCCCCAGTGCGGCAGTTCGCGGGTGGCCGGCGGGGCCGAGTCGTCGACCATCAGCCGCAGCCGGTTGCGCCAACCCCGGATCGCCGCGAGCGAGTTGAACTGGTGCTGGCGCAGGACGTGCGCGGCGAACCGGTTGGAGTAGGTGCCGGTCGCGCGCTCGGCGTCGGTCAGCAGGTACACCTCGCGGTGGGCCTGCTTGAACGGCTGGGTGATCGCGTGCCGCTCCAGCCAGTCGCGCCAGGCGACGATCTCGGCGGGCTCGTGGCCCACCGGGTGCCAGAGCCGGACCTCGACTCCCGCAGCCACCAGGTCGCCGGCCAGCGGGGCGTCATCGAGCGTGCGCAGCTCGCCGTCGGCGAACCCGACGGTGGTGCCGTCGACCGTCCACAGCAGGCGGCGGGCCAGCGTGCCGACCAGCGGGTGGTCGATGAAGCGCTCGCGCCAGGCGTCGTAGGACCAGCGGCGGTCGGCGACGAACTGCCGGTCCAGGCGGTCGCTCTGGGCGGAGAGCGTCTTGTCGATGTCCTTGACCGCCGCCTTCAGCTCCTTGAGCTCCTCGGCGTGGTCGCGCCGGACCGCGGCGGGCACGCTCTTGACCGCCTTGCCCGCCGGGCTGCGCCAGCCGAGCGCCACCCGGGTGCCCCTGACCTCCAACACGGCGGTGACCTCGCCCAGTTGCCGCTCGGTGCGCCCGACCTCGGTCAACCCGTAGGCGGGGACGGCGAGTTCCTCGATCTCCTCGCGGGACAGGCCGAGCGCCCGGGCCCGGGTCTCCAGGGCGGTGTCGAGCAGCTTGAGCGTGCCCTTGTAGGTCACCCGGGTGGCCAGCCGGGCGAGTTCGGCGAGGGCGGGGGCACCGTCGATCCGGGACAGCGCGCCGACGGCGGCGTTGGCGACCTTCGGGTTGCGCGGGCCGAGCCCGGGGACCTTCTTCAGCGCGGTCTCGACCAGGCCGCCGAGGGCGCGGACGGTGTCCTGGTGCGAGGGCAGCAGGGCCAGCGTCCAGACCAGCCCGCGCAGGGCGTTGGCGTTGTAGGGGTCGAAGGAGTTGTTGACGTCGCCTTCGTACTGGCCGCGTTCCAGCTCGAAGGTGCGACGGCCCACCAGGGCGAGCCAAGGCACCACGGCCTCCCGCACCCGGTCGGCGCCCAGCGGTTCGATCAGCGCGCGGGCCTGCTTCTCCCACTTGGCGCTGGACTTGCTCGCGGTGGCGGTGGTCGCGTGCCGCAGCAGGTCCTGCCACTCGGACACGCCGTCAGCGTCCCGCAGGGCCTGCTCGGCCCACTCCTCGCCGACGTTGAGCACGGGCTCGGTGAGCTTCGCGGCGAGCGCGGGCAGCGCCTCGTCCCGGTAGGCGTCCAGGGCCGCGCGCCGGAAGACGGCCACGACGGCGGGCGCGAGCGTGCGGCCGGCGGCGAGCTCGGCCTCGGCGAGGACCTCCTGGCGCTCCAGGTACCAGAAGGTCTGCCGGCGGCCGAGCTCGTCGAGCCGCTCCAGGCGCTCCGTCAGCAGCCGCTCCCCCGGCAGGTCGTGCGTGACGACGCCGATCAGGGTCAGCGCGTTGCGCCGGGCGTTCGGACCCGCCTCCGCCGAGTGGTACTGCGCGACCAACGCGTCGGCGAGCGCCTCGCGACGCTGCGCCGGAAGCGCGCGCAGCTCGTCGAGCAGGCCGGCCCCCGGCGCGTTCCAGACGCCCCGGTTGGCAACCGCGAGCTTCAGCAGCTCGACGCCGAGTTCGTCCCACTCCTGCGCGGCGGCGTGCCGCCGGGCCGACTGGGCTATCAGGTCCAGCTGCGCCATCGTCAGCCCCCCACCAGTGCGACGAGCTTGAGGAAGGTGACCTCGGTCCCGAGGGCGAGATCGATCTCCTCCTCCGGGTCGGTGACCTGACGGTCCCCCACCAGCACCAGGAAGCCGTTGCCCGCGAAGGCCTTCAGCGCCAGCTCGCTCTGCGCCTCGGGGTCGATCCGGCGGGACGTGCGCAGCACGAACCCGTCCCCGTTCAGCACGCGCTCGGCCTCCGTGGGCTGGACCAGCCCACGGAACACCTGCGAGGTGCGCGCGTTGTACTCGGCGACCTCCTGGAAGACCCGACGCCGGATCAGCTCACGCACGGTGAGCCGCTCCTCGGCGATCTCCAGGCCCCACCCATCGCTCCGGTCCCCCGCAGTCGTCTCGTCGACGAACATCACGATTGCCATGCCGGGGAGACTACGGGCGGCCGGTGACATCGTGGTCAGAGGGGCGCCCTCTCCCCGGGGTCCTACCGCGCGGGTCCTACCGCGCGGCCTCGTCGTTCCCAGCGGGTTCGAGTACCTCGGACACCGGCAGGCGCGGGGTGAACGGGCCCTCGGGGCCGTAGCCGAGGCGGAGCAGCATCTGGACGTGGAGCGGGCCCTGTCGGGGCTCGCGGGTGGCCCAGCGCAGTTCGGGCCATTCGATCGAGGGCGTCGGATCACCGGCCTGCCGGAATCACCCTGACCACCGCGCCCTCCCCCGCGCCCCGAACAGGGCGCAGTACAGTGACCGGGGCACGTAGGGGGCGGGGGCATGAACGCTGTCGGGACGTACGTCGACCGCCGGTACCGGCTGGACAAGCTGCTCGGGCGGGGCGGCATGGGTGAGGTCTGGCGTGCCCA
The DNA here is from genome assembly GCF_007829815.1 of Kitasatospora viridis. Classification (NCBI taxonomy): domain Bacteria; kingdom Bacillati; phylum Actinomycetota; class Actinomycetes; order Kitasatosporales; family Streptomycetaceae; genus Kitasatospora; species Kitasatospora viridis. The sequence goes on along the minus strand of NZ_VIWT01000002.1, from coordinate 542,035 downwards.
CGACCTCCGGCTGGAGCGGCCGGTCGCGATCAAGTTCCTCTCCACCCACACCGCCGTCGACCGTGAACTCCTCGACCGGTTCCAGCGCGAGGCGCGGGTCACCGCCGGGCTCCGGCACCCCGGCATCACCCAGGTCTTCGACACGGGCGACTGGAACGGGCAGCTCTTCCTGGTGATGGAGCTGATCGACGGGCGGGACCTGGCCGCGGTGCTCAAGGAGCGCGGCTCACCCCTGCCCGTGGAGCAGGCGGTGGAGCTGACCGCCCAGGCCGCCGACGCGCTCGCCCACGCCCACCGGTCGGACGTCGTCCACCGGGACATCAAGCCTGCCAACCTCATGCTGCTCACCGACGGCCGGGTCAAAGTGTGCGACTTCGGCATCGCGGGGTTCATCCGGGCCGACTCCGAGCTCACCCGGGACGGCGCGAACCCGGGCACGCCCGCCTACATGGCCCCGGAGCAGTGCCTGGGGCAGCGGGTCGACGGGCGGGCCGACCTGTACGCCCTGGGGTGCGTGCTCTACACGCTGCTCACCGGGCGACCGCCGTTCGCCTCGGGCGGGGACTACCAGGCGGTGATGTTCGCTCACATCAACACGCCACCACCGCCGCTGGCCGAGCGGCGCCCAGGCCTGCCCGTGGCGGTCCAGCACCTCGTCTCAGCACTGCTGAGCAAGGACCCGGCAGCCCGGCCCGGGAACGCGGCAGAGGTCGCCGCCCGGCTGCGGCGACTGCCGCTGCAGCCGGGCGGCGGTGCGTCTTCGGTACCGCCACCGCCGACCGAGCCCCCGGCCTCCTCCGGCATCGGCCTCCAGGTGTTCCAGAACGAGTACCTGACGCAGGATGCCGTGGAAGCCAACGCCATCCTCACCGTGACCGGCGCAGACGCCGGCGCCGGCGCCCCGGCCTCGGCGGCCGCCGCGCCGCGCTCGTTCGTCTTCCTGCTCGGGCTCTCCGACCGGCTGCCGGAGGCGGACTTCCGAGCCGTCAGGCAGCAGGTGGCCGAGGCGGTCGACCGCCTCGACGACGGCGTCGCGTTCGCCCTGGTGGCCGGCTCCGAGTACGCGCGGATGCTGTATCCCGACAGCATGCGGCTGACCCGGGCGAACGCCTTGACCAGGGCCGAGGCGCGGGCTGCCGTCGAGCAACTGCGGCCCGTCGGGGCGGCAGCCTTCGGGCGCTGGATCCGGCTCGCCGACCGGCTGTTCACCGCCCACGCCGACACCGCGCGCACCGCGGTGCTACTGACCGACCTGGTGGCCACCGGTGAGACGCCCGGGGAACTGGCCACAGCGCTGGCCGCCTCGGCCGGGCGCTTCGTCTGCCACGCGCGCGGGATCGGCACCGACTGGGAGGTGAGCCAGCTCAGGTCGATCACCCAGGCGCTGAGCGGAACGGTCGACATCGTGGCCGCGCCGGCCGCCGACACCGGGCCGCGCGGGAACCTCGCGCACGAGCTGGCTTCGCTGATCGAGAGCACCCGGCAGGGCTTCGCCCGCGACCTCGCGCTGCGGGTGCGGATGCCGGCGGGCGTCGGGATCCGCTTCCTCAAGCAGGTCGCCCCGATCGTCGCCGACCTGACCGACCGCGGCGCGCCGGTGGGGCCGGGCACCCTGGAGTACCCGGTCGAGCTGCTGGGCAGTGCGTCGTGCGACTACCACCTGTGCCTGTCGGTCCCCCCGGGACGCGTCGGCGACCGGATGCGCGCGGCCGACCTGCGGGTGGTCCTGCTGCCACCGGCGGGCGATGGCCAGACCCTGGCCAGGCAGCCGGTCCTGGTGGTGCGCACGGACGACCTGACGGAATCGGGACGCATCTCGCCGAACGTCGCGCACTACACGGGCCAGGCGGAACTGGCCCAGGCGATAGCGGAGGGCCTGGCGGAACACCGCCGGGGCGACGAGCCGACAGCCGGGTAGCCCCGCAGGTTGGACGGCGCTGCGGTGTGACCGTAGGCGGTGCCGTTCTCCGATCGCGTGGTGGCGCCGTGGCTACGGCCGTCGACGGTGAGGCTGGTGAGCAGGCGTTGTCGGCGGCGTCGGGCCGGACGCCGTGCAGGCCCGCACAGGGTGGCTGAGACAGCGCGAACCATGCTGCTGACCAGCCAGTACCTGGCGGAGCCCGACCGCGTGGCGAGCCGGGCCGCGATGCGGCCGATCGGCGGCGCGCCGCGAAGTGACGGGACGTCAGCATGCGGTGGCCTCGATCACCTGTGCGGACCACCTGGCTGGTGACGTTGGGTCAGGCCGCCGAGCCTGGGGAGGCAGGGGGTCCGACCGGTGGGGCCCCGCTCGACGGCATCCCCGAGTCCCGGCCCTCGCCACGGGCACGGCCGCCGGTCGGTCGGCGCGGCGCTCCCGCTCGCGGACCGGCACGACGACGGAGGAGACGACATGGGATGCGGTTGTGTTCTGGCCCTGCTCGCGGGAGCCTCGCCCAGACTGGCCCTCGGGCTGGTCTGGCTGCTCACCAACCTGGTCCACCGTGCCTTCCACGGCATCGTGCTGCCGCTGCTCGGGCTGGTCTTCGTCCCGTTCGGCACACTCATGTACGTCCTCACCTACCGCCCCGGTCACGGGGTTCCGGGCTGGGGTTGGGCACTGGTCGTCCTGGGTTTCGCACTCGACCTGGGCAACTACGGGGCCGGCGCCCGTGCGCGCGAACGGTCGCGCTGAGCCGCCGCTCCGTCGGCCGTGCCCCGGGTCGCCCGGACGAGACCGCCGCCAACCGGCTGCAGCCCCTACGCCCCACCTCGACCGGGCCGACCGCCCCACGGCATTTCCCGGACCCCCGCTCGTGACGCTGGCAGGACTCGAACCTGCAACCTGCGGCCCCTCAGACCGCCGCCTCTGCCGATTGGGCCACAGCGCCTTGCTGACGTAGCGTCGGTGCGATTCGAACGCACACTGGACCGGTCCTGAACCGGCTCCCTCTACCATTGGGGTACGACGCCGTACCGTGCGCACACGAATGCTGTGCGCACCTCGCTGGCCTGGCAGGACTCGAACCTGCGACATTCCGCTTTGGAGACGGACGCTCTGCCGATTGAGCTACAGACCAGTGCGTCGCCGAGGAATCGAACCTCGCCATCCCGTGAGGGAGCAGGGGTTACAGCCCCGCTTGCGTCCCAGCGCTCAACGCTTGCTTGTTGCTTGTTACTTGTTACTTGCTGATTGATGCTTCGTCGTTTCGTTCCTTGCTTCGATTAAGAGAGTAAGCACGGGATGCACCACGAGCGACTGAATTTCCGAGCCCGGCCTCGGAAGGTGACGGCCCAGGACGTGACGAGGCGTCCGACGCCGTCCGGGGGGCGTGCGGGAGTGTGCGGGAACGTCCGGAATCGTGCGCGACCGGTTGCTCCGCGCGCCGCCGAGTGCTGAGGTTCGGGGTGTGCCCCGGCACCGAGCCCGCGGGCGAACCCCCTGACCGGAGGATCACCATGCGATTCACCTCAACTCCCGGACGCGCACTGGCCGTCGCGCTCGCGGCAGCCACGCTCGGCCTGGGCGCCGCGGCCTCGGCCCAGGCCCAGACGATCGGCGGCGGCACGACCATCACCAACGGCACCTGCTCGGTGCTGGCGACGCCCACGCCCGGTGGCGGGCTGATCGTCCAGGCGCGCGGCGACAACAGTAACTGCAACTTCTTCATCTTCGACTCGACCACCGGGACCCTGCTCACCGAGGAAATGGCGCCCCGCGGGACCATGGTCTACTCCGGTCTGCCTCCGAAGCTGACCGGCTGCCTGACCTCGGACCTGACCGATACCAACGTGTGCGACCCGCTCACCTGACCACGGCACGCTTGCCGGTTCCGCCCGGAGCCCTCCATCGGCGTCAGCGGGAGGACAGCCGCACGGGTGCGCTGGCGGGGCTCTCGCGGCCGGCGCGGTCGACGGCGGTGACGGCGTACCAGGGGCCCGGTGCGGTGGCGGGAGGGTGGAACCGGTCGAGGTGGTGGGCCGGTAGCAAGGTGCTGAGGCGGGCGGCGTCGGCGGGCGGCTCCGGTCCGGGGTCGGTGCCGTAGTGGTACAGGGCGTACTGGAACGGCCGCGGGCTGTCGGGGCGTGGCGAGGGCGTGATGGTCAGGCCGGGTGGGTCGGCGCAGGGTGTCAGGGTGGGCGGGGCGGGTGGGGCGGTGGCGGCGAGTCGGGGCGGCAGCGGGACCAGCGCCGGGTGCTGCCAGTGTGCGCGGGCCAGTTGCCGGATGGCGCCGATGCGGTCCAGTTGGACGGAGCGGGCGCTGAAGAAGAGGTCTCCGCCGATGGCGGGCAGGGTGGCGTTGAGGGCGAGGTGACGGGAGAGCTCCGCCGGGTCCTGCCAGGGCCTGGGACGGTCGGGGGCACCGGGGCGGGAGGCGGACTGGCCGATCCAGAGCAAGGTGTCGGTGCCGGCGGTCTGCTCGGCCCACCAGGGCGCGAGGACGGCGTAGTCGGCGATGGTGAAGCCGATCCACCAGTAGAGCTGCGGTGCGATGTAGTCGACCCAGCCGTTGCGGATCCAGGCGCGGGTGTCGCAGTACTGGGCGTCGTAGGACTGCAGGGCCTGGGTGCGGGAGCCGCCCGGGTCGGTGGCCTGGTTGCGCCAGACGCCGAACGGGCTGACCCCGTAGACCGCTTCGGGGCGGGCGGCCCGGACGAGGTCGCGCAGCTGGCGGACCATCACGTTGACGTTGTCGCGGCGCCAGGCGGCACGGTCGGTGAACCGGCGGCCGTGCGCGGCGAACGCGGCGGCGTCGTCGAACTCGGTGCGGTCGGGGTAGGGGTAGAAGTAGTCGTCGATGTGCACGCCGTCGATGTCGTACCGCAGGACCGCGTCCATGACGGCCTGCTGGACGAAGGCGCGGACGGCGGGGATGCCGGGGTTGTAGTAGATCTCGCCGCGGTAGACGACGGTCCAGTGCGGGTTGCGACGGGCGGGGTGACCGGGAACCAGCCTGCTGGGATCCGGGTGGATCGCCACCCGGAAGGGGTTGAACCACGCGTGGAACGCCAGGCCGCGTTCGTGGGCCGCGCGGACCATGAACTCCAGTGGGTCCCAGCCGGGGTCCCGTCCCTGAGTACCGGTCAGCCACTGGGACCACGGCTCGAACGGGGACGGCCAGAAGGCGTCGGCGGTGGGCCGGACCTGGACGAACACGGCGTTGAACCCGATCGCGCGGACCTCGTCGAGGAGCTCGGTGAAGTCCGCCCGCGCGTGCTCGGCGTCCAGCCGGTGGCGCCGCGGCCAGTCGATGTTGCCCAGGGAGGTGATCCACACACCCCGCATCTGGCGCTTTCGGGTCCCGGCACCATGGATCCCTTCGATCCCGGAACCGTCCTGCGCGCTGGCGGGAGAGCCGGCGACCACCGCGCCCGCCGCCGCCCCGAGGGCAGCCAGGACGGCCCGGCGCCCCGGGCGGCAGGCGTGGGGACGGTCCATGCTGGTACCCCTGTCGATGGCCGGCTCCGACACACGACTGCGCACACCCCGGGTGGACGCCGGCGTCCACCCGGGGGTAACCACATGGTGCCGTCGAACGGCCTCGTGGGAGCGGTCGCAACGCCAGGCCGGACCGGCGGCTGCTCCCTTCGGGTGGGGGTTGCGCGGTCAGCCGGTGGCGGGCACCGAGATCATGTCGAGGTCGGGGGCCCAACCGCCGTACTCGTTGCCGAAGGTGATGGTGTTGTAGCCCGCGTTCAGCGTCAGTTCCACGGTCGCCGTCTGGGTCGAGTTCCAGTTGCCGTTGCCGGGGAACGAGACCTTCTGCAGGTTCTCGCCGTTGGTCCAGATCGAGGCGTAGCGAGCGCCGCCGTCACCGTTCAGGTACTGGACGGTGACCGGGTAGGTGCCGGCGTTCTGGGCGTAGATGCCGTTGAGGTAGAGCTTGTTCGTCCCCCCGATCCAGCTCACCTTCTCACCGCCCGAGCAGACCGGGCAGGACGCGAAGACCGCACCGGAGTTGCCGGTCCAGCGGCCCGCCACGATCGAGTGGGCGGGGTCCTCGGCCTGGTAGCTCTGGGCGGCCGCGGTGGGGTCGATCAGCGAGCTGTACCAGGAGGCCGGCGCGCTGGGCGCGGTGACCCGGTAGACCGCGGTGCCGTGGGCCGGGACCTGGGTGGTGATGGCGGCGGCGCCGCTCTGGACGACGGTGCCGGTGAACTGGTCGGTCCAGGTTCCGGTGCCGGGGATGCCCACCGCGGCCAGCGAGGTGCTCAGGGTCTGCGCGCTGTCGGACCCGTTGTAGAGCGCGAGCGCGACGTCCCCGTTGCTGAGCGGCTTCGCGAGGATGAGCGAGCCCGAGGAGTTGACCAGTCGGCTCCCGCCGATGACCCTCGCCTGCAGGCCCAGGGCGTCCTGGTCGAGCGCGATGAGTCGCGGGTTCTCCAGCAGCGCCAGCGACGTCGCGTTGATGCTGCTCGGGTTGGCGCTCGCGATCAGGGGCGAGGCCATCATCGCCCACATGGCGAAGTGGGTCTGCTCCTCGGTCGTGCTGAGCCCGCCGTTGCCCACCTCCAGCATGTCCGCGTCGTTGAACGAGCCCGGCTTGGCCCGCCAGGCCAGCGTGGCGTTCTCGCTGACGATGTTGGCGACGCCGTTGGGCCAGCTCTGACCCCACCACTGGTCCCCGATGTCCTCGGTGCTGCGCGCCTGGTCGGAGACGTCGCTCCAGTCCCGGCTGACGCCCGCGCCGGTGTTGCTGCCGCTGTTGGGGTTGATGCTGAAGACGATCGGCCGGCCGGTCGCCTGCAGCGCGGCGCGCATCTTGGCGAAGTCGGCGACCTGGGCGGACAGCGACGAGGCGCTCTCGCAGTAGTCGTACTTGAGGTAGTCGACGCCCCAGGACGCGAAGGTGTTGGCGTCGGCGACTTCGTGCCCGGCGCTACCGGAGTATCCGGCGCAGGTCTTGGCGCCCGGCGACTCGTAGACGCCGAACTTGAAGCCCCGCGCGTGCAGGTAGTCGCCGAGGCCCTTCATGTCGGGGTAGTTGGAGTTGCCGGTCAGGTTGCCGTTCGCGTCACGGGTCATCCAGCAGTCGTCGACGTTGACGTACCGGTACCCGGCGTCCCGCATGCCGTTCGCCACCATGCTGTCCGCGACCGACTCGATCAGCGACTGGGTCGCGCTGCACCCGTAGCTGTTCCAGGCGTTCCACCCCATCGGCGGAACCTGGAGCAGCGGTGCCGCAGTGGCGGCGGACGCGGCAGCGCCCGCGGCCGGGATCGCGCCGACCCCCGCCACCAGGACGCCCGCCGCCACGGCTGCCCGCCGCAGTCGTGAAGACCGACTCGTTCTCGTTGCCATTCTCTATTTCCCCATCCCTGAAGCCGACCCACTGAACCTCCTGGCCGTGACGCACCGGCAGGAGCGCTGAGAGGAGGAGGAAGTGAGTCACCAACAACTACCAAAAGTGAACATCGGTAGCTGAAACTCGACGATATCGAACACGGCGAAGGACATCGAACGGGTCGTTCGCGCCAGTGTCAAGGCTTTGATCACAAACTGGTGCCCTGAGACCTCGTCACGGCCTCCGGAAGCGCCCTGGCCGGCTCCGCGGTCGCCATGGGCCGGGTGCCGGTTCGGGGATTGCCGTCAGAGGCCGAAGCTAGTGCTCTGACCGAGAAGGTCCGCCGAGTTGGCGCTCTCGGACCCTCGGCCGGTTGGATGTCGACGAGACGTTTCAACTCGGAGGAGCGAGGCGAGTGGCGGAGCCGGTCAGGGTCCGGAGACTGACGGACCAGGAGGGCCGGCAGTTACAGCGGATCGTGCGTCGGGGCAGCACCAGCTCGGTGCGTTACCGGCGGGCGATGATGCTGCTGGCCTCGGCTGGCGGCAACCGGGTCCCGGTCATCGCCCAACTCGTCCAAGCGGACGAAGACACCGTGCGGGACGTGATCCACCGGTTCAACGAGATCGGTCTGGCCTGCCTGGACCCTCGATGGGCGGGAGGCCGTCCCCGCCCACTCAGTCCTGACGACGAGGACTTCGTCGTCCAGACGGCCACCACCCGCCCCGCCAAGCTCGGGCAGCCCTTCACACGCTGGTCCATCCGCAAACTGCTCGCCTACCTCCGCCGCGTCCACGGCCGGGTGATCCGCATCGGCCGCGAAGCCCTGCGCTGCCTGCTCGCCCGACGCGGCGTCACCTTCCAGCGCACCAAGACCTGGAAGGAGTCCACCGACCCCGACTACGACGCCAAGCTCGACCGGATCGAGCACGTCCTGGAGCACTTCCCCGACCGCACATTCACGTTCGACGAGTTCGGCCCGCTCGGCATCCGCCCCACCGCGGGCAACTGCTGGGCCGAACAGAGCAAACCGGACCGGCTGCCGGCGACCTACAAGCGCACCCACGGCGTGACCTACTTCCACGGCTGCTACTCGGTCGGCGACGACACTCTCTGGGGCGTCAACCGGCGCCGGAAGGGCACCGTGAACACCCTGGCCGCGCTCAGATCGATCCGGGCCGCCCGCCCGGACGGCGCCCTGGTCTACGTGATCCTGGACAACCTCTCCGCCCACAACGGCAAGAAGATCCTGCGCTGGGCGAAGAACAACAACGTCCACCTGTGCTTCACCCCGACCAACACCTCCTGGGCGAACCCGATCGAGGCGCACTTCGGCCCGCTGCGGCAGTTCACGCTCGCCAACTCGAACCACCCGAACCACACGGTCCAGACTCGCGCGCTCCACACCTACCTGCGTTGGCGAAACGTCAACGCCCGCCACCCCGACGTCCTGGCCGCCCAGCGCCGCGAGCGCGCTCGCATCCGCAGCGAGAAAGGCCTGCGCTGGGGCGGCCGGCCGGTGGCCGCCGCGGCCTGACTACTGCGACGCCCGCAAGGCCGCCCCAGCGGAGGCGACATCGAGGTCGATCACGACCTCCTCGCCCTCCCGGCGACCGCGCTCCGAGATCGCGAGGCCGATAAAGGCCAGCTCGGCGGCCCGGTCCCGCTGCATGTACTCCTCGTGGGTCTCGGGAGCGCGCCCGCCCAACTCGTCACGCTCCCACGCGTCCATCGCGGCTTCGGCCACTGTCCTGGGCAGCCGGACGGTCACCCGGCCGACCTGGGCATCAACATGCGCCCCGATAGCTGCCAACACCTTCGAATCGTCCCGATACTGGACGTACTGCTCTTGATCCACCACGGGGGCGAGGCTACCCAACACCGCTGGCCCTGTCTCGGCTGATAAACCCGGCGAACCTATTCGGTCACAGCACTAGGGTCCGAGGCGTGAGTGACTACTACGACCTGTTCCTTGCCGTGGACCTGAGGTCGGACCTGCCCGAGTCGGCGCTGCACGAGCTGAGGTGGCTCCTGGGGCAGGCGGAAGCGCCACCGGTGCTTGAGTCGGCCGACTGGGAGTCGTGGGGACACCCGTGGCAGGTCTTCGCCGGTGACTCGGCCAGCCACTCGTTCGACGGGGCGGACACGTCCCGACTGGTCCGGTCCGTGGACAAACCGAGCCTGGACGGCGGCGCTCCGTGGGCCCTGACCGTCCGGACGTGTGTCCATGACGACGAGTTCGGCGTGGTGATGGAGGTCGTCGAGTGGCTCCTTCGGCAGGCGATCACGCAGGGCTGGGTCGGGTTCCTCCGATACTCGGGTTCGGACGAGGTCCAGCACGTCGTGCGTCACCAGAGCGGATTCGATGTCGTCGACGTCCGCGAGGTCCGCAAGCAGATCCGGGTGTCCTGGTCGTAGCGACGGCCCACCCGCAGACGGGCGGATCGTGGACGCGATCTTCCACCTCGTCCGCAAGAACCCGGACCAGCGAGGAACGCGACTACCGGACCAGCCACACGGGCGGGCCCTCAACCGCTCAACCGGACCGCTTCTCCGCTGGGCCTGCCAACGTCTCGATCCACTGGTACGGGCTCTCCTCCGGCTGCTGGGTGAGACTCACCAGCTGTTCCGAAGGCTGGGATCCGGTCTGCAGCGCCAAGACGTAGTCCTTCGCGTCCTGCAGTCCCAGCTTCGGGGCCTGCTTGCGCAGATACCGCATCGCCGCGAGCGCTCCGTCGGAGCGCAGCACTGCCGCAACCACCGTGACCAACCCCTCCGGCGGCGCGGCCGGGTTGAGGTGCTCCCGGTAGAGGGCCTCCCACCCCTCGCGCACATACGTGGTCACCGGGATGTGATGGATGCTTCCGTCTTGCCGATCCACCAGGTACGGGCCCTGGCCTATCAGCATGTCCTCGAACCGGCGGGTGCGGATGTACTCCACCCCTTGGAGGAAGACCAACCACCCGAGGGCATGTTCCTCGACCTTGATGACACCGAGTTCAGGCAACCACGGTGAAGCCTCATGCTCGCGCAGCAGTAGGGCTTCGACAAGCTCGACGGCGCGCTCCTTGGTGACCATGCGCCTCATCCTCCACCACCGCGCAACGGGGTTTCGGCACACCAGTAGAGCGTCGTCCGGCGCCGCGACCGCGATCTCATTTGCGGCCTCGGACCGTCGCTGCCGATTGGGCCGCAGCGCCTTGCTGACGTAGCGGCGGATTTCGGGCGAACGAATTTCGAGCACCCCGTCCCGGCCGCATCAGGGACGGGGTGAAGTCGGTTGACCGGCCGTCAACGCCCGGCGCTACCAGGTGATATCGACCTGCCGTTGGCGCCATCGGTGCCGCGCCGGCTTCCCCCGCCGCCCTGGAGATGCCTCCACCGCGGTCCGCCGAGCCGCCGGGTGAATGTGTTCGGCCGATCGGATGGATCCGGCGCACCCCTCCTGGCCCCGCGGCGACGGGCCCGGATAGAACCGGCTTCATGATCACGATCCTCCCTTCTCCCTCCCGCATGACGGCCCTGGCGGCCGGCGCCGCCCTGGTCGCCTCCCTCGCGCTGGCTCCCACGGCCGCCGCGGCACCGCAGCAACAACGGAGCGTGGGGCTGCGGGTGAACGTGGCCGACTTCAAGGTGTTCGGGGACGCCTCCGCCAACAGCCTCGTCCTGCACACCTACATCGGCCCGCGCACCATGACCGCCTGGTGCCAGCGCGCGGGGGGCTACTTCACCAGCCCGTACGGCAACCAGCCCCAGAACCACTACTGGGCCCACCTCGACGAGGGCGGTTACCTCCCCGCTGCCTACGTCTCCGGCGTCCGCGTCAACGAGCCCATCCCCAAACTGCCCTACTGCCGCTGACCCACGACACCGGCACGTCCAAGGCGGCTGGTGCGGCAGCCCGGCCACCAGGTGAGCCGTGCGCATACCACAAGCCCTCGGATTCCCGCCGCTGACTGGGGATTTCCCATCGTGACCCGTACATGCGGTGCTAGACCTGGGACCTCTGAGGGCGTGCCGGTGACGGGCCTATCCAGTCCGTTGGGCTGCCCTGTCCGTGGTACCCGAGTGTGGGGAGGGATCCGGTTGGCTGCCACCGCGGTTGAGGAAAAGGTGAAGGCGATCATCATCGAGCAGCTGGGCATCACCGATGAGGGCGAGGTCACGCCCTCGGCGTCGTTCGTCGATGACCTGGGAGCGGACTCGCTCGACACAGTGGAACTGGTCATGGCCTTCGAGGAGGGCTTCGACATCGAGATCCCGGACGAGGACGCCGAGAAGATCCGTACGGTGCGGGACGCCGTCGAATACATCGACAAGCACGCAAAGGGTGGAAAGTGAGCAGCATCGCCGAGCAGGTCCGGCACATCGTCGCCGAGCAGCTGGGTGTCGCCGACGCCCTCGTCACGCCCGAGGCCGCGTTCGCGGACGACCTGGACATCAGCCCCAAGCAGAGCGCGCTCCTGCGCCGGCAGATCGAGCAGGAGCTCGACGTGGAACTGCCCAAGGACGAGGCCAAGAACCTGGTCACGGTGGGCGACCTGATCCGTCACGTCGAGCAGCACCGCGGCTGACCCGCCGACAGGGCGCGGATGGGCTCCCGCACGCCGGCGGGAGCCCATCCGCGTGGTGCGTCGCGGCGGTCGACGGCGCCGACAACTGATCCGTCGCCGCGGGTGCGAACCCGGCCTCGGGCGAGATCAGCCGGCACGCGGCAGCAGCAGGCCGATCACACCCGTCAGGTCCTCCTCCCCGCCGCCGAGTTCGAGCCGGCGCTCCATCAAGCGGAAGTACGGCGCGAGCAGTTCCGTGCTCACCCCCTGCTCCTCGGCCGTGCGCAGCAGTGTCGTCTGGCCGGCCACCTGCATCGCGAGGGTGGAGACGACGCCGACGGTGTAGTCGCCGACGGCCAGTTGGGCGGCCGTCCGGTCGATCGAGCCGGTCATCGCGGTGAGCCAGCCGCCCAGCAGCGGCGCCAACTCGCCCGGTGCCACGGGCTCCTCGCGGACCAGCGCGAAAGCGTGGGCGACTCCGGCGAGCATCCCGTACATCGCGCTGAGCAGGGCGACGTCGTAGAGGGCCGCTCGGCCGGGGTCGGTGCCGACGAAGCGGGCGTCCGCCGGGGCGATGAGCGCCGCGCGGTGGTCCGCGAGGAGTTCGGCCGAGCCGCTGTAGAAGACGTACGGGCCGGCGGCCGGGACGCCGATCATCGGCGGGACGGCCATGATCCCGCCGTCCAGGTAGCGGGCGCCGCGCCGTTCGGCCCAGGCGCGGGCCTGGCCGGGGGTGCCGGTGACCAGGTTGACCAGGTCCTTGCCCGCCAACTCGACGTCGGCCAGCGCCTCTTCGACCGAGGCGTCATCCAACAGGCAGACCACCACCAGCTGATTCGCCGTCACGGCCTCGGCGGCGGTGGCGGCCACCACGGCACCCTCGGCGGCGAGCGGCCCGGTCCGGGCGGCGGTGCGGTTCCAGACGGTGAGCGGGTGCCCGGCGGCGAGCCAGGCGCGGGCCAGCGCGCCGCCCATCGCGCCGAGGCCGAGCAGGGTGACGGGGGTCTTCTCGTGGACTGCGTCAAGTGTGGTGTGTGCCATGCCGATCAGCCTCGGCGCCGCCGCGACCATGATCAAGTACGTACTTCGGAGTGGGTGCTTACCCTGAGGTGAGCAACGAGATCGAAAGGGGTGGGGCATGGCGACCGTGCCGAGGCCGGGGGCGTACGTCTGCGGGATCGACGCCGCGATGGACGTGATCGGCGGCAAGTGGAAGGTGCTGATCCTGTGGGCGCTGGCCGACCGCCCGCACTGCCGGTTCGGCGAGCTGCGCCGCCAGGTGCCGGGCATCACCGAGAAGGTCCTGGCCGCCCACCTGCGGGAGTTGGAGGCCGACGGCATCGTGCACCGCGAGGCGTACGACGAGGTGCCGCCCCGCGTCGAGTACTCGCTGACCGAGCCGGGCCGCGAGCTGAACGCGGCACTCGGCCCGCTCGGCGCCTGGGGGCGGCAGCACGTGCTGGGCGGGGCCCAGCGGTAGCGCGGTGCCGTTGCTCAGGTGGCCGGCGCGGAGTCGGGCAGGGCCGTCGGGACCGCGCCCGGGTCCGCGCCGGCCACCTCGACCTTCTTCCGGCTGGGCGAGTGGTTGAACAGCAGGTTCAGCAGGAACGCGGCCAGGGTCGCGCTGGTGATGGCGCTGCCGCCGATGATCTGCACCCAGATCGGGAAGGCATGGTAGAAGGACGGCGCCACGACCGGGAGCATGCCCAGGCCGATCGCGACGGCGACGATCAACAGGTTGCCGGTGCCCTCGAACTCCACCTTGCGCAGGGTGCTGATGCCGACCGAGGTGACGGTGGCGAACATGACCAGGCCGGCGCCGCCGATCACCGGTCCCGGCAGGGAGGCGACGATCTCGCCGAGCTTGGGGATGAGGGCGAGGACGACGAGGATGCCGCCGGCGACCGCGGCGACGTAGCGGCTGCGGACCTTGGTCATGCCGACCAGGCCGACGTTCTGGGCGAAGACGGTGTCCAGGAAGCCGTTCATGATGCCGCCGAAGACGCCGGAGAGACCGTCGACGGCCAGGCCGCGGGCCAGGTCCCTGCGGGAGAGCGGGCGGCCGGTCATCTCGCCGACGGCGAGCATGTCGGCGGTGGACTCGGTGAACGTCACCAGCATCACCACGCACATCGAGATCACGGCGGCGACCGGGAAGCGCGGCGCCCCGAAGTGGAGGGGCGAGGCCAGGCCGAACCAGTCGGCGCCGTCCACGGCGGAGAAGTCCGTCAGCCCCATCGGGACAGCGATCAGCGTGCCGACGATCAGGCCGAGCAGCACGCCGAGTTGGGAGAGGAAGCCGCCGGCGAACCGGTTGACCAAGACGATGAGCAGCACGATGCCGCCGGCCAGGGCGAGGTGGCCCGGGGCGGCGTAGCCCTTCGCCGTGGGGTCGTTGCCCGCGATCAGCCCGGCGGCGACGCCGATCAGCGACAGTCCGATGACGGTGATGACGGACCCGCTGACCAGCGGCGGGAAGAACCGCACGGCGTGGGCGAACGGGACCGCGGCCAGCAGCCCGAAGACACCGGCGGCGATCATCGAGCCGTAGACCGCCTGCATGCCGTACTCCCCCGCGATCAGGACCATCGGGGTGACGGCGGTGAACGTGGCACCGGCCACGACGGGCAGCCGCACGCCCAGCACCTTGCCGATGCCGAGCGCCTGAAGGAGCGTCACCAGGCCGGCCACCAGCAGGTCGGCACTGATGAGCAGGCCGATGGTGGCGGTGTCGAGCTTGGCCGCCGCGCCGAAGACGAGCGGGACGGTGACACAGCCGGTGTACATCACCAGCACGTGCTGCAGACCGAGCAGTCCGAGCCGGGCAGGTGGCAGGAGCGCGTCGACCGGATGCCGGGCGGCGGGTGAGGCGGTGGACGCGGATACGGATGCGTCAGGGGCCTGGGACACAGGGGACCTCCGGAGGCGGAGCAGAGCTTGGGAGGGACGGGTTGTGGGGCCCATCGCCTGGAACGGCGGATCAACCTTTTGTTGATGCGGTTTCACCCGCGTTTCCGCGGCTGAACGGGCCTGTTGCTTTTGCCGTGGCCGGGCGATCGCGATCGCTCGCCCAAGCCCGGACATCAACAGTTAACGACCATGGAACGGCCGCGATATGGCGATGCTGACGCGCCGCCTGCTCGAAGCCGCCCGGCGTTCTCCCGCGAAGGACTCCGCCCCCATGACCGCGATCGCTCCCCCGCCTGCCCAGGGCCCGTGCACCTGCCGTTCGCGGCCACGCTCGTCGTGCACTTCCCGGACGGCGGACTGCTCGACATCATGAACGCCGCCTGGGGGCGGGCGTCCACCTCGACGTCGACCTCGTCAGGGCTTCCCGTGGTACGTGAACTCCAGGCTGTACCCATCGGGGTCGAGGACGTTGGCCGCGTAGTACCCGGGTGCGAAGTAAGGGCGGTCCCCGGGTGCGCCGTTGTCGGTCGCGCCGGCGGCGATGGCCGCCGCGTACGCCGCGTCGACCACCTCCTTCGAGGGTGCGGTGAAGCCGACGTGCGTACCTGCCGTGGCGGCGCCTTCGCGCAGCCAGAGCGGAAAGACCCCGCCGGCGCCGAACCCCTTGAGGTCGCCGACCCACTCCGGGGCGGTCGAGCCGTCGAAGTCGACCAGCTCGCTGATGCCGAACGGCTTCAGTGCCTGCATGTAGAACTCGGCGGAACGGTCCAGGTCGCTCACATTCAGGAAAACATGGTCGATCATGTGTCATTTCCTCTCTAACGTGCCTAAGACACCTCGAAGGTAGCGGTGAACCAGGACAGGATCGGTCCTGACCCGCGCCTGGGATCGGAAATGTGACCGCGCCTTCGGCCCGCCTGCGCGAACCGGGATACGGCATCGACTCGGAAGACGGCCCGGACGGCCCTGGACACCGTCCCTGGCCCGAACCATTCGATTCAACGCCCCGCGACCTACGGCCTAGAGTGATCCACATGTCTGTTGGGGTGGGGTACATGGTCAACAGCCGGTACCGGCTGGACCGCTTGATCGGGCGCGGCGGGATGGGCCGGGTGTGGGGCGGCCACGATGCCCACCTCGACCGGGTCGTCGCGGTCAAGGAGTTGATGCTCCCGGACGATCTGCCTCCTGAGGAGCGCCACGAGTTGGTGGAGCGGGCGATGCGCGAGGCGCGCGTCGCGGCCCGGTTGCGGCACGACGGGGTGATCACCGTCCACGACGTCGTCACCGACGGCGGCATCCCGTGGATCGTGATGGAACTGGTCCACGGCTCCTCCCTCGCCGAGGAGGTCCGCGTACGCGGGGCCATGGACTGGCGCCGGGTCGCGGAGCTCGGCGCCGCCATGGCCGACGCACTCGCCCACGCCCACGCCGCCGGCGTCGTGCACCGCGACCTGAAGCCGGAGAACGTCCTGCTCTCCGGCACCCGCGCCGTCATCGCCGACTTCGGGATCGCCCGGATCCTGGACTCCACCACCCAGCTCACCCGCACCGGCGTCGCGATCGGCACCCCGCACTACATGTCGCCGGAGCAGCTGGAGGGCCGCGAGGCCGCGCCCGCCAGCGACATGTGGTCACTCGGCGCGACGCTGTACGCGATCGTCGAGGGCCACCGCCCGTTCGACGCGACGACACTGACGGCGCTGTACGTCTCGATCCTCACCCAGCAGCCCGCGCCGCCCGTGAACGCCGGACCGCTCACGGAGTTGCTGAGCGCGCTGCTGAGCAAGGACCCCGCGATGCGCCCGGACGCGCTCGCGACGGCCGACAAGCTGCGCCGCAGCCTCCAGGGCCCCGCGCCGGTCTACACCCCGACCGTGCTCGCACCGGCGAGGGTCGACCGCATCCCGAGTCCGGTTCCGCCCCTGCCGGACCACCCGCCGCTCCAGGGCCCGACCTCGCTGGAGGCCCTGCGGCCGCTGTTCGTCTGCTCGCCCGAACAGGTCGTCGAGCAGGCGTGGTTGCAGCCGGTCCGCGCCCAGGGCTCGCCCGCCCTGGCGGTGTGCCTGCGCGGCCAGGCCCTGGGTCGGCTCTGGTCGTCGGTGGAGGTCCACAGCACGATGCGGCTGTCCCCGGCCTTCCAGGTACCCGGGCTGTTCGGCCCGGACGAGGGCACGGTGCTGGCGGGCGGGCCCGACGCCACCGCCCTGACCGTCCTGCAGTGGATTCCGGACGCCTTCTCCCACGGGACCCGGCAGGTCCTCGTCGATGCCTATCTGCAAGGGCAGGCGCCCGTCCTCGGCCGGCCGCTGGACACACCGGACGAGTCTCGGCAGTACACCACCGGCGCCGTGTTCCAGCACCAGGGCATCCGCGCGATCGCCCTGGCCGGGCCGGATGCGCCACCCGTCGCCCTGACGGGGCCGAACCGTCGGCTGCAGTTCGCGGGCACCGCGCGCCCCCGGCACCTGCTGGCCGCCGCCGACGGCATCGTGGTCGGCTGGGGCGGCGGCACGGGCTGGGCCCCGGCCGGGGCCGTCGCCTGGGACGGGTCGAACGGCCGGGGCCTGCACAGCTTCGGCGGCCGCCCGGTGGTGACCGGCCTCACCCTCAGTACCTCCGGCGCACTGGCCTGCGTGTCCGACCCGAACGGCATCGCCGTCCACGAGACGGCCACCGGCACGGAGATCGGCCGCCTGCCGATCGGCACCACCGGGGGCGACCAGTCCGGGGAACTGACCCTGGCGTACGACCACCTCCGGCAGATCGTCGTGGTCCAGATCCTCCACGACGTCATCCGGGTCTGGGACCTGAACCAGCGCCAGGTCATCGCCGAGCTGCCCGGGCTCGGCGAACACGCCCTCGCCGCAAGGGTGATGACGTTCGGCGTCAAACCGGCCCTGACCGTCGCCACACCACGACGGGTCGGCGTGCTGAATCTTCCCGTCCCGAGGTTCACCACCATGAGGCGGCCGTGAGCGCGAGAGGTCGGGCCCGTCGAATCGGCTCCTCGTGCAACGACAGCGGATGAAACACTTCTCCGTCCGACGACCAAGTACCGGGTGAGGGGACCCGGTCGGGGTCCTTCGGGACAGGAGGCCGCCATGCTCGGACCAGCACGCCGCACCGGACGTGAACGCGGGCATCCTCCGGCCGGGATCGCCGGGCCGGAGGCGTTCGGCGAGTTCTACCGGGACCACGTCGAAGCCGTCCTCGGCTTCACCACCCGGCGGGTCGCCGACCCGCAGCTGGCCGCCGATCTGACGGCGGACATATTCGTCGCCGCTCTGGAGGCCGCCGACGGCTACCGCCCGGACCGGGGCGCGCCGATCGCCTGGCTGTACGGAATCGCGCGCAACGTGATCGCCGCCCACGCCCGCGGGCGGACCCGCGAGCAGGGCGCCGTCGCGCGGCTCAGTGGGCGCCGGCTGCTGGACGACCAGGACATCGCCGCCCTGGAGGAGCGGATCGACGCCCAGCAGGCCGTCCGCGCGCTCGCCGACCGCCACGCCGCGCTCTCCGAGCCGCTGCGCGCCGTCCTCGACCTGGTGGCGCTGGACGGGCTGAGCACGGCGGAGACCGCCCAGGCGCTGGGCATCACGCACGCCACCGTCCGGGTCCGGCTGCACCGGGCGCGCCGACTGCTGCGGGCCGTGCACACCGGCCCAGCCCCCATCCCCGTCCCGCAGTTGGAGGTCGCACGATGAACGACAGGCCCGGCACGTTCCAGGAGCGGCTCGGGGAGCAGCTCGCCCTGCTCGCGGCGGAGCGGCCCGTCCCCGCCACCGCGCCCGGAGCGCCCCGCGCCCGGCGGTCCCGGGTGCTGCTCGCCGCAGGCGCTCTGACCGTGCTGACGGCGGGTCTGGTCGCCTATCCGGTGCTGGGGCACGACACCTCGCCGGGATCGGCGGCCTACGCGGTCACCACGGGGGCCGACGGCGAGACCCTGGTCAAGCTCTTCAACCGGGACGGGATCCCCAGGCTGCAGAAGGACCTGGCCTCCCGCGGGATCCCGTTCGTGGCGGTGCAGGAGAGTTCGCCCAGCAGCTGCCCGAAGGCCGACGGCGTGCTGGTGCCGGACCCGGTGCTGACCTACCTGGACCAGCACCCGGCGGCCGACCGCGGTGCGGTGCCGCCCGAGATCCTGCGGGAGAGCCTGGTGACCTCCTCCGACGGCAGCTTCGCGGTGCGCATCACGCCGCGCACCATGCCGCCCGGGTCGACGCTGGTGCTGTCGGTTCCCCCGGGCTCCACGTCGGGTCCGTTCGGGATGGCGGTGTACTGGAAGGTCCCGACCTGCGTGCCGGACTACGCCCAGCGCGCGCTCGCGCCGGGAGGGCATTGAGGAAGGCATTTCGGGGGCGGCCTTGTCCACAGTGTGGTCAGGGTGGATCGGAGGAGCATTTCCGGTGCTATCGTCCCCTCCATGCAGCACACCACCGCTCTCGCCATGATGCGAATGATGCCCCGAATGTCGGAGGCGCTTCGCTAAGCGAAGCCGTGTGCGCGCAAGACGCGACGGACCCTCCGGCAACGGGGGGTCCGTTTTTTATTGCCCCCTCTGCCTTTGCCCCGCGTGTTCCGCGCTCCTCATTCCTCATTCCTCACCCGCCTCAGCCGCAGCCGTTTCCCGTGGCTGCCGCACCCAGCCATTTCCATCCGCAGGGAGAACACCGCCATGACCCACCCCCCGGTCATCTCACTCACCGACTGCGCCGACCCCAACGCGGTGGCCCGGCAGTCGGCCAGGATCGCCGCGCTCTTCGGGGCCACGCCGAGCGTCCTGCCGCTGACCGGGCCCGACCCCGAGGGCGTCGCCGCGCTCACGCTGCTCGACCTGCTGCGCGCCACCGATCTCGTCGGCGGGCCGACGCATCCGGTCGTGGTGCTGGTCAACATCGCGCCGCGGGACGGCTCCTGGACCAACGGGGCGCCGTTCTGCTACTTCCGCCACAAGCAGCACCTGGTGATCAGCACGCTGAACCCCCGGGTCCTCGCGCCGTTGCAGGCCTACCTGGAGCTGACCGAGGTTCAGGTCACCGACGTGCGCGAGGTGGTGGAGGCCGCGGCCGCGCAGTGGGCCGAGCTGTCACCGGCCGAGGTCGAGGAGATCGTGCGGACCCAGTTCCGCAGCCTCTGGTACGTGCCGCTGCTGGCCCGCTGGTTGGTGGACGGCCGCCCGGTCCCCGCGCGGCCGCACGCCCTGCAGGCGTCGGCCCCGGGCGCAACCGGTCCGGCCGACACGGCCGGCGCGGCCGACGCGGTGCGGGTCGCCGTGGTGGATAACTTCGGCAACTGCAAGCTGGACCGCCCGGTCGCCGCCATCCCCGGCTCCCGGGCGTCGGACGGCCTGTCCGTGCACAGCTCGCGCGACGGCCGCCGGGTCCAGGTGCGCTGTTACGACCGGCTGCCCGATGTGCCGTACGGCGAGCCGGGAATCACCACCGGAAGTTCCGGCCTGGGATTCGCCGAACTGGTGGTGCGGGGCGGTTCCGCGGCCGATTTGTTCGGTCTGCGCGAGGGCGACAGCGTTCTCGCCCCCACCCACTGACGCCTTGTCACGGCGTCCGCGTCTCACATGACGGCCACGTCGATTGACACCGCACCGCAGCACCCGGAATGCTGACGCGCATGTCCGGAATCCTCCGCCTGGTGCGCCGCCGACACGTTGACAACGTGCGCTGCGCCGGCGATCTGTGTCGCTGAGCGCACTCCCCCGGTATTCCTTTTCCTTTCGCTTTCGCACCGCCCGTTCCGGACGGCTTGTTCCAAGGACCCCTCATGTCGCTCTCCCGTACGTCCCGTACGTTCCGTACGTCCCTCGCCGCCTCGCTGGGCGCAGTCCTGGTGCTCGCGGCCGCCGCCTGCGCGCCCCAGCCCCAGAGCACGGCCACGGCCGCGACGACGACCTCCGGCAACTGCGCGACCAGCCCGAGCCTGCACCAGCAGGGGCAGCTGACCGTCGCCACCGACTCCCCGGCCTACTCGCCGTGGTTCGACAACAACGACCCGTCCGACGGCAAGGGCTTCGAGAGCGCCGTCGCCTATGCGGTGGCGGGCAAGCTCGGCTTCGCCCAGAACCAGGTGAAGTGGGTCGTCGAACCGTTCGACAGCTCCTACGCTCCCGGGCCGAAGACCTTCGACTTCGACATCAACCAGATCTCCAGCACCCCGGAGCGGGCCAAGACGGTGGACTTCTCCACCAGCTACTACACGGCCAACCAGGCCGTCCTGGTGCTGGCCAAGTCCAAGTACGCGGGCGCCACCTCGCTGGCCGAGCTCAAGGGCGCCAAGATCGGCGTGCAGGTCGCCACCACCAGCTACCAGGCGGTGCTCGACGAGATCAAGCCCGGCCAGCAGCCGAGCGTCTTCAACACCACCAACGACGAGGTCAACGCACTGCAGAACGGCCAGGTCGACGCGCTCGTCACCGACCTGCCCACCGTGTTCTACCTGGCCGGCGCACAGGTGCAGGGCGGCAAGATCCTGGGCCAGTTCAACTACGACGGCGGCACGCCGGAGCAGTTCGGCCTGCTGCTGGGCAAGGGCAGCGGGTTCACCCCCTGCGTCAACCAGGCACTCGCCGCGCTCAAGGCCGACGGCACCTTGGACAAGATCACCTCCCAGTGGCTGTCGGCCTCGGCCGACGCCCCCGAGCTCAAGCCGTAACGGATCGCACAGTGGAGCACGAGACCACGGCCGAGCTGGATCAGCAGGCCGACCCGCAGGACGAGCAGTACCGGTCCACCGAGCAGTACCGGCCCAGCGAGCGGCAACGCGAGCGGGAGCGGTTCCGCCGCACCCGCCAGCGGCGCAACCGGTGGATCGCCACCCTGTGCACCCTGGCCAGCGCGGCGGCGGTGGCGGCGGCCGTGGTCGCCTCGCCCGGCTGGGAGCGGCTGCACAGCCGCTTCCTGGACGGTGCGGAGTTCCGCAGGACGTTCCCCGCGATCCTGGACGGCTTCTGGCTCAACGTCCGGATGTTCCTGATCGCCGAGGTGCTGATCCTCGTCCTGGGCCTGCTGATCGCCCTGGTGCGGGTCACCCGCGCGCCCGGACTGCAGCCGCTGCGCCTGGCCGCGACCCTGTACGTGGACGTGTTCCGCGGGGTGCCGACCCTGCTGCTGGTCTTCCTGGTCGGCTTCGGCCTGCCGGCGCTCCAGTTGCAGGGCACCCCCTCCCAGCCCTGGGTGCTCGGCGTCATCGCGCTGGTGCTCTCCTACACCGCCTACGTGGGCGAGGTGCTGCGGGCCGGCCTCAACTCGGTCCACCCCGCCCAGCGCAACGCCGCGCGGGCGCTCGGGCTGAGCGAGTCGCAGACCCTGCGGCGGGTGATCCTCCCGCAGGCGGTGCGCAACGTCCTGCCGCCCCTGCTCAACGACTTCATCGCGCTGCAGAAGGACACCGCGCTGGTGGCCGTCCTCGGGCCGCTGGAGGCGCTGCGGGCCGCACAGATCAAGGCGGACTACGACTTCAACTACACCCCCTACCTGGGGGCGGCGGCCCTGTTCATCGCGGTGACCATCCCGTTGACCAGGTACGCCGACCGACTGCAGCGCCGCGCGGCGCAGCGCACCTGGGCGGAGGCCGGACGGTGAACGAGCCACTGCTGAACGAGCCACTGCTGCGGATCCGCGGCCTGCGCAAGGCGTACGGTTCGCGCCTGGTCCTGCGCTCGATCGACCTCGACGTCGCCGAGCACCAGGTGGTCTGCCTGATCGGCGGATCGGGCTCGGGCAAGTCCACCCTGCTGCGCTGCGTCGACCTGCTGGACACGGTCGACGACGGCACCGTCCACCTGGGCGGAACCGAGCTGACCGATCCCCGCCTGGACGCGAACCTGGCCCGTCGGCGGATCGGCATCGTCTTCCAGGCGTACAACCTCTTCCCGCACCTGAGCGTGCTCGACAACATCACGCTCGCGCCGCGCCAGGTGCAGAAGGTGCCGCGCCGGCAGGCGGAGGAGGCGGCCCGCGAACTGCTCGCCCGGCTGGGGCTCGCGGACAAGGCGCAGGACTACCCGGACCGGCTCTCCGGCGGCCAGCAGCAGCGCGCCGCGATCGCCCGCGCCCTGGCCACCGACCCGCAGGTGCTGCTCTTCGACGAGATCACCTCGGCCCTCGACCCCGAGCTCGTGGGCGAAGTGCTGGACGTGGTCACGGACTTGAAGGAGCGCGGCCTGACCATCCTGATGGCCACCCACGAGATGGGCTTCGCCCGGCACGCCGCCGACCAGGTCTGCTTCCTCCAGGACGGCGTGATCCGCGAACAGGGCACCGCGGAACAGGTGCTCACCGAGCCCCGCCACGAGGCGACCCGGCGCTTCCTCTCCCGCGTCCTGGAACGCTAGTGCTGTGAACCACAGGGTTCGCCCGGCCAACCCACCGGCCGCCGGGTGGAGTCCCGCGCGCGGTCTCCACCCGGGAAGTTCCACCCGGCCTCCACCCGGGGGTGGAGGGCATCCCAGGGGCCAAAAGCCATAGTCGAAGACATGACGCTCACCGACTGGATCATCGACCTCGCCCTCCTCCTCATCGTCTTCCGCCAGCTGCGCGAGGAGCGGCTCACCGTCCGCACCGTCCTGCTGCCGCTGGGCATCGTCAGCTGGGTGGCGGTGAACTACCTGCGCCACATCCCGACAGCCGGCAACGACCTGGCCCTGGTGGCCGTGTTCGCCGGGCTGGGCATCGCCTTCGGGCTCGTCGGCGGCCTGCTCACCCGGGTCCGCAGGGTCTCGGGCCAGGTGCGCATCAAAGCGACCATCGGCGCGGCGGCGCTCTGGGTGCTCTCCATGGGCTTCCGCCTCGGCTTCGCCGTCTGGTCCTCGCACGCCTCCGGGGCCAAGCACCTCGCCCACTTCTCCATGGCACACGACATCACCAGCGGCGACGCCTGGGTGGCGGCCCTGGTCCTGATGGCGATCGGCGAGGTGGTCGTGCGCCTCGCTACGATCGTCGTCCGCGGCCAGCTCCTCGTCGCGCGCGGCAACCGGTCCGCGGCGCCCACCCTCGCGCACCGTCGCGGCGCCTCCGTGTGAGGCCGGCCGCGACCCGCGTACTCCACCGGCCCGCTCCTGGGGCGGGCCGGCGCTGTCCCCCTGACCACCGGCGACCGGAAGGGCTGACATGCCGACCCCACGACGGCGTCCGAGCGCCGAGCTCCGCCAGGCCTTCAACCGCCGCGACCTGATCGGCGCGGCGGCGCTGGTGGCATGCGGGGCGGTCTCGGTCCTCGCGGCGCCCGGCCCGCTGCACAAGATCGTCGTCGGTGTGCTCATGGCGTGCGCCGAGCTCGGGATGCTGCTGGGCCGGCGGTACCTGTCCTGGGTGGGCGGTCTCGGCGCAGCGCTCACCATCGCCAGCGGACTCACCGTCACACTGCTGGCCCCCGGCGGCCTCGGCGAGGTCGCGGTGCTGGTCGGCGTCCTGGTGCTGCCGCTGCGCATCCCCGCCGGGCCGCTGAGCACGGCCGCCCTGATGGTGGTGTCCCTCGCGTCCGGCGTGACGATCATGGCGATCACCGGCAGCGCGGTCGGCCTGCTCGCGGGGGTGGGCACCTGGCTGATGGCCAACCGGTCGGTCGATCAGGTCATCCTGCAGGCCGAACGGGACCGCGCCGTCGGGCTGCTGGCCGAGGTGGAGGCGTCCCGGCTGGCGCTGCGGGAGGCGGCGGCCACCGAGGAGCGCAACCGGATCGCCAAGGAGATGCACGACGTGCTCGCCCACACCCTGGCCGGCCTCTCCATGCAGCTGCAGGCCATCCGCGCGATCGCCGGGCGGGAGGGCGCCCCGGCCGCGTTGACCGGGCCGCTCGACCGGGCCGCCGAGCTGGCCCGGGACGGGGTCCAGGAGGCGCGGGCGGCCGTGGGCGCGCTGCGGGCCTCCGCGCTGCGCGGCCCCGACGACCTGGCCGCGCTGGTCCGGGACTTCCCCGGTGACGCCGAGTTGGAGGTCAGCGGGCCGGTGGGCCGGGTCGACCGCGAAACGGGCCACGCGGTGTACCGGGCCGTCCAGGAGGCCATGACCAACGCGGCCCGGTACGCGACCGGCAGCCCGATCCGGGTGCAGGTGAGCTGGCTGGACCGGGAGCTGCGGGTGACCGTGCGCGACCACGGGCGGCCCGCCGGTCGGCAGCCCTCTCCGGTGCAGGGCAGCGGCACCGGCCTGCGGACCATGGCCGAGCGGATCGAAGCCGTCGACGGAACGGTGGCCGCCGGGCCCGCGCCCGGCGGACCCGGCTGGCTGGTCGACCTTCGGGTCCCCAGCGCCGGATAGCCTGGCGGCGGCCGGACAGACGGAACAGCGAACGGAACGGGAGCGGCGGGCGGATGACGATTCGGGTGCTGGTCGCCGACGACCAGGCGGTGGTGCGCGACGGCGTCGTGCTGCTCCTCTCCTCGGCCGACGACATCGAGGTGGTGGGCGAGGCCGGCGACGGCCGCCGGGCGGTACAACTGGCCATGGAGCTGCGGCCTGACGTCGCCCTCGTCGACCTCCGGATGCCCGAGCTGGACGGCGCCCGGGCGACCGCCGAGATCCTCGCGGCGAACCTCGGAGTGCGGGTGCTGGTCCTCACCACGTACGCGGACGACGACGCGGTGCTCCCCGCGCTGCACGCGGGCGCGGCAGGCTACCTGACCAAGGACGCCACCGGCGAGGCCCTACTTGCCGCGATCCGCGACGTGGCGGCCGGCCGCACCGTCCTGGACCCCGCGGTCCAGCAGCGCCTGGTCGAACTGCTCGTCAGCGGCGGGCCGTCCACCCGGCCCTCGGCCCCGGCGCCCCCGACCGAA
The DNA here is from genome assembly GCF_007829815.1 of Kitasatospora viridis. NCBI lineage: Bacteria > Bacillati > Actinomycetota > Actinomycetes > Kitasatosporales > Streptomycetaceae > Kitasatospora > Kitasatospora viridis. The sequence continues at coordinate 516,515 of NZ_VIWT01000002.1, read as the reverse complement.
GTCCAGCTGCGCGCCGAGGGGCTGACCCGTCGTGAGGTCGACGTCGTCCACCTCGTGGCCAACGGGCTCAACAACCGCCAGGTGGCCAAGGAACTGGTCGTCAGCGAGGCAACGGTCAAGACCCACCTCAACCACGTGCTCGCCAAGCTCGCCCTCGACGACCGCGCCGCCTTGGTGGCCTGGGCCTGGCGGCACGGCTTGGCCGACCGACCGCGGTCGTGACTGGCGCGCCGAGTACGTCGGCGACACTGGTCGAGCAGGACTGGCCCAGTCGTAGTGGCCGACCGGGCCATGCCCGGTCGACCGTCGCATTCCACTGACCCGCGGGTACTTCGGCGCGGCGGAGAAGTGGCCCCTATGAGCTGGCATCGAGCAACAGCCAAGACCTGTGGACGGGGTGACGTGGCGGTCCCGCGATCCCCGGCGCCTTGGATGCGCGCCCCCAGCCAGCGGAGTCGCGCTCCGGTAGCAGTGTGGGGCAGCCAACGGAGTCGGTCCTATGCTGACGGTCGTGCAGTTACTCGGTATGAGCAGTGAGGACGAGATGGTCGCCTGCTTCTTGAGCGGCGAGCTGTCCAGCCGGAGGTTCGGCCATGACCTCCGGTCCCACCTGGCGGCAGCCGGGCAGGCCGAGCAGTTGCTGACCCATCCGGACTACTCCGACGCCGGAGCGAACCTCGCTCGCCGAGCTCTGCTCGCTGCGACCCGCGGGTACGGCGAGAACCGCGACCTGTTCGAGAACTTCCCCGCTCGCGCCACGTGGACCAGGGCACTCCTGTCCTCCGACGAAGCCGCCGGCGTGCGCTACCTCGACTATTCCTACTGGGTTGAACTGTCGGGTGGTAGCCGCCGGCCCACTGACTCGGCCGCACGCATCAGGGCAGGACTGCGTGCGTTCGACGTGCCCAACGAACCCCTCATCGAAGCAGCCCACGCGCTCAGCAGAGGCGAGCGGTTTCCTCCGCTCATCCTCGTCGGCGAGACGCAGGGCAACCTGGTCTGCCTTGAAGGCCACCTGCGCCTGACCGCCTACGCCCTCGTCGGCTTCCCGACCGGCATCGAGTGCCTGATCGGCACCGCGCCGACCATGGGACGCTGGGCGCGGTAGTCCCGTCGCGGGGCCGGGTTCCGAGACTCGGATCGTTCGAGAAGGTACGCCTTCCGCGTGCCTCCCGGCAGCGATCCACAGATCCCCAGCATTGCTCGCCGGCATCACGTCAGTTGCGCAGCTGGGAAGGCGCGCTCGGGCTCGGCAGGGTCCACATGTCGGGGAAGGCTGGCAGGACGGCGGTAACGCACTCCGAGGTGGCCGTGACTTCGATGTGGTCCAGCGAGTCGAAGGCGACATCGACGGTGTCGCCGGCGGGGGCGGGCGGATGGAGCACCAGGTGGGCGGAGTCGGGGTCGTAGCTGACCACCGTCCAGCCATGGGTGGTCAGGGCCTGCTGGGCGCGCTGGAGCGCGGCCTGGGCGGTGGGCCTGGTGACGTCGGCGACTTTCCAGTCCTCGACTATCGCGTAGGTGTTCGGCTCGGGGCGCCAGCCGCCGTCCGATTTGTTGATCCAGGCCCGGATCCCCCGCATCCCGCAGGCGCTGTTGTCGGTGCTGATGTCGTTGTGGCCCCACGGGGTTTCGAGGTGCACGGGGGGCAAGGCCATGGCGTCGTAGACGGCCTGGGTCCGGCCGTCGAGCCGGTGGGCGGTGGCGGTGGGATCGGCCACGGGGTAGGGCTTTCCGGACCAGGCGCGCACGAACAGGACGAGGCCGAGGCACAGTCCGACCGTGACGGCGGCGATCACGGCGATCCGCGTGGTGCTCCAGCGGCGGGGAGCGGTCGGTTCAGGGCTCGGTGTCATGGCTCGCATGGTGCCAGTTCGCGCGCACCGGGCGTATGAGTGGGTGTACGCATGCGCCCGGTGCGGGGCCGCCGCCGTCCTCCAGCGGCCCGGAACGCCAGGGCCGCCTGTCGACCTGTCAGGTCATCGGCGGGTGGCCCAGACCGCGAAGCCCTCGACGGCGTCGGCGACGGCACGCAGCCGCAGCGAGTGGAAGAAGTCGAAGTTGTGCTGGGTGCCGGGTAGTTCGGCGTAGGCGACCGGTGCGCTGGACGCGTGGTCGAGCTGGTCCGCGAAGTGGCGGGCGTCCTCGGCCAGCACCAGGGTGTCCAGGGCGCCGTGCACGATCAGGAACGGTGGTGCGTCGGCGTGGACATGGGCGTGCGGGGTGGCCGGGGCGCCCGATGCGTCCTGCCCGGCCGGCCCGTAGTAGCCGTACAGTCCGATCGCGCCCGAGACCGAGCCGTCGGTCAGCGCGACGGTCGCGGCCAGGTGGGCGCCGGCCGATCCGCCGGCGACGACCAGACGTGCGGGATCGGCACCGAGCTCGTCCGCGTGCTCGCGCAGCCAGGCGATCGCCTGCCTCGCGTCCGTCAGCGAGTCGGTGTAGGCGGTGCGCAGCCGGTAGTTCGCACTGGCGCAGACCCAGCCGCGCTTGGCCATGCGGTAGAGCAGCGGTCGCGCGCCGAGCAGCTTACTGCCTGTCACGAACCCGCCGCCGTGCAGGTACAGCAGGATGGGAGCGCCCTGCGGTCGGCTGCGGGGGAGGTAGACGTCGAGGCGCTGGGCCCGGGCGTCGCCGTACCGGCGGTTTCGCAGGCGGCGGACGCCGGGCCGCCAGGAGAGCAGCGGTAGCAGCAGGATCGGGAGGACGGGCGGTCGGCTTGCGGGCATCCGGATGCCCGGCTCGGCCGCCAGAGCCGCCTCCAGGACGCCCCGTGCCGAGCGGGTGCGGACCGCGAGCGCGGCCATGCCGCAGGCCGGAAGGGCGGTGAGTGCGGCCGTGAGCCACCACGTCGGTGTACCGACCCGGCTCGTCAGGGTCGGAGGGGCGCTGGCGGCCAACAGGGCGAGGCCGAGGAACGGTTGCTCGTTGAGGAGGTACCCGAGCCAGCACCACAGGTTCGACCGGCTCGTCTGCCGCGGCATGGGCGGCCGGAGGGCGGCGAACGTGCACAGTGCCAGCAGTGCGAGGGTGATGAGGAAGCCGATGGGCACGGTTGCTCACACCCGGCCCGGCGAAGCGGGGCGGGGTGTCCCGCGCCGATGGGCGGGCACGGCCGTCCCCACCGGAATCGTCAGACTTCTCAGCACCTTCGTCCTCCCCCGCCTCACTGAACACCGGTCATCCTCTCCTGCCGGTCGTGATCAATGAAGTGCCGATCCCGGCAGCCTCCCATCTGACGAGGCTGCACGGATCCGGCAACGATCACCGTCCGCCCACTGCGCGGGCGGTCCCGCTGGCCGGGCCGAACCAGGTGCTACCCGTTCGGAGTGGTCGCGTCGAGTTGTCGGCTGATCAGCCGCAATGCCCGCTCGGCCTGTTGCGGGACGACGGCGTTGCCGCACAGGCGCAGGCGGGCGGTGCGGGAGAGGCCGAGGTCGGCGGTGCGGCCGGGCATGCCCATCAGCCACTCGACGAAGTCCGGGGACAGGACGGGCGATCCGGTGCGGCCGGGGCAGGTGGGCCGGGGTGCGGGGTGGCCGAGGAGGCGTTCCCAGTGGCGGATCGCCGGGGTGTACTCGGCCCAGTCGGTGTGACGTGACGTCAGGTGTCCTGTGGGTCCGGGGTGCTGCGGGCGGTGATGCTGAGGACTGCGGAGGGGAGGGTGAGGTCGCCCTTGGAGCCCTTCTGCCGGGGGCTGCCCTTGGCACCGTCGCCGGCGAGCGGGGTCGGCAGGAGACGGTGCGGTGCTGGCGCGAGGGTGAGGGCGACCTGGGTGCACAGGTTGGGGCCGCGTCCGATGGGCTGGGCCTTCCGCGGGCCGTGGGAGTCGGAGACCGTGGGGGTGGCCAGCAGGCGGGTCGCGTCGCACGGCGAGCAGGAAGAGGCGGTCGCGGCGGTGCGGGGCTCCGACGTCGCTCGCGCGAAGGCAGCGCCAGCCGAAGTCGTACCCGCTCGCGGCCAGGTCGGCGGCGACGGTGTCGAAGCCGCGTCGGAGCAGGGCGGCCACGTTCTCCACGATGACGAGCTGGGGTCGAAGTACGCGAACGGCTCCGCTGACGGCGTGCCACAGTCCACTGCGGGTTCCTTCCCTGAGTCCGGCGCCGAGTCCGGCGTAGGAGATGTCCTGGCAGGGGAATCCGGCGGTGATCACGTCCACCGGGGCGACGGATTCCCAGTCGGCTTCGCTGACGTCGCCGAGGTTGGGGACGCCGGGGTACCTGGCCGCGAGGACCGTGGCGGCGGCGGGGTCTCGGTCGGCGCACCAGGCGAGGCGGGCCGGGAGGAGGTTCTCCGCTGCCAGGTCGAGGCCGCCGATTCCGGTGAAGAGGCTGCCGATGCGCAGTGTCGGGGTGGCCATCAGCGGGCTCGCAGGATCAGGACGTCCTCGTGGACGATCAGGTGCGTGGGCAGGCCGGCTTCGCGTGCGGTGCGCAGGTGTTGGAGTTGGGAGAAGGACGGGCGGGCGACGAGGTCGCCGTCGCGGACTCCGGCGAGGAGGGCCACACAGCGCTCGACGGGGAGCAGCCCGGCGGCCTGGCCGGCGGCGAGGATGGCGGAGGGGAGGTCGACGAGTTCGCCGTGGTGGCGCCAGGGGCGGGCGATGACGACGACGTGGGCGCCTGGGGCGAGCAGGGGGCGGCAGGTGCGCAGGATGGCGGTGAAGGCGGTGAGCAGGCGGTCGGTGGGGGCGTGGGCGAGGTTGGCCGGGTTGGTGCCGTAGCTGGAGTCGTAGCGTGCCAGGCCCGAGTGGCCGGTGTCGCGGGTGGTGTCGACGCGGCCGTGGACGGCGGTGCCGTAGGGCGGGGAGGTCAGCAGGAGGTGGACCGCGCCGTGCCGGCCGGGGTCGGCGAAGGTGCGTGCGTCGGCGGTGGTGACGGTGGCGGTGCCGGTGGCACCCTGGGTGCGGGCCAGGCGCAGGTTGGCGCGGGTGACGGCGGTCCAGCGGCCTTCGATGTCGATGCCGAGGGCGTGGCGGCCGAGGTGGACGGCTTCGACCAGGGTGGTGCCGGTGCCGCACATCGGGTCGAGCACGAGTTGGCCGGGGCGGGTGTAGGTGCGGACGGCGTGGGCGGCGATGGCCGGGAGCATGCGGGCCGGGTGGGTGGTGGAGGTCGGGGTGTAGCGGTCGCGGCGCTGCTTGGGGCCGTTGGCTTGGGCGGTGGCCCAGACGGAGGTGGGCAGGTGAGTGGGTGTCAGCATCCGCGGGTTCTCCTCAGGGCTTGGTGAGGACGAGCAGGTCGGTGTGGATCAGGGCGTGGCGGCCGGCGCGGACGCGGGAGAGCGGGCAGGCGCAGCCGGGCGCGTGGTCGACGGTGCGGGGGCGTCGGGGGGCGAGGGCGCTGCCGGTGGCGACGGCCTCGACGGCGACGATGTGCTGGAGGTAGGCGAGGCCGCAGGCCTGGGCGTGGGCGATGAGGTGGCCGGCGGCGTCCGGTGCGCCGCTCTGGCGGGAGCAGAGGACGAGGACGCCTCGCGGGTGCAGGGCTCGCGCGCAGGCGGCGATGAGCGCGGCGGCGTGGTGCGGGGTGGCGGGGGTGTGGGGTGCGGCGACGGCCAGGCGGGCACGCGCGTGCGGGACGGTGCGGCGGAGGTGGGCCGGAGCCGGCGTGGAGGTGAGGTGGAGGTGGGCCTCAGCGCTCAGGGCCTCAGCACTCAGGGCCTTGGTGCTCAGGCCCTTGGTGCTCAGGGCCACGGCACCGCGGCCGGCCCGCGCGGCGGCGGTCAGCAGGATGCCGTTGCCGGGGTCGGGGAGGAAGACGAGGTCCCCGGTGGCGGAGAACGCGTCGATGATCCGGTGCGCCAGGCCGGGCGGGATCCGGTCGGCGCAGGCGGCGTCGCCGGGGATCTCGCAGCTGGTGCAGCAGCCGGCGAAGGGGTCGGTGAGCCAGACGGTCAGCGGGACGGGCGTTTTCGACACCGGCGGCGGGCCGTTGTCGCCGCAGGACGTTGACATCCAAGGAAACGCCGATCGCTGCCGGTTCCTAACGTGCGGTCGGCTTCCGGGACGAGTTTCAAGGTTCTTTCGGGCTGGTCCCAGGCGCGACCCTACGCGGCTGGAGACTCGCGTCGCCGCAGGCCAGCGACTGGATGGAGGTGGCTCGGAGGCGGCGGAGCTCCGTCCGAACTCCGTCTCGCCTCCACCCGTGCCCCGCGCTCCCGGCAACCGCGCTCAAGATCGTTTCCGGTCCGCCTCCGCGCCCCTTGGCGCACTCGATCCACTCGGCGATCACCGCTGACGCCCTCGGATCGAAGGAGTACGCCCATGGACGTCCGATCGACCTCCCGCAAGCCGGTCGAGCCCCTGCAGCTGGTGGAGCAGGAGCTGCGCCTGCTCGTCGAGCGGCCCGTGCCGCTCACGCTCTACGTCGCGGACCTGGACGGCTCGCTCCCGGACGGCTGGCTGGACATGGCCTCGCTGCGGGCCCTGCTGCTGCACCCGTCGGTCGGCTTCGCCACCCGCGGGGCGATCTGGGTGCGACTGCTGACGCTGACTCGGGCCGGCGGCCGGGCGGGCGAGGAGTGGTGCACCGCGACTTGCGCGATGGCCCTGCCGGGGCTGTGGCGGATCGCCGGGCGGCTGCGGCGGGAGGTGCCGGAGCTGGCGGTGGAGTTGCAGCAGGTGATGCTCTGCGGCTTCTGGGACGCGCTCGTCCGGCTGCGCGAGCAGGCGCCGACCATGGAGCAGCCCGGGCGGATCCCGGCCAGCCTGTGCTGGGCGGCGGACCGGGCGGCTCGCTCCTTCCGCAACCGGGAGGCCGAGCACGGGCGCCGCAGCAGCGCGCTGGGGGACGGCGCGGCGCAGCAGGGCACGGCGCTGAATCCGGAGACCGTGCTGGAGCTCGCCGTCGCGGCGGGCGTGCTGTCGCGGGAGGCGGCCGACCTGATCGCGGCGACCCGGCTGGACGGGGTGCCGGTGCGGGTGCTGGCCGAGCGGGCGGGGTGCACGCCGGAGTCGCTGGGGATGCGCCGGCGGCGGGCCGAGGTGCGGCTGATCGAGGCGCTGCGGGGCGGGCGGCTGGACTGCACGCCGACGGCGGATCTGATGACGCAGCGTTAGGAACGCGTCGCCAGCGCGTTTTGACTGGGTGAGAGGGGCTGCGGGGCCGGTGCGTTCGCCGCGGACGTTGACACCGCCACCGCCGCCGATCGGCCGAGACCCCCGAAGGGAGGTCGGGCCGTTGGAGCCCCGGCCCCGCCGCTCCCTCTCCCCCGGTTCCCCCACCCTCCCGGACTCCCCGCAACGGAGCAGCCATGCACGTCCTCCTCGCACAGTCCGTGCTCTCCGCGCCGCCGACCATCGACCAGGTCTTCTCCAACGTCACGGCCTGGATCACCGGGATCGCCGCGACGATCGCCACCACGTTCCTGACCTTCGGCGGCCTGCGCTACCTGCTGGCGGGCGGGGATCCGGGCGAGGTGATGAAGGCCAAGACCGCGATCAAGTCGGCCGGGCTCGGCTACATGCTCGCGATCCTGGCGCCGGCGCTCCTCGACGTCCTCAAGAGTCTGGTCAACACCAAGTGACCGCGGTGCGTTCACGGTTGACGACCGTCGCGATCACGGTGGCGGTGCTCGCCGTCGTGCTGCTCTGCGGATCGGCACACGCCGACCCGATCACGCCGCCGCCGGCCCCGGGCGCGAGCCCCGCCTCGCCGGGGCCCTCCCCCGGGTTGACGCCTGCGCCGCCGATCGGCGGACCGCCGGGGCCCGTTCCGACTCCGGCTCCGTCGCCGGGCCCCTCGCCCGTGCCGCCGGCTGACGGCGGGTCGGGTGACGGCGACTCGGCCTCGTGGTGGGACGTCCCCGGGCAGATCCGGGAGGCGATCACCGGCTGGCTCGCCGACCTGATCCGGCCGGCCGTCGAGCCGGTGGTGAACACCCTGGTGCGCATGCTGCTGACTCCGGTGGATCCGGCCGCCTCGGGCCGGGTGCGGGAGCTGTGGCAGCAGATGCTGACCCTGGCGCTGGCCGGTTACGGCTTGTTCGTGCTGGCCGCCGCCCTGACCACGATGGGCCACGGCAGTCTCCAGCAGCGCTGGGGCGCACCCGAGCTGCTGCCCAGGCTCGTCCTCGGGATCTCCGCCTCCGCGCTGTCCATGACGATCAGTGAGACCCTGCTCGCCCTGGCGAACGCGGTGACCGTGGCGGTCTTCGGTGACGGGGTGCGGGCCGAGGACGTGGCCGGCACGCTGGTCGGGCTCGTCATCGCCCAGCTCACCGGGAGCGCGGCGCCGTACCTGCTGGTGCTGCAACTGGTCACGGTGGTGCTGGCCGTGGTGCTGCTGGTGGCGGCGCTGATGCGCACCGCCGCGCTCGTGGTCCTGCGGGTGGCGGCGCCGCTGATGCTGGTCTGCCACGCGCATCCGCTGAGCGAGGGGATCGCCCGGTTGTGGTGGCGGGCCTACCTCGGCTGTCTGGGGACGGAGATCGCGCAGGCGGTGGTGCTCCTGGTGTGCGTGCGGGTGCTGCTGGATCCCGCCAACTACGGGCTGGTGCCGCTCGCCTCGACGACGCCGTTGGTGAACATGCTGCTGCTCTGCTGCACGCTCTACCTGCTGATCAAGATCCCGTCGTGGATCCGACGGATCGTCACCTCCCCGGCGCGCACCATCACCGGCGGCAGCGCAGCGCGGGTGCCCGGGTCGCGGCTGCTGCGCACGGTGGCGATCGCCGCGATCGGCATGCCGCTGGGTCCGGCCGCGCTCGGCACGGCGCTGCGGGGCGGAGCGGGCGCCGGCCGGTTCGGACGCGCCGCCCCGTGGGGCCCCGCTCGTGGCCGGCCTCCGCGCAGGTCCGGCGGCACCGGGGCCGCCCAACAGCCCGCCCGTGCCCCGGGTCCGCCGCGGCTGCCCCGCCCCGCTCCCCTTCGCCCTCCCCTCGACAACGGCGGCCGCGGCCGCCGTGGAAGGAGCTGACGGACCATGCCCTCGTACCTCCGCGAGGACGACGCCGCACCGCCGCCGGTGCGGATCCCCTCCGACGTGGAACGGCCCGACGCCGTCCTCGGTCCGCTGTCGGCGCGTCAGGCCGTGCAGGTCGGCTCGGTGCTGGTCGTGCTCTGGCTCGCCTACCCGGTCGCCAGGCACCACGTGCCGCCGCTGGTCTGCCTGGCGGCGGCGCTGCCGGTCCTCACCGCGACCCTCGCCGCCGTGCTGACCCGCCGCGACGGCCTGCCGCTGGACCGCTGGGTGCTCGCGGCCTGGCGCCACCACCGCTCGCCGCACCGGCTCGTGCCCGGCAGCGCCGCGCCCGCCCCGGTCGCCCAGCTGCAGTTGCCGCTCGCCGACATCGCGCCGGACGGTGTGCTGGACCTGGCCGGTGCCGGGCGGGCGGTGCTCAGCCGGGCCGGCACGGTGAACTTCGCGCTGCGCACCGGCGTCGAGCAGCAGGCGCTGATCGCCGCCTTCGCCGGCTGGCTGAACGCGCTGACCGGGCCGGTGCAGGTCCTGGTGCGCTCGCAGCGGCTCGACCTCGGGCCGGCCGTGGCCGCCCTGGAGCGGGCCGCGCTGCCGCACCCGCTGCTGGCGCGGGCCTGCCGCGAGCACGCCGCCTTCCTCACGGAGCTGGCCGCCGAACGGGACCTGTTGTCGCGTCAGGTGCTGGTGGCACACCGGGAACCGGGCACCGACCGGGCGGCCGGGCTGCGGGCCCTGCGGCGGGCGGAGGAGGCGGTCTCGCTGCTCGCCGCCGCCGAGGTGCCGCTGCACACGCTGCGCGGCCGCCAGGCCTTCGCCCAGCTGGCGGCGGCGACCGCGCCGGACTCCCCGGTGCACCCGGACCCGGCGCTGCCGGGCGAGCCGGTGACCTGCCGGGGCCGGGGAGGCGGCCAGTGAACACGCCCGTGGGCCTGGGCCCCGACAGCGTGCAGGTCGAGGCGCGGCTGCTGGCGGCGGGCGACCTGCTCGCGGCCACCCTGCTGGTCACCGGCTACCCGGCGGAGGTGGGGCCGGGCTGGCTGGAGCCGCTGCTCGGCTACCCGGGCCGGCTGGACGTCAGCCTGCACATCGAGCCGGTGCCGCCTGCGGTGGCGGCCGACCGGCTGCGCCGGCAGCGCGCCCGCCTGGAGTCGAGCCGCCGCGCGGGCGCCGGACGCGGGCGGCTGGACGATCCCGAGACGGAGGCGGCGGCGCAGGACGCGGCCGAGCTGGCCTGGCGGGTCGCCCGGGGCGAGGGCAGGCTCTTCCGGGTCGGCCTCTACCTGACCGTCCACGCCGCCGACCGCGCCCAGTTGGCCGAGGAGCTGTCGGCGGTGCGGGCGATCGCCGAGTCGATGCTGCTGCGCTGCGAGCCGGCGACCTGGCGGGCCGTGCAGGGCTGGACCAGCTGCCTGCCGTTCGGCGTGGACCGGCTCGACGCCAAGCGCACCTTCGACACCGCCGCGCTGGCGGCCTGCTTCCCGTTCTCCTCCCCCGACCTGCCGGGCGGCGAGCCGTCGCAGGTGGGGCCGGTGCTGCTGGGGCTGAACAGCACGGGCGACGGCCTGGTGCTGTGGGACCGGTTCGCGCAGGAGAACCACAACTCGGTCACCCTGGCCCGCTCGGGCGCCGGCAAGTCGTACCTGGCCAAGCTCGAAGCGCTGCGGCTGCTCTACCGGGGCGTGCAGGTGCTGGTGATCGACCCGGAGGACGAGTACGCCCGGCTGGCCGACGCGGTGGGCGGCACCACCGTGCGCCTGGGCGCCGAGGGGGTGCGGATCAACCCGTTCGACCTCGCGCCGGAGGACGAGGGCGACCGGCTGACCCATCGGGCGCTGTTCCTGCACGGCTTCGTCTCCGTGCTGCTGGGCGGCCCGCTCGATGCCGCCGACCGCGCGGTGCTGGACTCGGCGATCCTCGCCGCCTACCGCGCCGCCGGCATCACCGCCGATCCGCGCACCCACACCCGGCCCGCGCCGCTGCTCGCGGATCTGGCCCGGTCGCTCGCCGAGACCTCCGATCCCGCCGGGCCGCGGCTGGCGCAGCGGTTGGCGCCGTACGTGAGCGGGAGTCACCGGCAGCTCTTCGACGGGCCCAGCACGCAGGCGACGGGCGGTCACCTGACGGTGTTCTCACTGCGCGCCGTGCCCGAGGAGCTGAAGGGCGCGGCCACCATGCTCACCCTGGACGCGGCCTGGCGTGCCGTCACCGATGCGCGCGAGCGCCGCCCGCGCCTGGTGGTGATCGACGAGGCGTGGCTGCTGATGCGCGAGGAGCAGGGCGCGCGGTTCCTGTACCGGATGGCCAAGTCGGTGCGCAAGCGGTGGGCCGGGCTGTCGGTGATCACCCAGGACGCGGCCGACCTGCTGGCCACCGACCTGGGCCGCGCGGTGGTCGCCAACTCCGCCACCCAGGTGCTGCTCCAGCAGGCGCCGCAGGCGATCGGCGCCGTGGCCGAGTCGTTCGGGCTGTCGGCCGGTGAGGCCGGCTTCCTGCTCGCCGCCGGTCAGGGCCAGGCGCTGCTGTGCGCGGGGCCGGGGCGGCGGGCGGCGTTCGGCTGCGTGGCCTCGCCGGCCGAGCACCGGTTGGTGAGCAGCGATCCTCGGGAGGCGCAGTGACTCTGCCCGTCGTGCTGATCTGTGCCGGGGTGCTCTGGCCCGCGCTGCTGGGCGCTGTCGGACTGCGCTGGTGGCTGTACCGCAGCAGGCAGCGCAGGCTCACGGCTGATGGGGTCGCCACCGTGATCCTGGTGCCGCCGAGCGTGGAGGCCGGGTCGGCCGAGCAGTTCTGGGGGCACCTCGGCGGCCTGGTCCGGCCCTGGTGGCAGCGGCTGACGAAGGGTCAGCCGCACCTGGCCTTCGAGTACCGCTTCACCTCGGCCGGGCTCACGGTTCGGCTCTGGGCTCCCCGCGCGATCCCGCCGGCCCTGCTGCGCCAGGCCGTCGAGTCGGCCTGGCCGGGCGCGCAGGTGCGGCGCGAGGAGCCGGCCGCCGCCGAGGAGGGGCGGCTGGTGGCGGTGGGCGGCGAGTTGCGGCTGGCCCGGCCGGAGGCGCTGCCGTTGAAGACCTCGCACGGCAGCGATCCGCTGCGCGCGCTGCTCGGCGCGGGGCTCGGTGCCGGTGACGGGGCGCAGGTCACGGTGAGCGTGCTCGCGCGGCCCGCGGCCGCCCGCCGGGTGCGCCGCGCCAAGCACCAGTTGCACCGTCTCGGCGGCGGTCCCGGCCGATCCCCGAGGGGCGGCCGCGATCCCGAGCAGGGCGGCGAACTCCGCTCCGCCCTGGCGAAGTTCGCCGGACCGCAGTGGGAGACCGCCGTCCGGTACTGCGTCGCGGTGGTGGCGGGCCCGCAGGCGCCGTCGCGCGCCACCATCCGGGCGCACGCCATCGCCTCGGCGTTCGCGGTGCACGCCGGGCGCAACTGGTACGTGCGGCGCCGGCTCCGGCAGCCGGTCGGTGCGGTGGGTGAGCGCCGGTTCCCGCTGCGGGGCGACCTGTTGTCCGTTCCCGAGCTCGCCGCCGTCGCCCACCTGCCGACCGACGCGACCACTCCCGGCGTGCAGCGGGCCGGGGCCCGGTCGGTGCAGCCCGTCCCGGTGATCCCCTGCCAGGGCCCGTCCGTGCGGCCGCTCGGCATCGCCGATGCCGGCCCCGCCCGCCCGGTCGGCCTCGCCGTCCCCGACGGCAGGTACCACACGCACGTCCTCGGCTCGACCGGGTCCGGCAAGTCGACCCTGCTGGCCGGGATGATCCTCGCCGACGTCCGGGCCGGGCGCGGCACCCTGGTAGTCGACCCCAAGGGCGACCTGGTCCTCGACCTGCTCGACCGGCTGCCCGAGGCGGCGCTGGAGCGGACCGTGCTGATCGACCCGGACGACCACGGCCTGCCGCCGCGCCTCAACGTCCTGGAGGGCGAGGTGGACACGGCGGTCGACAACCTGGTCGGCATCTTCCAGCGGATCTTCTCCTCCTCCTGGGGTCCGCGAACCGACGACCTGCTGCGGGCGTCCTGCCTGAGCCTGATGACCTCCAGCACCGCCGGAGTCACCGTCACGCTCGCCGACGTCCCGCTGCTGCTCACCGACTCGGCCTACCGGCGCCGGATCTCACGCGGCGTCAACGACCGCATGCTGCGCGGATTCTGGACCTGGTACGACGAGCTGTCCGACCCGGCCCGCGCCGCGACCACCGCCCCGCTGATGAACAAGCTGCGCGCCTTCCTGCTGCGCCCCTTCGTCCAGCAGTCCGTCGCCTCCGGGCCCTCCACCTTCGACCTCGGCGCCGTGCTCGACGGCGGCGTCGCCCTGGTGCGCCTGCCCAAGGGCGCGCTCGGCCAGGAGACCGCCGGCCTCTACGGGTCGTTCATCGTCGCCAAGGCCTGGCAGGCCGCCACCCGCCGGGCCAGTCAGGCCGAACACACCCGCCGCGACGCGGTGCTGTACCTGGACGAGGCGCAGCACTTCCTCAACCTGCCCTACCCGCTGGAGGACATGCTCGCCGAGGCCCGCGCCTACCGGCTCGCCTACGTGCTCGCCCACCAGAACCTCGGTCAACTCCCGCGCGACCTGCGCGAGGGCATCGCCGCCAACGCCCGCAACAAGATCACCTTCGCCGCCTCCCCCGACGACGCCCGCGACCTGGAACGCCACACCCGCCCGCACCTGGCCGCCCACGACCTCGCCCACCTGGGCCGCTACCAGGCCGCCGCCCGGCTCGTCGTCGACGCCACCACCACGCCCGCCTTCACCCTGCGCACCACCGCGCTGCCCCCGCCGGTCCCGGGCCTGGCCGACCGGGTCCGGCACGCATCCCGCGCCAACTTCGGCCCAGAGAAGGGAAAGTGAGCCCGCCATGAGCCGACTTCCGATCACCGGCCCGCGCATCCCCGCACCCACCCGACGCCAGCGCCCACTCCACACCCTGGCCGCACGCCTGACCGAGCGGGACCTGTGGCTGCTGGACATGCTGCTGGAGCACTCCGTGCTGACCAGCACCCACATCGCCCAGCTGCTGCGCACCTCCCGCCGCTCGGCGACCCGGCGGCTGAGGACGCTGGTCTCGCTCGACCTGCTGACCACCTTCCGCCCCCAACTCCCCCTCGGCTCCGCGCCGATGCACTACACGCTCGGCCGTACCGGCGCCGCGCTGCTGGCCGCCCGGCTGGCCACCACGCCCGGCGCGCTCGGCTGGCGGCCCGACACGCCGAGCCGGATCGCCTTCTCACCCACCCTGGTCCACGACCTCGGGGTGGCCGACTTCTTCAGCGTGCTCGCCCAGCGGTCCACCACGGCCGCCCACTTGAGCACCTGGTGGTCCGAGCGGCGCTGCCGGGAGCAGTGGGGCGACCTCGCCCGGCCGGACGCCTACGGCACCAGCGCGACCCCGACCAGCTCGGCCTCGTACTTCCTCGAACACGACACCGGCTCCGAGCCGCTGACCCAACTCGCCCGCAAACTCGACGACTTCGCCCAGCTCGCGATCGCCACCCGCAGTCGGCCGCTGGTGCTGTTCAGCCTGCACAGCGGTCGGCGCGAGGTCAACCTGCACCAGCGGTTCACCGCGCACCCGACGCTGGACCGGCTCGCGGTGGCGACCTTCGCCCGCGACCAGCCGCTCTCCCCCGCCGACGCCGCCTGGCTGCCCGTCGGCGGCACCGGCCGACGCCTGGCGCTGGTCGAGCTGCCAAACGGCTGGCCCACCGAGCGCCGACCCAGCACCGCCGCACTCGCCGAGGGTGCGGACCGCGCGTGCAGCCCGGCCCCGCACCCGCTCAGCCCCGGGCACCCCGCCCGGCCCCGCCCCTGACCGCTGCCCGGGCCGGCGCGGCGCTCGGCGCCGGCTGCCTCGGCGCCGTGGCCCTGGTCACCGCGGCCGCCACTGCCGTCCTCGCCACGCTGACCGGCGGCCTGTTCTCGTCACCGCCCAGCAGCACCGCCCGCGCCGACATCCCGCCCCCGATGCTGACGCTCTACCAGCAAGCCGCGCCCAGCTGCCCCGGCCTGCCGTGGCCGGTGCTGGCCGGCATCGGCGAGGTGGAGACCGACCACGGCCGCGCGCCCAGCCTGGTCTCCAGCGCCGGAGCCGTCGGCCCGATGCAGTTCATGCCCGACACCTTCCCCGACTACGCACTCCCCGTCCCGCCCGGCGGCGCCGCCCCGCCCACCCCGTGGGATCCGACCGACGCCGTCTACGCCGCCGCCCGGATGCTCTGCCGCAACGGCGCGCCCCAGGACCTGCACGGCGCCCTCCACGCCTACAACCACTCCGACTCCTACGTCGCCGAAGTCCTCGCCCAGGCCGCCGACTACGCCGGCCGCCCCGCCCTGCAACCGCCCTCCCGCCCGCCCACGCCCGCCGCCGCCACCGCGATCGCCTTCGCCCGCACCAAGCTCGGCACCCCCTACGAGTGGGGCGGCACCGGCGACCCCGGCCACGGCTACGACTGCTCCGGCCTCGTCCAGGCCGCCTACGCCGCCGCCGGCGTCCCGCTGCCCCGCGTCGCCCAGGACCAGTACGACGACACCCCCCACCTACCCGCCGTCGACCCACCGCTCCCCGGCGACCTGGTCTTCTACGGCCCCTCGGTCCACGACGCCACCCACGTCGGCCTCTACCTCGGCGCCGGCCAGATGATCGACGCACCCCACACCGGCGCCGTGGTGCGCGTCGAGCCGTTCCGCCGGCCCCACGACCACTACCTCGGCGCCACCCGCCCCGCACCCCCTGGAGCACCGTGAGCCTCCCCCACCCCCAACTCCTGCGCACCGCGCGCACCCTCACCACCGGCACCTGGGTGCTGATCGGTGCGGTCACCACCTTCTCCGCGATGACCGGCGCACAGTTCATCGGCGCCCACTCGCGCTGGCAGTGGTCCGGCTGGGTGCTCGCCGCCAGCATCGACACCGCCTTCGTGATGGCCCTCCAGGCCGACGCCACCCTCGCCCGCCACGGCACCTCCGGCGGCCACTGGCCCACCGCCTTCCGCTGGCTCACCGGCGCCTGCTCGGTCTTCGTCAACACCGCCGACGCCGCACTCACCCGCGACCCCGTCGGCGTCCTCGTCCACCTCATCGCCCCCGCACTGCTCCTGGTCCTCGGCGAGGCCGGCCCTGCTTGGCACCGCCAACTCCTCACCCTGGAACAGAGCGCACACCTGCACACCGCACCGCCACCGCCCAGTGCGCAGGTCCGCACACGGCTGCGCACCGCACCCGAGCACCCGGGTGCGCACCCCGCCCCTCCTGCGGATCCTGACGAGGCCCGCGCCCGCATCCTCCAGGGCCACCGCGACGGCCTCACCCAACGCGAGACCGCCCGCTGGGCGCACCGGAGCCCGAGCTTCGTCCGCAAGGTCTGGGCCGCGCTCGACGAGGAGTCGGGCACGGCGGCTCGGGCAGGCGGTCAGCCGCCCGTCGGCGACGGCTCCACCGGCGGCGGCTCGGCCGAGTAGCGGGCACCCCCGGCGCTGAAGTGGGCCAGGTAGTAGGTGACACCGTCGAGCCGCAGCTCCATGGGCGGCGGATCCGTGACCAGGTGGACCCGATCACGCTGGCCGTCCACCCGGGCCTCCATCGTCGGCGCGTTCCGGGACCGCGCCCAGCCCTCCGCCTGCTCCGGCGGCCACAAACAGCGAGCACCGAACTCCTGCTCCTCACCGGGATCGAGCTGTGTCAACGCGCGCACCAGCGCCGGGCTGTACACGGCGCGAACCCGAAAGTTCACCAGGAACCGGCTCTCGATCACGATCCGCATGTACCGGCGGCTGTTCCCCCGATGACGCCCCGCCACGATGACGCGCTCACCCCCGTCGCCCCAGGCCGGCGGCGCGATCCACACCTTCGCCCTCGGCGCGAAGTGCCGCAGCCCCTGACGGATCTCCAGCCCGCCTTCGCCGTGGCTGGTCTCCTCAGCGACGTTCGCCACGACACATATGCCCAGCGGCTCCGGTCCAGTTGTCTCCGTCATGGTTGCCATGATCGCCTACTGCCTTTCGGTCACGTGCCGCGACTCCACGCGTCGACCGTCGCGGCCGCCCAAGCCCTGACGCGTTCCGCGAACTCCGCAGCGGGGAACGTCCCGTCGACGGCGACGTCGTCGATCGTGACGGAGAAACGGGATCGCGGCGCATCCCGGGGCGGCAGCGCCGCGTCGCGGAGGACTCGTGACGGCCTGCCATTCATACGATGGGAGTTGCCGCGACGCGCCTGAGCGACGAGCTGGTTCACTGCGTCGAGGCCGCCTTCGAGGATGCGCGTAGGAGGGCCCACGCCATCGCACCATCGTCGGCGGGAAGGCGGCTGGGGCACTGGAGCAGGAAGCAGTAGACTGAGACGCCGCGCAGCGACCCCCACGGTGCCTGCCGTGAATGGTCCAACGCGAGCAAGGCGGGGTGATGAGGCTCTTCGGATTCCCCACCCGCCGCTCAGGTGTTGACCAGACATGCTCACTTGGGTTCCCCAAGCTGGCAGGCCGCGGCAGACACCGAGGCGGATACCGGGCCAGCGGCCGGACTGGCGGCCGGGCCGGCGGTCTTGATCCGCAGCGCGCGGACGTCGCGCACCGCGAGCATGGCAACCGTGCAGCCGAGGATCACCACAGCGGCCCCGAACAGCGTCGTGCGCACGCCGATCGCGGCGCTGAGCGGGCCGACGGCCGCCTGGGAGAGGGGGATCGCCACGAAGGAACCGAGCGCGTCGTAGGAGTAGACGCGCGCCAGCCGGTCCTCGGGGATCTCCTGCTGCAGGGAGGTCTCCCAGGCGATGCCACCCTGTTCCACGCCCACGCCGGCCAGGAAGTTCATCCCGGCCAGGACCGCCACCGGCACGCCGAGGGCCAGCCCGAAGGGCAGCAGGGCGCAGCCCGCCATACACACCACCCCGACCAGCAGCGGCCGCTGCGGACGCAGTCGCAGCCCGAGCACGCCACCGACCAGCATGCCGACGGTCTCGCCGGCCAGTACCAGCCCCCAGCCACCGCTGCCGAAGGACTTGTCGGCGATGGTCGGGCCCAACACCCCCACGGCGCCCGAGTATGCGGCGTTGAGGAAGCAGAACGTGGCCACGATCGTCCACACCCAGCGCCGGGCGACGAACTCCTGCCATCCGACGCGCAGTTCGTGCAGCATGCCGGTGCCTGCAGACGTGGGCGAGGATTCCTGGGCGAGCGCCGTCGTCGGCCTGACCCGGACGCCGGCGAAGAGCAGGCCCGAGAGGGCGAACGTCGTCGCGTCGATCGCCAGGCCCCACCCCGGACCGGCGGCGGCCACCACGGCACCCCCGAGCGCGGCCCCGCCGATCATCGCGCCGTTCGCCGCCATCCTGTTGAGCGCGTTGGCCTGGCGGCGAAGCTCGTCCGGCACGGTCTGCGGCAGCAGCGCGGAGGAGGCGGGCATGGCGAAGGCGGCGAACGCTCCGTTGCAGGCCGACAGCGCCAGGATCCACGGGACAGTCGCGTGATGAGTGAGGACGAGCGCCGCAAGCGCTCCCTGACTGGCCGCACTGAGCGCGCTCGACCCGACCAGCACCAAGCGGCGCGGCAGCCGGTCGGCGAGGACACCGCCGAAGAGCACGAACGCCACGTTGAAGAGCGAGCGCACGGCTACCACCAGACCGAGTTGCGTCGGCGACCCGGTGGTCCGCAGCACCGCGAAGGCGAGCGCGATCGGCGCACCCCCGTTCCCCAGCATCGCCACGGCGCGGCCCAGGGCGAGCCGTCGGAAGGGGGCAAGGCGCAGCGGGGCCAGGAGGGTCGACATCCGGACTGTCTATCGACCGAGTGACGGAGGGGCAACGGATTTTCGTCGGCGGCGGGCGGCCGGTGGTGAGGGCCTACGACAAGACGTTGACGTCGCGGACCGCTCCGCCGTTCCGCCGCTGATCGACCGCCCCTGAGCGTTGCACTGCCGCGGAGAGCTCGCGGGGTTCGCAACTCCTTCGCGTTAAGCTTGGCGCATGAGTGCCCGAGCTACCTCACGCCCCGGCGGGCGCAGTGCCCGCGTCCAGCAGTCCGTGCACCAGGCCGTCCGCGAGTTGGAGGCGGAGGTGGGGCGGGACGCCCTGACCGTGCCGCTGATCGCGGCGCGGGCGGGGGTGACGCCGTCCACCGTGTACCGGCGCTGGGGGGATCTGCGGGAGTTGCTCTCCGACGTGGCCGTGGAGCGGTTGCGCCCCGACGGTCCGCCGGCCGACCACGGCAGTCTGCGGGCGGACCTGGCGGCGTGGGCGGTGCAGTTCGCAGAGGAGATGGACTCGACGGCGGGCCGCACGTACGTCCGTGACGCCCTGCTGGGCGACCCCGAGCAGGGCAACGCGGTGCGCTGCTCCGACTACGCCGCCGAGCAGTTGACGGCCATCGGGGTGCGCGCGGCCGGGCGCGGGGAGGCCGTGCCCGGTGTGGAGGCCCTGCTGGACGTCGTCGTCGCCCCCCTGATGTACCGCATCCTGTTCCGTCCCTCGGAGCTGTCGGAGGCCTACACCGACCGCCTGGTGGCGGCGGCGCTCGGCCTGGAGGCTAAAAGCTAAGCGTTTGCGTTTTGGGTGGCGCGAGACCTACTCTTCCTAAAGCAAAACGTTTGCCTTTAGGCATGAGAGGTACTCCGTGCTCAGCATCGTCGCCCCGCTGTCCCCGCCCCGTCGCCGGCCCGTGCTCGGCCGCCGCGGCGCCTTCGCCCTGCACGCCTCCGTCCTGGTCGGCCTGCTGGCCGCGTCGAGCGCCCCGACCCCGCTCTACGCGCTCTACCAGGCCGAATGGCACTTCTCGGCGATGACGCTCACCGTCGTGTTCAGCGCCTACGCGCTCGCCCTGCTCGGCGCGCTGCTGACCGCGGGCACCCTCTCGGACCACCTGGGCCGGCGCCCCGTCCTGGCCGGCGCGCTGCTCGCGGAAGCGGTCGCGATGGCCGCCTTCGCCACCGCCCAGGGGGTCACGGCGCTGATCGCCGCCCGGATCCTGCAAGGCCTGGCCACCGGGGTGGCCAGCGGTGCCGCCGGAGCGGCGCTGCTCGACTTCGAGGCCCCCGACCGCCCCGGTCGGGCGACGCTCGCCAACGGCACCGCCCCGGTGGCCGGCATGGCGGCCGGCGTGCTGGCCGCCATCGCCCTGGTGCAGTTCGCCCCCGCTCCCACCCGCACCGTGTACCTCCTGCTGCTCCTGCTGTTCGCCACGCAGGCGGCCGCGGTGCTCCGCACCGCCGAGACGGCGCGCCCGCACGCCGGCGCGTGGCGCTCGCTGCGGCCCGGCATCGCCGTCGCCCCCGCCTCCCGCCCGGCCGTCCGGGTGCTCGCACCCGGGGTCGTCGCCGCCTGGGCGCTGGGAGGTTTCTACTCCTCCCTCGGCCCCTCGCTCGCCCGGCTGGTCGCTCCGCACGCCTCCCGCGCCACCGGCGGCCTGGTCTTCTTCACCCTGACCGCCACGGCCGGCCTCGCCGTCCAGGCGGCACGCCGGCTGCCCGCCCGCACCGTGAGCACCGCAGGCACCGCACTGCTGGTCCCCGGCGCCCTGCTGACCCTGAGCGGCCCTCAGCTGCACAGCCTGCCGGCCCTGTTCGCCGGCACCGCACTGGCGGGCACCGGCTTCGGCGCCGTCACCCAGGGCGCCCTGCGCCTACTGCTCGGCCCGGCCGCCCCCGACGAGCGGGCCGGCACGCTCGCCTCCTACTACGTCCTCAGCTACCTGGCGATGAGCATCCCCGCCGTCCTGGCGGGCCTGCTGACCAACCTGTACGGCCTGCGGACGGCCGTCGCGGTCTACGCCGTGACGGTGGTGCTGCTGGCCCTGGGCGGCCTTGCCCGCACCGTGCGCCGGCCGATCGCCGGCTGACTGCCTATCACCTGCCACACCCGCCCTGTTTGCCTCGCCTGCCCCACCCACACGAAAGGCCCCACCGATGAACACCATGACGCACCCTCAGGCCGCGACCCCGGCGAGCACCGGCTGGCACCTCGGCGGCATCACCGTCCGCCGCGTCGACGAGATCGAACTGCCGCGGCAGACCGGCCCCTGGCTGCTGCCCGGCGCCACCAAGGAGGTGCTGGACGAGGCCTCCTGGCTGCGCCCGGACTTCGCCGACGCCGAGGTGCCGCGCCTGGCGAGCCACAGCTTCGCGGTGACGGCGGGCGGGCTGCGGATCGTCGTGGACACCGGGATCGGCAACGGCAAGGAGCGCGCCAACCCGGCCTGGAACGGCCTGGACACCGACTTCCTGGAGCAGCTGACGGCGGCCGGCTTCCCGCCCGAGTCCGTCGACCTGGTGATCACCACGCACCTGCACACCGACCACGTCGGCTGGAACACCCGCCTGGCCGACGGGGCCTGGGTGCCCACCTTCCCCCGTGCCCGCTACCTCACCAGCCGCACCGAGTGGGACCACTGGGCCGGCACGGAGCTGGACGAGGCCCGCGCCCAGATGTTCCGCGACTCCGTCCACCCCGTCCGCGACGCCGGGCAGTACGACCTGGTGGACGTGCCCGACCAGGGGTACGAGGTCGCGCCGGGCATCGTCCTGGTCCCGGCTCCGGGGCACACGCCGGGGCAGGTCGCCGTGGAGCTGCGCGGCGGCGACCGCCGGGCGCTGATCACCGGCGACAGCATCCACCACCCGGTCCAGCTCTCCCACCCCCACGTGCACAGCTGCGTCGACATCGACTCCGCCCAGGCCATCCGCACCCGTGCCCGGTTGCTCGACGCCGTGGCGGACACCGACGCGCTGCTGATGGGCACCCACTTCCCGCGGCCCACGGCGGGCACCGTCCGCCGGGAGGGCGACCGCTACCGGCTGCTCGCCGAGCCGGGCGTGCAGCTGCCGAGCTAAGAGCTAAAAGCCAATCCTTCGCCGAACCCCAACCCGGACCCGAGCCCGAGCCGGAACCAGAACCGGAGGCCAGCCATGCCCGCCGTCGAACTGACCCCACCGGAGGCCGCTCGCTGGGCGGCCCGCGCCGGACTCGTGCTGCCCGCCGAGCGCCGCGCCGCGGTCACCGCCATGGCCAACCACATCCACGGCGTCGTCGCCGTGCTGCGCGAGCTGGACTTCGCGGACGTCCCGCCCGCCGCCGCCTACCGCGCCATGACGGACACCACCGCGACCACCACCGCGAACAGCACCGCCAACACCGCCGAGGAGCAGCACGATGCAGCCGTATGAGTTGTCCCTCACCGCGGCGGCGGACGCGATCCGCGAGCGGCGGCTGTCCCCCGTCGAGCTGGTCGACTCCGTCCTCGACCGCGTCGAGGAGGTGGAGCCGCAGCTCGGCGCCTACGTGGCGCTCACCGCCGAGCGGGCGCGGCGGGAGGCGGTCGAGGCCGAGCGCGACGTGGCACGGGGTCGGTACCGGGGGCCGCTGCACGGCGTCCCGATGGCCCTCAAGGACCTGATCGACGTCAACGGGATGGCCACCACCGCCAGTTCCCGGGTCCGCGCCGACCATCGCGCTACGGCGGACAGCACGGTCGCCGCACGTCTGGGCGCGGCGGGCGCGATCCTGCTCGGCAAGACCCACACGCACGAGTTCGCGTTCGGCCTGACCACCCCGCAGACCCGCAACGCCTGGGACCGCGACCGGGTCGCCGGCGGCTCCAGCGGCGGCTCCGCGGTGGCCGTCGCCTCGGGCAGCGCCACCTTCGCCCTGGGCACCGACACCGGCGGGTCGATCCGGGTGCCCGCCGCGCTCAACGGGGTCGTCGGCCTCAAGCCGACCTACGGCCTGGTCCCCCGACACGGCGTCACCTCGCTGTCCTGGTCGCTGGACCACGTCGGCCCGATCACCCGCACCGTCGAGGACGCGGCCCTGGTGCTGGCCGCACTGGCCGGCCACGATCCGCGCGATCCCGCCTCGCTGCCGGTGCCCGCCGCCGACTACCGGCCCGGCCCCGACGCGGACCTGACGGGGTTGCGGATCGGTCTGCCGCGCAACTACTACTTCGACCACGTCCACCCGCAGGTGGAGACCGCCGTCCGGCACGCCGTCGGGCAGTTGGCGGCGCAGGGGGCGCAGCTCGTCGAGGTCGACATCCCGATGACCCGTTACATCCGGGCCACCCAGTGGGGCCTGATGGTGCCGGAGGCCGGCGCCTACCACGAACGCACCCTGCGCACGCTTCCCGAGCTGTACCAGGAGGACGTCCGGATCCTGCTGGAGGCCGGCGAGTTGATGAGCGCCGGCGACTACCTGCGCGCCCAGCGCGCCCGCACGCTGATGCGCGCCGAGTGGGCGCGGCTGCTGGAGCAGGTCGACGTGGTCGCCGCCCCGAGCGTCCCGATGCCCGCGGTCGGGGCCGGTGAGGAGACGGTCGACTGGCCTGACGGCACGACCGAGTCCGTCTCCGACGCCTACGTGCGGCTGTGCGCCCCCGCCAACATCACCGGCCTGCCCGCCCTAACCGTTCCGGTCGGTCACGACGCGGCGGGCCTGCCGATCGGCATGCAGCTGCTCGGCCGGCCCCTCGGCGAGGCGACGCTCCTGCGGGTCGGCCACGCCTACGAGCAGACGCGGCCCGCCCGGGCACTCGCCACCGCGGCCTGATCGTCCGCGACGGCCTCCCGGATGGCGATCCGCGCCAGGTAGTGGGAGAGGTCGTGGGTCGGGCGCCAGCCCTGGGCGCGGGCCCTGGTGGTGTCCAGTACGACACTGGTCGCCAGTTGGTCGACCGCGTAGCCGGTCAGCTCGGTGCGGCGGGTCCGTGCGGCCAGCCGGACCAGCGGCCGCGGGAGGTGCACGATCCGCGGCCTGCGGCCGAGCGCCGCGCACACCCGGCGCAGCGCCTCGTCCCGGAGGTACGGCTCGGCGTCGGCCACGTTGTACGCGCCCGGCGGCCAACCGGCGGCGGCCAGGCAGGCGTCGGCGAGGTTCTGCACGGAGGTGAGGCTCAGCAGCACGTCGGGGCCGGGCAGCGGGAGCAGGCCGCCCGGGCCGAGGCGGGCCAGCAGGCGCGGCACCAGGTGCGGGTCGCCCTCGCCGTACACGGCGCGCGGGCGCAGCACTACCGCGCCCGCTGCCAGGGCGAGTCGCTCGCCGGCCGCCTTGGAACGGCCGTAGGCGTTGAGGTGGCCGGAGGCGGTGGGGTGGTCCTCGGTGACCAGGGCGCGGCTGGGGCGCGGGTCGTAGACGCTGGCGCTGCTCACCATGACCAGCGGGCGGGCGGTTGCGGACTCCAGGAGGCGGGCGGTGCCGGTCACGTTGACGGCGAGTTGCTCGGCCTCGGCCGGGGAGCCGGGCGGGTGGTCGCCGACGGCCGCCGCGCAGTGGATCACCAGGTCGCAGTCGGCGAGGGCGCCCCGGTCCGGGGCCTCGACGGCGGCGTCCCAGGGCAGGTGCCGGCCGAGTGGGCCGGGGCGGCGGCCGAGGCAGAGCACCTCGGCGCCGGTGGCGGCTGCGGCGCGGGCGACATGGGAGCCGCAGAATCCGGACGCTCCGGTGACGACGATACGCACGGGGCCTCACGTTCCATCAGAGGGTGGGGCCCGGCCGTGACCAGCAGGCTGGCGTAGGAGGGCAGGGCGGTGCGGCGGGCGGGGGTGGCCCGGTGGATGCGGGGGTGATGGGGAGCCAGCGCGCTCAGGAAGTCGGTGAGTTGGGCGCGGGCGAGGGTGGCGCCGGGGCAGGCGTGGGGGCCAACGCCGAAGACGGCCTGGGTGGCCCCAGCGCGGTCGGTGGGCTGGTCGCGGTGGGACTCGGCGGCGTGGCGGGCGACCAGGATCAGGCGGTCGCCGCGGCGGATCGGGGTGCCGAGGACGGTGGCGTCGGCGGCGGCGACTCGCGGCAGGACCGGTGAGGGTGCGGTCAGCCGGAGGAGTTCGGCGGCGAGTTCGGGTGTGATGCGGTCCCAGAGCCGGGCCCGGCCGCACCAGGCGGCGGCGCGCGGGAGCGCGGCCGCGGTGGTGGTGACGGCGGCGACCGCGAGCATGGCGTCACGCGGATCGGGGAGCAGGGCGTTGAGCCGTTCGGCGGCCTCTTCGACGGCTCTGGCGGCGGCGCGGCGGCGGGGCAGCGTGGTGGGCAGGTGGTCGCGGGCGGCGGCGGCCGCGGCCCTGAGCGCGGCCTGGGCGAGGACCGGCGGGGGTGCGGAACTCCCGGTCAGGGCAGCGGCGGTGGCCCCGGCCAGCTCGTGGACCAGTGGCACCAGGTCGAAGGGGGACCCACGCTCGCCGAGCCGCCCGTCGAGGCGCCCGGTGAGCAGCTGCTGCCAGGCGGGCCGGAGTTCGGCGACCGCGCGGCTGCCGAGCAGGCCGCCGACGGCACGGCGGCCGGCGCGGTGCTCGCCGCCGTCCTGGTCGAAGAGCAGCCCGCCGCCCATGAGCCGGGCGGCCGCGCCGCCCGTGGTGCCCTCGGCGATCCGGTCCAGCGGGACGCGGGTGAGCACCTGCCGGTAGGCGTCGGGGCCGTGCACCAGGACGGTGCCGCCGAGGCGCAGCAGTGGACGGTGCCGGGTGGCGGCGAGCAGGGTGAACAGCACGGGGTGCGAGGCGAGGTAGACCCGGCGGTCGGCGGCCCGGGCGCGGCGGTGCGGGTTCACCAGGTGCCGGCCAGCTTGCGGGAGCAGTAGCGGGCCGCGGCGGCGCGGTCCGGCTTGCGGCTGCGGCCGCTGAGTGGGACTTCGCCGAGCAGCAGGGCGTCCGGGCGGGCGTCGCCCATCCGGACCAGCGGCCGACGCAGCGCGGTGCGTACGCGGCGGTGGTCGACGCCGGGCCGGGGCTGGACGAGGGCGACCAGCCGTTCGTCGCCGTCGGCGGCGGGAATGCCGACCAGGACGGCGAGTTCGACCTCGGGCAGGTGCAGGGCGGGCTCGTACAGACCGGGGTAGATGTTCTCGGCTCGGCGAAGCACCATGTCCTTGAGCCGGCCGGCCAGCACGATCCGGCCGTGCGCGTCGAGCCTGGCACGGTCGCCGGTGTGCACCCACGGGTCCGGCTCCTCCCCGAGATAGCGGTCGCGGGCGGCGGGGCCGGAGAGCAGCAGTTCGCCGTCGGCGGCGAGGCGCGCGGCGACGCCGGGCAGCGGGTGGCCGAGCAGATCGCCGTCGGCGGTGAAGGCGGCCTTGTCCGCGTGTTCGACGGCGGCGGCCGGGAAGAGCTCGGTGAGCGCGTACACGCCCCAGGCTTCGCGGGCTCCGGCCCGTTTGACCCGGCCGAGCAGTTCGGCGCCGGCCGGTGCGGAACCGGTCCAGACCCGGCCGGTGAAGTGGTCGAGGGCGCGCAGTTGCGGTGGGGTGAGGTAGGTCTCCTCCGGTTGCAGGGTGGCGAGTTGGCGGCCGAGGGTGCGCGCCGAGCGGGCCGGGAGGGCGACGCCCGCGCCCGCGGCCAGGGCGGGCACCAGGACGAAGAAGGTGCCGCCGAGGACGGCGGTGCCGGGCTGCGGGTCGACCAGCGCGGCGACCGAGCGCAGGCCCGCCGCCAGCCCGGCCCGGGTGTGCACCACCCCGCGCGGGGCGCTGGTGGTGCCGGAGGTGAAGACGATCACCGCGTCGCCCTCGCCGTCGTACGCGGCGGGCGGCCTGCCGCCGGTGGCGAGGGCGGGCGCGCACCCGGGGCGGCGCGGGCCGACGGTGGCCACCGGGGCGAGGGCGTGCAGCGGGGGCAGCGCCAGGCCGGCGCGGCGGGCCAGCGGCCGGGCCCAGCCGGCCACCGCCTGGGCGGCGGCGTCGGCGAGGACCAGGGCGGGTGGGGCCAGGGCGAGCCGGGAGCGCAGCACGTCGGGACCGGCCGTCGGGTCCAGGACGGCGGCGCGCAGGCCCAGCCGGTGCGCGGCGAGCAGGACGGCGAGGGCGCGCGGGCCGGGCCGGACGGCGATGCCGAGGGTGTCGCCGGGGCGCAGCCCGTACCGGTGGTGCAGGGCGGCGGCGTAGCCGTCGGCGAGGTCGGCGAGCTCGCCGCAGCGGGCGCGCACCCGGACCGCGCCGGTGCGGGTGCAGCCGAGCAGGGCGGGCCGGTCGCCGCCGGTGCGCAGGGTGTGGTCGAGCAGGTCGAGCACGGCACGTCTCCTCAGCGGATGTCGACACGGCGCCGGCCGGCACCGCGGTCCAGGTACCAGCGGGCGGTGCCGATCACGCCGTAGGCGCGGATGCGGCGGGTGGAGTTCTGCACCACCATGTCGCGGCGGTGCACGATCGCGGTGGTGTTCCTGCGGACCCGGTTGATGAAGGTCCGGTCGGTCGGCGAGGGGCGGCGCGGCATGCCGCCGACCGCCTGGTACAGCTCCGCGGTGATCGCCATGTTGTTGCCGCCGTGCATCCGGTACGGGGTCAGGAAGCCGTGCCGGCGGCGGTGCGCGGGCCGCACGCGGCCGAAGAGCGCGCCGAGCGTGACCAGCACCCTGAACAGGCCGCGGCCGAGCGGTCCGTGCTCGTCCCGACGGGCGACGATGCGGCCGCAGACCAGGCCGCGGGAGGCGAGCAGCCCGGCGCGGGCGGCGGCGGTCCAGCCGGGCTCGGGCAGGCAGTCGGCGTCGGTGCGGGCGAGCAGGGTCGCGCCGTTCGCGATGGCGTGCCGGAAGCCGGTGTCGATCGCCGAGCCGACGCCCTTCTCCGGCTCGACCAGCACCTCCACCGGGAACGGCGCCCGCTCGGCGAAGGCGCGGACCTTGGCGAGGGTGGCGTCGGTGGAGCCGTTGTCGGCCACCAGCAGGGTGAAGTCGCGGTCCCGCTGGGCGGCCAGCGCCGCCAGCGCCCCCTCGATCCGGGCCTCCTCCTGGTAGGCCGGGACCACCACCCACAGCTCGGTCATGACTTCTCCCAGACCATCGTCATCAGGCTGACCCCACCGCCCAGGCCGACCATCAGCACCCGGTCGCCGGGAACCAACTCGTCGTGTATTCGGTCGAGTTGGACGCCTATGCTGGCGCTCGCCAGATTGCCCAGCTCGGGCACGGTGAGCACCAGCTTCCCGGCCGGCACGCCGGTCAGCTCCACGAAGCGCTCCAGGTACGGCAGGGTCACCTGGTGCACCAGCACCCGGGCGTAGGCGTCCCGGCGGTACCCGGTGCGGGCCTCCACCCGGGTCAGGATGTCGACGCCGATCTTCTCGAAGACCCCGCGCAACTCCTTTCCGCCGCCCCGGAAGTAGCTCCACTCGTCACCGCGCGGGTGGCGCGAGCCGCCGCCCGGGATGCCACCGACCTCCCAGTGCTCGGAGGCGGTCTCGGTCTCCACGTCCAGGATGCCGCCGCGCGCCACCGGCTCCACCACCACCGCGGCTCCGGCGTCGCCGAAGGTGTAGCCGGCGAAGCCGTCGCGGAACTCCGCCAGGCCCGACGGGTCGCGGCGCATCGCCCGGCTCGGTGTCTCCCCCGTCACCACCAGGGCGCGCCGGGCCCGGCCGGCCAGGATCATCGCGCGGGCCGTGTCGATGCCGTTCAGGAAGCTGTTGCAGGCATTGGAGACGTCCAGCGCGTGGGCACGGGAACCGAGTTCGGCCTGCACCAGGTGGGCGGTGGCCGGCTCGCAGATGTCGCGGGTGGCCGAGGCGAACAGCAGCAGGTCGATGTCGGCCGGCAGGTAGCCGCCCCGGGCCAGCGCCTGGCGAGCCGCCCCCAGGGCCAGGGTCGAGGCGTACTCCCCCTCGGCGGCGAACCGGCGGGTGCGGATGCCGGTCACCTTCTCGAACATCCGCTCCGGCAGGTGCATCCCGCTGCCGGCCGTCACCTCGTCCTGGAGCTGTTGCGAGGTCAACTCCCGTGCGGGCAGGCATGAGCCCACCGCGGTGATGCCGACGCACATGGTCTTGAGATCCATGCCGCCATGCTCCCAACCGGGGCCGGTGGGAAGCCTGAGTACGGGTACTCAGACCGGCGCGCGAACGCACTCAATGCCGTACGGGCGGCCGTGAGCGAAGCTTGCCGCAAGGGGCGCGTGACGTCGCACAGCCCGTCCGAACACGTACGCTCACACCTACAATCGAACTGTCATGGCACGGTTACACACGGGGGCGCCGTGAGTGAGCAGCAGGGGATGCCGGATCCGGACGGGGCGGAGGATCTGGCGGAGTTCGTCGGGTTGTTGGGCGAGTTGCGGGCGTGGGCGGGGATGCCCTCGTACCGGGTGCTGGCGAGGCGGGTCGGTCCGCTGATGCGGCCCGCGCGCGACATCCCGCTCACCACCGTCGCGGACACGTTCAAGGCGGGTCGGCGGCGGCTGGACCTGGGCCTGGTCGTGGCGATCGTCCGGGCGCTGGGGGTCGACGGGCCCGCGGTCGCCCGGTGGCGCGAGGCCTGCGTCAAGGTGCACGGACTGGCCAAAGTGGGCGGCCCGGTCGGGGTGTTCGGCCAACTGCCCACGGACCTCGCCACGTTCACCGGGCGCCGCGAGGAAATCGCCCGCCTGATCGCCGCAGCCACCCAGCGCCACGACGGCGACCGCGCGAACACCGTGCTGATCTCCGCGATCGAAGGCATGGCCGGCGTGGGCAAGACCCAACTCGCCGTCCACACCGCCCACCGGCTCGTCGGCGCCGGCCACTTCACCGACGCGCAGCTGTACGTGAACCTGCGCGGCTTCGAACCCGACCTCGCACCCGCCGACCCGTCCGCCGTCCTGGAGGCCTTCCTGCGGCAACTGGGCGTGCCGGCCCAGCAGATCCCGGCCGGCCGCGACGAGCGCGCGGCGATGTACCGCGACCGGCTGCGCGAACGCAGCGCGCTGATCCTGCTCGACAACGCCGCCGACGAGGACCAGGTCCGCGACCTCATCCCCGCCGGCGCCGGCTGCCTGGTCCTGATCACCAGCCGCCGAAGCCTGGCCGGACTCGACGGCGTCGTCCCCCACTTGCTCGACACCTTCACCGACCCCGAAGCGCTCGACCTGCTCACCCGGATCGCCGGCCACGACCGCGTCGCCGCCGAACCCGAAGCCGCCGCGCGCGTCATCGAGTACTGCGACCGCCTCCCCCTCGCCCTGGCCTTGACCGCCGCCCGGCTCCGCTCCCGGCCCGCCTGGAGCCTGGCCGAACTCGCCGACCGCATGCGGTCCGGACGTCTGGAGGCGATCAGCGCCGGCGGCCGCGCGATACGCCCCGTGTTCGACGCCTCCTACCAAGCGCTCCCGGACCGGGCGCAGCAGGTGTTCCGCCTCACCGGCCTGCACCCCGGCCCGGACTTCAGCGCAGCGGCGGCGGCCGCACTGGCCGGCATCACCGCCGGCGAGGCCACCGAGGCACTGGAACTGCTCCTGGACGAACACCTGCTCCAGCAGAAGCGCAGCGGACGCTTCGAACTCCACGACCTGCTCCGCGCCTACGCCGGCGAGCAGGCCAACTCCCGTGACTCCGACCAGGAGCGCCGCGCCGCGGTGCACCGGATGCTGGACCACTACGTGCACACCGCGCACGCCGCCGCCCTGCACGTGGAACGGGGTCGGGACCCGCTGGACCTGACCCCGCCACAACCCGGGGTCCACCCGGAACAGTTCGCCGATCACGAGCAGGCGCTGGCCTGGTTCTCCACCGAACACGCCGTGCTCCTCAGCGCCATGGGCCACGCCGCCGCCAGCGGTTTCGACACCCACACCTGGCAGTTGGCCCACGCCCTCGCCACCTACCTCGATCGGCGCGGGAGATGGCACGACCTGGCGGCAGTCGGCACCACCGCGATCGACGCCGCCGACCGGCTGGCCGACCCCCTCGGGAAGGCCATCGCCCACAACATCGTCGCCCGCGCCCACCTCCGCCACGGCAACTACGCGAACTCCCGGCATCACCTGCACCAGGCCCTCGACCTGTTCGACCGGATCGGCGACGTGAGCGGGCGAGCCGACACACACATCGAACTCGCCAGGGTGAAAGCCTGGCAGAGCCCTCCGGCCATTGCCGAAGCACTTGAACTCGCCCATCAAGCCCACGCCTTGTACCAGTCCTGTGGTCACCGGCTGGGGCAGGCCCAGACCGTGACCGCCATCGGCTGGGCGCTCGCCCGCCTCGGCGACTACGCACAGGCCTTGACCTGCTGCCGACAGGCCCTGCCGGTCCTTGAGGAATTCGACGACCGTGAACGGCAAGCCCATGCCTGGGACAGCATCGCCTACGCCCACAGTTACCTGGGCCAGTACTCCCAAGCCGTCGCGTGCTACGGACTCGCCCTCGATCTGTGCCGCGACCTCGGCGACCGCCCGTTGGAAGCCGACATCCTCAACCGCTTCGGCGACGCCCACCTCGCCGCGCACCACCCCGATGCGGCCCACGACGCCTGGCGAAAGGCCCTGGCCATCTTCACCGAACTCGACCAGCCCTACGCCCACCAGATCCGCGACAAGCTCGGGGCCGTGCCGTGAGCGAGCTGTCGCGGTCCTGTTGGGCGTCGCGCGGACGCGCTCGGCGTCCTCAGTGCTGGATCAGCCCGCCGACCCGGACAGCAGCGACGTGGCCGGTCGGCGGCACGGTCTGCGCCAGGGCGAGTCCGATGTCGACCAGTGACGATCGGCGCAGGCCTGCGACATCGGGGATCGGGGTCCAGACCGACTCCGCGGTTTGGCCGTTCGGCTCGGGGCGGAGCCGACCGGCGGTGATACGGACACGGTAGAAGACGCCCACGTTCTGGTGCTCGGTGCCGGCCCGGGCTTCGGCAGCGGGGATCACTCGCGAGTCCACGCCCAACAGGCGTTCGACCACCGCCTCGCAGCCGGTCTCCTCGGCGACTTCCCGGATCACCGCGTCGAAGGGATCCTCCGCGTGCTCCACCCCACCGCCCGGGAGGGTCCAGGTGGATTCGCCCTCCGGGGTCACGTGACGGGCGAGCAGCACGCGCCCGTCCTCGATGCACACGGCGTACGCCGCCAGTCGGAAACCCATCTCCGCAGGATAGGTGTTGCGCACCTGGGCCACCTGACGGCGCGTCAGCGCGCGCGGACCCCGTCGATGGCCAGGTCGAGCAGCCGGTCGGCCTCGGCCGGGCCGCCGGGGTCCTCCTCGGTGGCCGATGCGATGGCGCCGACGAGTTTGAGCAGGTGGGTGATGGTGACGCCCGGGCGCACGGCGTCGACCTCGCGGGCGCGGTCGAGGAGTTGATCGCCGGCGGTGGTGATCATCGCGTGGCAGGTGCTCCCCAGCGTCGGGTCACCGTCGCGGGTGCGAGTGCCGTGCATGACGGAGGCTCCCAGGCCCCGGTTGGC
The DNA here is from genome assembly GCF_007829815.1 of Kitasatospora viridis. NCBI lineage: Bacteria > Bacillati > Actinomycetota > Actinomycetes > Kitasatosporales > Streptomycetaceae > Kitasatospora > Kitasatospora viridis. Next base: position 484,513 of record NZ_VIWT01000002.1, on the reverse strand, counting down.
CACGGCGTGGGCACAGACGGCCCGGAGCCAGGTGACGAGTGCGGCGCCGGGATCGGGGTCGGGAAGCAGGTCGCGTGCCTTGGCGCACAGGACGTCGACTTGTCCCTTGAAGACGGCTTCCAGGAGCGCCTGCCGCGAGGGGAAGTGTCGGTGGAGCGTGGCCGAGCCGACTCCGGCATGCCGGGCGATCTCCTCCAGGGAGGCTTCGGCGCCCTGTTCGGCGACGAGGGTCTCGGCGGCGGCCACGATCCGGTCGTAGTTGCGGCGTGCGTCGGCACGCATCGGCCGTGCGGCCGGCTCGGCTGCGCTCTTGGGCACGGGGTCTCCTGACGACTTGCTAACTGGGGTGGCCCTCCATATCGTATCGCTCGACAACCGGGGGGCCACCCCACTTACCGGGTGGCCCTCGCCGGCATGCGGCAGTGCGACATGGGGAGATTCGTGGAACCGACAGGAAAGACCGTCGTGGTGGTGGGGGCGACCGGCCTGCAGGGTCGGGCGGTGACACGGCACCTGCTCGGCAGCGGCTGGCAGGTGCGCGCGCTCAGCCGCGACCCGGACGGGGCGCCGGCCAGGGAGTTGGCGAGCGCCGGTGCGCAGATCGCGTGCGCGCAGATGGACGACGTCGGCTCGCTGATCGCCGCGGCCGAGGGCGCGCACGGCATGTTCAGCGTCCAGCCCACGGTCGGCTCCCCCGGAACCGCACCGGACTTCAGCGCCGAGGACGAGGTCCGCTGGGGGATCAACGTCGCCGAGGCCGCGCGTGCCGCCGGCATCGAGCACTTCGTCTTCACCTCGGTGGCCGGCGCGGACCGCCACGGCAGCGAGCGACTGCCGCAGAACCTGGTCAGCAAGTGGCGGATCGAGCAGCACATCGCCGCACTCGGCCTGCCCGCGACGATCCTGCGGCCGGTCTCCTTCATGGAGAACTTCACCGGCGGCTACGCCCTGCAGGGCGGCGCGTTGGCCACCGCACTCGCCCCCGAAGTTCCGCAGCAGGTCATGGCCGTGGACGACGTCGGCTTCGTGACCGCACTGGCCTTCTCCCGGCCCGAGGACTGGATCGGCCGCGAAGTCGCCCTGGCTGGTGACGAGCTGACGCCGACCCAGATCGCCGCAGCCATCGGGGACGCGCTCGGGCGCCCGCTGCCGTACGTGCGGATCCCGATCGGGGCGATCCGGGCGCTCAGCGAGGACTTCGCGTTCGCCAACGAGTGGCTCAACGAACGCGGTTACCGTGCGGACATCAGCGCGACCCGCCGGATCCACCCCGGAACGATGAGCTTCGCGAGCTGGCTGGACCGCGAAGGCGCCGCCCGGATCGCCGCCTTCCTGGCCACCCAGCCCACCCCGGAGCAGCACTCGTGAACGGCCTCGGGCGCATCGGGATCTGGGCGGGCGACCTCGACACCTACCCCGCGGCAGGGCTGCGCGAGGCCGCGGCCGCGGTCGAGGACCTCGGCTACGGCGCCCTGTGGTTCGCCGAGACCACCGGGCGGGAGGCCATGGCGCAGGCGGCGATCCTGCTGGCCGCCACCCGGCGGATCACCGTGGCCGCGGGCATGGCCGACATCTACGCGCGCGACGCGGTGACGACCGCCGCCGCCCACCGGACCCTGGACGAGGCGTTCCCCGGGCGGTTCCTGCTCGGGCTGTGGGAGAGCCACCCCAACCTCGCCCAGAACGTCCGCGGCCACCGCTTCGAGGCACCGCCGACCGCCATGCGCGCCTACCTCGACACGCTGGACGCCGCCCCGTTCGGCCCGCCCGGCACGACGGCCGCACCGCACCGCCTGCTCGCGGCGCTGGACACGACCATGCTTGCGCTCGCCGCCGAACGCGCCGGGGGCGCCGGCGTGTTGGGCATGCCCGTCGAGTACACCCGAACGGCGCGGAGCGTGCTCGGACCTGACGCGCTCCTGGCGGTGACCCAGCTGTGCGTCCTGAGCCCCGACCGCTCGCGAACTGCCGAACTGGCGGCGGCCACCGCAGCAGCGGCCCTGCCCAACCGGCGCGCACTGCTGCACGACCTGGGGTACCAGGACGTGGACGCGCTCGACGCCCGGCTCGTTGACGCGGTCGTGGCCCACGGCGCCGCCGAGGACGTCGCCCGCCGCATCCACGAGCACCTCGACGCCGGAGCCGACCACGTCAGCCTCCACGTCCTGACCACCACGCCGGGCACCGTCCCCGTCCGCGAGTGGGAGCAGCTAGCCACCCACCTGCCGACCTGATCCCCTCCTGTCGTCGAACGCCTCGTCCGGCTCACGGTGGAACTCGATCCAGGCCTCGGGCGGGAGGAAGCCGACCTGGCCGCCGTCCCCGATCCAGACCGCGCCACGGTGCGCGGCGTCGGGGTCGGGATCGGTGGGCGGGATGTGCGGGGTGGCGGTGACAGGGCCCACGTAGTGCTCGAAGGGCCACTGCGGGGAGAGCGCGAGACGGACCGGGGCGTCCGGGTCGAACGCGGCGAGGGTCGCGATCAGCTCGGCGACGGTGCGGTGGTGGTGACGGTAGGTCATTGGTGGCTCCTGTCAGTTCCGGTTGCGGCAGTCGTCCCGGTGGCCCGGGTTGCCGAGGAAGGTGGTGGCGGTGACGCGCAGCGGGCCGGCGGCGAGGTCGGCCAGCGAGCGGACCTCGCGGACCGGGACCTCGCCCGCGCAGTCGGGGCAGCGGCCCAGCAGGTGGAGCGGCTCGTCGGTGTAGCGGGGCTCGACGAGGGAGAACCGGTACGCGCTCCTCGGGTCGGCGGGGTCGGTCGCGGTGAGCAGCAGCGCGTCGCGGGGGTGGGCGGCCCGGCGTTCGTCGTCGACGGCGGTGACGGCGGTGCGCGGGACGGCGAGCAGGGCGGCCACGCGCAGCACGGCCAAGGCGCGTTCCCTGGCCTGCCAGCGCGGGTCGGCGACGGCGGCGCGCACGAAGGCGGCGGCCTCGCGGGCGCGGAGGGCGATGGTCAACGGGGCTCCGGTTCGATGGGCGCGGAGGTGGCTCGCCCGGCGAGGGTGCACTTCCTCCGGCTGGTGGGATGAGATGCTGGGTGGTGGTGCCGTCCTCGATTGGTGCGGGGGCGGCACCGCCACGAGCTGGTGCGGTTTCAGTGACGGGTCACCAAGTCCCGGCAGTGGTACGGGAGCTGGTGCTCCTCACGGGTGAGCGGCGCGGGGTCGGCCAGGGCCCGACACAGAAGGCGGCGCGCGCCCAGGCCTGCCAGAGTCCGATCGGCTCCGGCGCACCAGCGGGCAGGTAGCCGAAGTACCCGCGCCCGCAGGGGCTGGTGACGTGGACGTTGGCGGCGGCGTCGGTCCAGCGGAGCCAGCCGGCGTCGGCGATCAGCGGAGCGGCGACGGCGCCCGGCTCCTGGTAGCCGCTGCCGGCCAGGTAGCGCGGGGTGACGCACAGCCGGCGGGCCGCGCCGAATTCGACGGGAGTTTTGGTGGGCGTGACGGTGGTCATTTGATGGGTCACCACATTTCGCTGAATGGGCAGGCGAGAATTCACGTGGATTGCGCGGGAGAATGCCCGACGAGGCGTCAAATGCCCCACATCGGCGCGGAATTGTGCCGGATTTGCTTTGCTTGTCCGGCACGTCTCGACGATAGCCCGACGCATGCGAGCCGTGAAGTACTGGCTGCGATCTGCGAAACGCTGGTGATTTCGGCGACGCACGACGGCTTGCGTCGTGAATTCCGCTTCGCCCGACGCCTTCTGTCGTGCGATCAGGAGAGCACGACACATTCGCAGGAGAACCAGCCAGTTCCGACGTCTGATCCTCACCCTTTCGAGTGATGCCGTGCCAGTTCCCGGATCCGGCCGGTAGGACGAATGCGCCTGGCGTGGGTAATCCGCGTGGCGCCATCGACAACCGGCTCCTCTCGCGGCACAGGAGTCGCTAGCGTGCAGCCATGTCCACCGTTGTTCGTCGGCGACCCGAGCGTGCGTGATGCGAACGGGAGCGCAGTCGCCGGCACTGCCCGGCTACCCAGGCGCGCCGCACCGCCGGAGGGTTCCCCGGACGGACCAGCACTACGTCGACCTCGGCGCCGGTGCGCCCGTCCTGTTCGTGCACGGCAACCCGTCCTGGAGCTACATGTGGCGGCACCTGCTGACCGCCCTCTCCCCCGGGTACCGGTGCATCGCCCCCGATCTGACCGGCATGGGTCTGTCCGCCCGCCCTGTGACCTCGGCCGAGCCGGCCGAGCGCCTGCGCGCACAACTGGACGACCTGCAGGCCCTGTACGGGCACCTGGTCGTCGAGCGGGGACTGCCTGCCCACGGGTGGACCTTGGTGCTGCACGACTGGGGCGGGCCGCTGGGGATCGCGTGGGCGCGGCGCAACCCGGGCGTGGTGGCCCGGCTGGTCGTGCTGAACACGGTCGGCTTCCGCCTCCCGGAGAGCTACCGCGTCCCCGCGTACCTGCGGTGGATCCGCGACATCGCCCCGCTGGCGTCACTGGTGCACGCCACGAACCTGTTCACCCGCCTAGCGGTGCGGGTCGGGTGCCGGCGCCGACTGCCGCCCGAGGTGCGCCGTGCCTACCTGCTGCCGTACGCCAAGAAACAAGACCGGCGGGCGGTGGTCGACTTCATCCGGTGCATTCCCCGCGACGGCGGGGACGACCCGGTGTGGCGGGAACTGGACCTGCCCGACGGCCACGCCGAACCGACGACGGTGCCGCTGTTCGTCGGCTGGGGGATGAAGGACCCCGTGTTCACCCCCGGGCTCGCGGACGAGTGGCAGCGCCGCTACCCGCACGCCACGGTCCGCCGCTACCCGGCCGCCGGGCACTTCGTCATGGAGGACGTGGCCGACGAACTCGCCGGACACCTCCTCGACTTCCTCCATCGGACGGAACGACGGTGACAGCGATCGACCTGTTGGCGCGACTGGAGCGGGTGGCGAACGAGCGGTCCGGTGACATCGCGCTCGTGTGCGGCCGGCGCGACGGCTCCGGGCAGAGCCTGCGGTTCGCAGAGCTGTACCGCGCAGCTCTGCGGACCGTCGACGCCTTGTGCGGCGAGGGCGTCGAGCGCGGGCACCGGGCGGTCGTGATGACCCAGGATCCGTTCGAGCTGGCCGTGGTGATCTGCGCGCTGCTGCGGCTCGGCGCCGTCCCGGTGCTCATCGACCCTGGCCTGCCGCGCGCGGACCTCCGGGCGTGCCTGGACGAGGTGGCGCCCGAGGTGTTCATCGGCCAGCCGGCAGCGCTGCTCGCGCGCCGGGTACTGGGCTGGGCGAACGGCCACGTGCGGATCGCCCTGGCGACCAGGGCCGGCCGACCACTGGTGTGGGCCCGCGCCCTACCGATCGGACGACCGGTGGCCGGAGCGGTGCCCGAGGCGCCCCCAGTGGTGCGGTCGCCCGCACCCGACGATCTCGCGATGATCGCGTTCACCTCCGGATCCACCGGACGACCCAAGGGTGTGGAGTACCACTACTCCACCCTGACAGGGCAGTTGGACGCCCTGGAGCCCCTGCTGGCCGGCTCCGATCGGGGCCCGTTGCTCTCCGGGTTCCTGCCGTTCGTCCTCTTCGGCCCGGCCCTCGGGCTGACAACCATCGCGCCCGCCGTCAGCCACCGCGCGCCCGCACGCACCCCACCCCAGCGGGTCCTTCGCCCGCTGCTCGACCACCGGGCGTCGACGGTGGTCGCCTCGCCCGCGGTCCTTTCCCTGCTGGCCGAGCACTGCGCGCGACGCGGCCTCGTCCTGTCGTCGGTGAACCGGGTGCTGTCGTTCGGCGCGCCGCTGCACCGGCGCCTGGCCGACCTCCTGCACCGCGTCCTGCGCCCCGATGCCGAGGTGCTGAGCGTCTACGGCGCGACCGAGTGCCTGCCGGTCAGCGCGGTGAGCACCGCCCGGCTACGGGAGGGTGCAGGAGGCAGCTGTGTCGGACGGCCGCTGCCCGGCCTGAGCGTGCGGGTACTGGAGGCGGACGCCACCGGGGTGGGTGAGATCGCGGTCGCGGGCCCGAACGTCAGCGTCGCCTACCACTCCCGGCCCGAGGCGACCGCCGCGGCCAAGCTGGCCGCCGACTGCGGGCTGCTGCACCGCACCGGGGATCTGGGGCGCTTCGACGAGCAGGACCGGTTGTGGTTCCACGGCCGCAAGGCCCATCGTGTCACCGGGAGCGACTTCACCTTGTGCACCGAGGAGATCGAGGCCGCGACCGGCCGGGTGCCGGTGGTGCGGCGCACCGCGCTGGTCGGGATCGGACCGGCCGGGCAGCAGCGCGCGGTGCTCTGCGCCGAACTCGAACCCGGACGCGATACCGGACGCGAAAGCCGTTGCACCGCACGCCAGTTGCTCAGCGAGGCCCTCGCGCTCGTGCCCGGCGGACAACACGTCGAGGCGCTCCTGATCCACCCGCGGTTCCCCACCGACATCCGGCACAACTCGAAGATCGACCGGGTGCACCTCGCCACCTGGGCCGCACAACGCCTCGGGAGCACGTCGTGAACGGACCCGACAAGGTGCTGGTGACCGGCGGAACCGGCTTCCTCGGGCTGGAGATCTGCCGCCAGTTGGTCGCCCGCGGCACCGAGACCGTCTCGATCAGCCGACGGCCGAGCGCCGAACTGGCCGAACTCGGCGTGCGCCAGTACCACGGCGATCTGGCCGACCTGGCCGACCTCGCGGTGCTCGCGCGTGCCGCGAACGGCTGCGGCGCCGTGGTCCACAACGCGGCGCTCGCCGGATGCAGCGGTCCGCTGCGCCCGTACTGGCGGACCAACGTGGTCGGGACGCTGAACGTGATCGCCGCGTGCCGCCTGCAGGCCGTGCCCGCACTGGTCTACACGTCGACGGCCAGCGTCGTCTTCCGCCCCGGCGGGCTGGAGAACGTCGACGAGCGCCTCGGCTACCCGCGGCGCCACCTGGCCGCGTACCCGATGACCAAGGCGAAGGCGGAGGAGATCGTGCTGGCGGCCAACGGCCCGTCACTGGCCACCGTCTCGCTGCGACCCCACCTGATCTGGGGCCCCGGCGACCCGCACTTCACCCCGGCGCTCCTGCGCTCCGTCCACGGCGGACGGCTGTTCATGCCGGGAGACGGCTCCGTCCTCGTCGACAGCACCCACGTGCGCACCGCCGCACACGCGCACCTGCTGGCACTCGACCGCCTCCACGCGGGCCACCGGTCAAGCGGGCGGGCCTACTTCATCACGCAGGGCGAGCCGCTGCCGGTGGGCAGCCTGGCGCTGCTGCTCCTGGCGGCCGCCGGGGTGACGGCCCGTTGGCAGGCGCTCCCGCGTACGCTCGTCCACCTGGCCGCGACGGCAAGGGACTTGGGCGCCCGACTGCCCGGTTCGACCGACACGCACGCGCTGAGCCGCTTCATCACGGCCGAACTGACCCACCCGCACTGGTTCGACCTCACGGCTGCCCGCACCGACCTCGGGTTCGCTCCGCCGGTCACCCTGACCGAGGGCCTGACCCAACTGGCCGGGGACGCGGGCCTGTCCGATGCGGTGAAAGTCCTGTTGGCAGCCCGGGCCGGCTGAACCACGCGTCACCCCGGACCACGCGGCACGGGATCCGCACCCGAATGAACCAAGTTCTACGCCGCACGGCCGTGCTGACACCGCAACCGCGAGCACCACCGCTAGCTTTCAGCACATGCCACACGTCCGAGCCCGCCTCGCGGGCGCATCGGCCCACCTGCCCGAGCGCTACGTCACCATGGCTCAGCGCGAGGCCCAGATCGCGGCCGCCGGCCCCTTCGCCCCGCCGTCGGGGCTGGTGACCCAGCTCACCGGTGTACAGGGCGTCCACCTGATCGGTGACGACGAACAGGCCTCCGACCTGGCCGTGGCCGCAGCCCGCAAGCTCCTGGCCGAGCACGGCACGGACCCCACCGACATCGACCTGATGATCTTCGCCTCGGCCTCCCAGGACCTGGCCGAACCGGCGACCTGCCACATCGTGGCCGCCGGACTCGGCCTGACCTGCCCGGTCTTCGACCTGAAGAACGCCTGCAACAGCGTCCTCAACGCGATCGAGACCGCCAACGCGCTCATCGCCACCGGGCAGTACCGCACCGTCCTCATCACCTGCGGCGAGGCCCCCTCGCTCTTCGCACCCCCGTACCTGCCCGACGCGCAGGCCTTCGTGCGGGCCATGCCGTCCCTCGGCCTGTCGGACGCCGGATGCGCGATCCTCCTCACCGCCCACGAGGCCGACCACGAAGACCCCTTGCTGGCAACGGGGGTGATCGCGAGCCGGTTCGCCGCCGACTCCACGGCCTGGCCATCGGTCACGGTCAGCACCGGCGGGACCATCGACGCCCGCCGCCCGGCCGGTGCGCCGCAGGCCTGGTTCCAGATGACGAACACCCGCATGCGCGACAGCCTGACGCAGCTGACGCCCCGCAAGGTCCTTCCGCTGATCGGCGATCTCGGCCTCACCTTCGAGGACTTCGCCTTCATCGGCGTGCACCAGGTCTCGCTCGCGGACATCGAGTTCATCTGCGGCCCGGCCATCGGCGTCCCGCGCGACAGGCTGGTCGTCATCGTCGACGCCCTCGGCAACCTCGCCTCGGCCTCCGTGCCCCTCCAGCTCGCCCGCGCACTGGAGAGCGGCCAGGCCGGCCCGGGAGACCTGATCGGCCTCGTCGGCCTGGCGGCCGGCTGCAGCGCCGGCATGGTGATCATCAGGCTCTGAGCCCCGCCACAACCACCCCGTACACAGGCAAGGAGCCCCCGTGACGAAGCTCTTCGAGCCCATCAAAGCCAAGCTCGCCCACCACTTCAACATCCCCGAGGCCAGCATCACCCCCGACGCCACGTTCGAGGACCTCGGCCTCGACTCGCTCGGCACGGTCGAGTTGCTGTGCGTGCTGCAGGACGAACTCGGCCTCCGGCTCCCCGCCGACGACGCCCTGAAGGCTCCGGACACCACCATCGCCCAGGCCGTGGCGGCCGTCGAAGCGGCTCAGCCGCAGGCGGCCGGTGAAGACCTCCGTTCCGCCACCGTCGCATGAGTGCCGATCAGATCGCGGTCACCGGCCTGGGACTGCTCACCTCCGGCGGCCCCGACACCGCCACCACCTGGGACGCGGTCTGCGCCGGCCGCCCCACCGCCGCCATCGACCCGGACCTGGGCGACGTCCCCGTGCCGATCAGCTGCCGGATCCCCGACTTCGACGCCAGAACCCTGCACGGCCGCAACGCCTGGCGCATGGACCGCTTCGTCCACCTGGCGCTGGCCGCCGCCCGCGAAGCCGTCACCCACGCGAACCTGGATCCGAACACCTGGGACGGCACCCGTGTCGCGGTCATCGTCGGGGTCGGCAGCGAGAGCCGCGAAAGCATCTTCACCGCCACCCGCAAGGTCATCAACCACGACTACGCGACGCTCTCGCCCCTGACCGTTCCCCGATCGACGACGAACGCAGCCGCCGCGGAGATCGGCATCGCACTCCGTGCCTACGGCCCCAGCATGGCCGTCACCACCGCGTGCGCCTCCGGCGCGACCGCGATCGGCATCGCCAAGGACCTTCTGGCGGCCGGTCGTTGCGACATCGCCCTGGCCGGCGGCGCCGAAGCGCCGTGCCACCCGCTCTCGTCACTCGGCTTCTCCCAGATGGGCGCACTGTCCACCCGGCTGCACGACCCGAGCGGCGCCAGTCGCCCGTTCGACGCCGACCGCGACGGCTTCGTCCTCGCCGAAGGCGCCGGGATCCTGGTCCTCGAACGAGCCGCGCACGCCCGGGCCCGGCGCGCCCCGGCCCTCGCCCACCTCGCCGGATTCGGCGCCTCCACCGACGGCCACCACTACGCCGCCCCGCACCCCGACGGCATCGGCATCGAACGGGCCTTCACCGCCGCGCTGGCCGACGCCGACCTGCACCACACCGACATCCACCACGTCAACGCCCACGGCACGGGCACACCGATGAACGACCGCATCGAAGGCGCCACCCTCCAGCGCATCTTCCGGGGCCGCCCGCCCGTCGTCACCTCCGCCAAGGGCACCACCGGCCACGCGCTCGGCGCGGCCGGGGCGATCGAAGCCGCCCTGAGCGTCCTGACCCTGTGGCACCAACTCGTTCCGCCCACCGCCAACCTGGATCGGATCGATCCCGACATCGACCTCGACGTCGTCAGCAAGCAGCCCAGGCCCGCACGGATCGACGCCGTCGCCAGCAACTCCTACGGCTTCGGCGGCCACAACGCCGTCCTCGTCCTCACCAGGTCGTGACCACGCAGCGAGCAAGGAGAACAAGCCATGCACGATGAGACGACCCCTGAACTCAACGAGACGCTGCTGGTCGACGTCCTCTGCTCCCACTTCAGGGTGCCCCGCGAGGAGGTTCGGCCGACGTCGACCTTCGCCGAACTGGGGCTCGACTCGCTGGCGGTGATGGAGTGGGTCGTCATGATCCAGGAGCGCACCGGCCAGCAGCTGTTGGACCGCCTCGGGAGCCTGTCCGTCAACGACACGCTCGACGACGCGGTGCGGCTCCTGCGCACCGCGCCAGTGGCATCGGCCTCCGCTGGATGAGCGACCTGCTGACCGTGGCCCATAACACCGACCTGCTAAGGGAGTTGGAACCCGTCGTCGCCCGGGAACTGGACCGCCACCTGGCGACCGCGCGCGAGTGGTTCCCCCACCAGTACATCCCCTGGGACCTGGCAACCACCTTCGAGGGGCCCCTCAACGGCACCTCCTGGCACCCCGACCAGTCACCACTGGACCCCTCGGTGCGGGACGCCCTGCTGATCAACCTGCTCACGGAGGACAACCTCCCGAGCTACCACTACGCCATCGCCTCCCACTTCGGCCGCGACAGCGCCTGGGGCACCTGGGTCCACCGCTGGACCGCCGAAGAAGGCCGGCACTCCATCGCACTGCGCGACTACCTGCACGTCATGCGTGCCGTGGACCCGGTCGAACTGGAGCGCGGCAGAATGGCCAACCTCTCCACCGGCTGGGAGATCGAACAGCCAACGCCGGCCCACGTACTGGCCTACGTCACCATCCAGGAACTCGCGACCCGCGAAGCCCACCACAACGTCGGCCAGGCCATCGGCGACCCGAACGGCACCCGCCTGATGCGAGCCATCGCGACGGACGAGAACCTGCACATGCTCTTCTACCGAACTCTGTGCACCGCCGCGCTCGACCTGAGCCCCGACCTGATGACCCGCGCCTTCGCCGACGTCATCGACACCTTCCGCCTCCCCGGCCACGGCATGCCCGCCTTCCGCACCCAGCCCGCCCGCTTCGTCCTCTCGGGCCTCTACGACGTCGCCGTCCACCACGACCGCGTGCTCGTCCCGCTGCTCCGCGCCCTGCGCCTCATGGAACGCGGGAACCTCGGCCCCGAAGGGGAGGCCGCCCGCGACCGCATCGGCCTGCTCCTGGAGGCCCTCGCGGGGAAGAAGCAGCGACTCGTCGAACTGCGCGAGCGCGTGGCACGGTTCCCAGCCGTCACGGGGTGCGCCTGCGAAGCGGTTCGCAGGCGCACCCCGTGACCGATGAGCGGGAGTTCCAGGGCGAGCCGGCGCAGGGGCCGGCCCTGCTCTACAACGGGCTCGGGTTCTCCTGGAAGGAGATCTGCGGGACGAAACCCGACTCGCCGTCCACGTAGTAGGACACCGTCATCAGGCGGTTGTCGGGCAGCAGCACGTAGTAGGAGCCCTCCACCGGCCCGCTCTCGTTGCCCGAGCTCTCGGCGGCCGAGAGGGCACCGTCGGCGTCGGTCACGTCGTACTTGTAGTTGTAGGGCTGCGGGGGCTCTTCCTTGGCCGGGGCCGCCGCAGCGGCCTGGGGCTGCGATGCCGCCGCGGGAGCCGCCGCGAGCGTTTCGGCCCCTGCTGCGAAGGTCTTGCTGGTGGCCTCGATCTGCTCCGTGATCCACGTCAGGAAGTTCGCGTCCAAGGCCGCGACCTGATCCGGGTCCGCAGTCGAGTGCAGCTGCTTGGTCTCCGGGTTGTACGCGAACGCCGGCTTGTCACCGGGCTGCTGGGGCGCCAGTCGCCCCGTCGTGTCCTGCTTCACGCCGGCCACCGCGGCGGACAACGCCTCCAGGTCGATCCCGAATCCATCGGTCATCAACAACACCCCCATCATCAGATGAACACTCTTTGCGACCGCATCGCTACCCACCCCCACGCGCCCCGACACTCCTACCGGACCCTGGAGATCACTCCTCGATCGGACCACGGCCACTCAAGGTCAACGCCGATCCGGAGCCCGGGTGGTCGCCCGGGGATTGCGAGGCGCGGGTTCGCGTGAGACCGCGAACGCCGTGCCTTCTGTCACCTGAAGCTGACGCTGCGTCAGGACTGGCGTCTCCCGAAGGGTCAGAACCGCCACGTCACCACATCGATCCGGCTCCGACGACGGTGTCCCGTAGGGCGCGAGCCGTGACCAGTCCTTGGTCAGCCCCCAGAAGCAGGTGAGCCCTCGGTGCTCGCGGGCTGCGCCGGATGATCCTTTGGAGTGGACAGGTCCTCGGTGGTGAGGGCTCCCAAGTACTCCTTGCCGCCTTGGACTGTGGACACTTGCCTGTAGCGCCCCGTAGCGCGGTGCCAGTCGTAGTTTCCGCGAAGCCAGTACCCCACGAGCTGCGAGTACCGGACCACGGCACGGGATTCGGTCTCGGTGAGGCACAGGCGCTCGCACAACTGGGGAAGTTGCTGGTCGAGGGCGACGAATTCCTGCATCCGCCGGTCCGCCAGGTCGCGCATGTAGTGAATCGCCCAAACGCGGTCGTAGCCGCGTTGGCGCATCAGGTCGTGGATCAGGTTCGGCGACCCGTGGGCCTCCTCCTTCTCCAGGGAGAAGACCTCGTTCACGCAGATGACTTGGTCGACGGCGGCTTGCTGCATTTGTTTCAGGTGGGTGCTGTGCCAGGCGAGGTCGGGCACGTCGAGGTGGCCGGTGCGCTCGGCCAGGCACAGGGAGGGAAAGACGCCGATCGTTTGCCGGCGGCGCGCCAGGTGGGTCTCGAAGTCCAGCTCCTGACGACTGAGCCCGTCAGCGACCTCCGCCAGCTGCCCGGTGAAGTAATCCACCCAGGCGTGCGCGGTACGGGCCCGCCACCTTGGTGTGGTTCCTTCGCACATGCGGCGCCAGCAGTCGGCGAAGGCGACGGCTGTCGGGCGCGTCGCCAAAGCGGGGGCGCCGGGCGGGGAGGAAACCACCAGGATGTGCTCCTGGCAAGCCGCCGTGGCCTTGGCGATACGTTGCGGACAGCGCGTCTCGAACTGGTCGTCGAAGAGGAAGAACCAGCCCATGACGTCAAAGAGCAGGTCGAGATCGTCACCCGCCACGTCCAAATAACAGTAGCTACCGCATTCGGCGACCTGGGAGAACCGATAACGCTGCTCGGCTTCCGCGCTTCCCAGCAGCCCGTACCGGTGCGCCCAAGTCAGGTTGCGTGCACGGGCGGCAGCGGCGTGAGGGCTGGTACGAGACGGGAAGGGAACCTCGAACTCCACGTCCTGTGGCATGATCACCGCCTCAACGCACGCTGTTGGCAGGGCAATTACGCGCAATGGAAGCGTAGCTCGTCCGGTGCGAGCAGCACGGAGATCCCTCCGGAGATGGCGGGTCTTCATCGACCTTTGGCCGATCCGGCAGTGCCGCGCCCGCTTCGCCGCGTCCGGCCGGACGGCGGTGTCACTGCCCTTCCGCCCGACGTCCGGGGCTTCCAACCGCGCGGAGGCCCCGGCAGAGGCTCCTTCGGTTATCAACGGTTCGCGCGACTGAACTGACCGTCTCCTCAGTACGTGACGCTTGCTCTATCGCAACAGCAATGCCTTGCGATGGCAGTTCGGGTCGCCAGATGGCTGGTGTCCCCCACCGGGGGCGCTGCCCCGGCCCCCAACATGGTGAGCGACCTGCGCAAGCGCGAGGCGCTGGACCCGCCCTACTGCCACCTGCACTCCGTGTCCTCGGAACGGCTGTGCCGCGGCGTTGTAGCGGTCTTCCCTCTGCGGGGCTCCGCTGGCCCCGCCGTATGGATCTCTCTCCACTCCCGTACGCATGAGGCCGATCAACGAGCTGCAACTTGCACACCAGTTGACAGACACTGCTGACGGAATTTCCCTTCGCCACTTCTCGGCGGGTGCAGTGCCGACGACGATCAAGCCCGACGGCAGCCCTGTCACGGTGGCCGATCACGAGGTCGAGCAGGCGATTCGTGGCCTTCTCAATGACGCCCGCCCGCACGACACCTTCCTCGGAGAGGAGTCCGGCGCCCATGGGGCGTCAGCTCGGCGCTGGGTGATCGACCCGATTGACGGGACCGGCAACTTTGCTGCGGGGGATCCCTGGTGGAGCACCCTGATCGCCGCTGATGAAGGCGGCGAGGTCCTCACCGGCATCGTCTCCGCGCCGGCGATGCAGCGCCGCTGGTGGGCGACACGGGCATCGGGGGCGTGGACCGGCACCTGCCTCGACGGACGTCTCGGTCCCGGCGAGGCTCTTGCTGTCACCTCAACCGCAACCCTTGACCGGGCCACGGTGGCGACCTGGCCCCCCACCAGCCGGCTCACTCCGCAGCGTCAGGCCGCAGGTGCCAGGGTGGTCGCCGCTTGTGGCAAGGGGGGACCGCTGTCGGACTGGGACGGAGTCTGCCATGGTGCGCTGCTGGTCGCGGCGGGTGTCGCGGACGTCTTTCTCCATCTGAAGGCCGGCCCTTGGGACATCGCTGCGGTGGTCCCGATCGTGGAGGAGGCCGGGGGCAGATTCAGCAACTTGGACGGTGACCGCGGTATCTCCACGGGCGCGGCCCTGTTCACCAACGGTCGCGTGCACGATGAGGTCCTCGAACTCGTCAGGACTGATCGGGGCTGACGAACCCTCACCGCTCGATCGCGATGGAGCTGACGCCGATCCCCGGGTCCCGGCCTGTGGGGACCGGGCACGCTCCGGGGCCGTACCTGCGGCTGCTGTCGCGGCCGGTCCGCCGGATGGACGTTGTTCACGAGGTCTGCCCGGTTACGGCAGCCTGCGGACCGTCTTGATCCACTTCTCGTGAGCGGCCTGCCGCCATGCTCGTTGCCGCCGTCCCGATCGTGCTGACCGCCGCCGAGAGGTTCACCACCTCCGACCTGGACGATCTGCCGGCCCGACTCGACCGGCACACATTCGCCGACCAACACCCAGGATCCTCCGCCGCCCGGGTCACATGATCAACCCCGAAGGACTTCGAGTGCCGACCACTTAGGATGCGAGCCGTGACCAGTCCCACGCGTGTAGCCATGCCCGGCCAGGTGCGGAGCCTGGCGGCCCACCACCCTGCCGGCCCGCTGTATGTGACGAGCTACGGGACCGACGTCCTCGAAACGGTGCTGAGCGCGGTGGACCTCTCGGGAGCCGTGTTGTGGCAGCGGACCTTTCCAGGCACCGGGCGTCCGCAGTCGCGCGGCTCCCAGCACGGAGTGCTGTGGCTGGCCCGGCCGGGCGACGGCGGTCCGGTGCTGGAGGGAATCGGCCCGGACGGTGAGACCACGAGCGTCGTCGCACCTGCTTGCGATGCCGGCGAGGAGATCGGCGCCTTCGTGGTGCTCGACGACGGGTTCTGCCTCGCCTGGGCCGCCGCTTCCCCGTTCCAGCGCGGCGACGCCCCGTACCGCGAGCCCCGGGTGGCCCGGTACGCCCGCGACGGCCGGTGCCTGTGGTCGGCGCCGATCAGTCTCGGCGCGCTCTCCCACACAGGTGTGCTGGAGACGGGAGTTCACACCGACTGGGAGGTGCAGCCGAAGCAGCCGTGGACTCCGGAGGAAGTCGACGTCGACGACTGGGAGCCGCTGCTGGTCTCCGGCGACAGGGCGGCCGCCAGCTTCGTGGAACGACGCGGCGGGATCGGCGCCACCTTCTTCCTGGACCTGGCGGGCGGCGGGATCGTCGCCTCGACGAAACCCCTGCCCGCAGGCCGGAAAGCCATCGCCGGGCCGGCGGAGTTCCTGATCGGCTCGCAGGGCTACGGGGAGTTCAGCACCGCACGCTACGACCGCGACGGCGCCCAGGTCGCGCGCTGGAACAGCCACGGGGCCATGCTCGTCGACGCGGCCGGCGCGGTTCGAGGCCCCGAGCTGGAGAACCGTCTCCCCTCCCGCTCACGGTTCCGGGTACTGACCGACACCGGGGCCCTGGTGGACGGCCCCGCGCTCACCGGCTACTACACCTCCTACCCCGCACTGGACTCCGCCGGCACCGCCGTGTTCTGGCGCGACGGCAAGCTCCTGGCCGTCGACTCCAGCCTCACGCAGCACGAGTACTTCGCGACCGACGATTCCCGAAACGTCATCAGCCGCATCCTGCTGCTCGACGCCGGGCTGGTCGCCTTCGCCCTGGACAGCGAGCTGCTACTGATCCAGACCCCGCTGCGCCCACTGGCGTCTGGCTCCTGGCCCTGCGGTGACGGAAACCTTCACGGCAACCCGGTCAGGTCGACCGGCTGACCGGTTGGGCGGCGAAACCGGCGAGACCGCCCCAACCCGCTTCCTGAACAAGGGGGGGCGGGCTTGGGTGCCCTGGAGACCCGGTCAGAAGTGCGTGGCGATGCCGAAGGCCTGTCGCAGCTGCGCCATGTCGTGACGGTCACGATCGGCCGGTTCGTAACCCTGGTGGAAGTAGACCTGCTGATCGGCCGACAGGCAGGGGACGGCAGTCCCCTGGATCGTTCCCGTGACGAAGCACGAGGCGGGATAGGTGAACGGGTGCTCAGCGTCGGTCGACGCCTGAACTGCCGACCCGTCCGCAGCAGCGAAGACCAGCGGGTGCAGATCGATCTCCCGACCACCTGGATCGGTGACCACGAACCGCACCGGTCGCCAATCCAGGGTCTCGGCGAAGCCGGCCCGCGAGAGGGCCGCGAGCACCTCCGGTTCTTGGTCGCTCCGGTGCATCAGGTCCAGGTCCCGGTGCTGACGGGTCTGCTCACCGACGAGGGCGTCGATGCCCCAGCCGCCACCGATCCAGATGTCCACTTCCGCCCGCTGCAGCACGGCGAGGATGGCCAGTACGTCGTCTGCTGTCATCACTCGCGGACGCTAACTCTGATCACGCCGGTAGGCGAGCGGATTTACTCCCGTGACAACGCCACCCCAACCCGCCCAGCCAGACGATCAAGACCTCAGGCTGCCGCCCACGGCCAGTGCGGAAGATTTCAAGTCCAGTGAGACGGTCGTGATGCTATGAGGTTTGTGGTGTGGGTTCCCTGCGCTTGCTGGGGTCGTTGATCCATGCTGTCTGCGGTATCTCGGGCGGCCGGGGACGGCGTCCGAAGCGTTCGGGATGCCGGGCGTATGCCTCGGCGAGGGTGACGGCCCGCTGGTCGCGGACCTGTTCGGCGGTGCCGAAGTGGACGCTGGCGGGCGTGTGCAGGCCGATGCCCGAGTGCCGGTGCTCGTGGTTGTAGTACGAGATGAAGGCGTCGAACCATTCACGTGCATGGGCCAGGGAATCGAAGCGCGGCGGGAAGTCGGCCATGTACTTGACGGTCTTGAACTGGGCCTCGCTGTAAGGGTTGTCGTTGGAGACCTTGGGGCGCGAGTGGCTCCTGGTGACGCCGAGGTCGGTCAGCAGCTGGGAGACCTTCTTGGAGGTCATGGAAGTGCCGCGGTCGGCGTGCACGGTCTCGGGGACGATGCCGTTGCGCTCGATGGCCTCGCGGATCAACTCCTCGGCCCGTTCGGCCGATTCGACCGGCTCGACGGTATGGCCGACGATGTAGCGGCTGAAGATGTCGATGATGACGTAGGCGTGATACCAGATGCCCTTGCGGGGGCCGGCGGCCTTGGTGATGTCCCACGACCACACCTGCGAGGACGCGGTGGCGACCAGTTCGGGAACCGTCCTGGCCGGGTGGGTGGCCTGCCTGCGCCGCTCGCCCGACTGCCCGCGCTCGCGCAGGATCCGGTACATCGTGGAGACCGAGCAGTGGTAGCGCCCGGTGTCCAGCTCGCGGGCCCAGATCTGCGCGGGCGGCAGCTCGGCGTACTCGGGGCTGTTCATCAAGGCCAGTACCGCATGCCGTTCTTCGGCCGTCAGGGCGGAGGGCTGGACCTGCGGAGATCGGGGCCGGCGCGCGGGCGGCGGTTTCAGTCTTCGGTAGTGGGTGGCCCGGGAGCGGCCGGTCAGCCGGCATGCGGCCGTGGTGCCCAACTCGTGTTCGACGGCGGTGAACGCCTCGTCCACGACGGGGTCGGCGGCGTGTGTCAGTCCGCGCTCTCGGAGATCATTTCCAAGAGCGCCGACGCTTTTCCCAGGACCTCCAGCGCGGCCTTGTTCCGGGCGAGTTCCTTCTCCAGCCGTTCCACCTGCCGGCGCAGCTTCTCGTTCTCGGCCTCGGCGGCGGACTTCTTCGGGCGGGCCGGGCTCGTGCGGTGGTCGACCAGCCTCTCCAGGGCCCCGGCGTCGCGCGCGGCCCGCCACTCGGTGACGTGCGAGTGGTACAGGCGCTCGCGGCGCAGGACCGCACCCTTCTCGCCCTCGGGCGCGGCGTCGTACTCGGCGACGATCCGCAGCTTGTACTCGGGGCTGAACGTGCGGCGCTTCGGCCGGGGAGCCGGGTCAGTGGCGGACGGATTACTGCTGGTCATCAGGGGTGAAACTCCTACTCGGGCCCTCTCAGGCTAACCCGACAAAGCGGGATGTCTCACCCAAGGCTGACAGAGAGGGGTGCGAGCATCCCGGCGGAGCGCCACGCCAGCCCCTCCGACCAGCACGTTCGAAGATGGCGAATCATCAGTGACCGCAGCCACCGGGTGGGTCTGCGCGCCGATTCGCCCCAGCGGGTGACGATGCGGCAACCGGCAGTGCTCCGCTGCCATCCTGACAACCGGCACTGACCATCGCGTGATCGGAGTCCCTTGTGTTGACCACCCGCTTCGTCCCCGGCGCACCCAACTGGCTCGACCTCGCTGTCCCCGACATCGACGCCGCCGCGGCGTTCTACTCCGCCCTGTTCGGCTGGACCTTCCAGTCGGCCGGGCCGGAGGCCGGCGGCTACGGCTTCTTCCAGCTCGACGGCAAGACGGTCGGCGCTGTGGGCCCCTGTCAGGAGGAAGGCGCGGCCCCGACCTGGACGCCCTACTTCCTCACCACGGACGCGGATGCCACCAGCAAGGCGGTGGAGCAGGCCGGCGGTCGGATCCGGACGGCACCGATGGACGTCTTCACCGCCGGTCGGCTCGCGCAGTTCACCGACCCGACGGGAGCCGACTTCGCCGTCTGGCAGCCGGGCGACACCAAGGGCCTGGAAGCGGTCATGGAGCCGAACACCCTTTGCTGGACGGAGCTCTACACCACCGACGCCGCCGCAGCTCAGGACTTCTACCGCAGCGTGTTCGCCTGGACCTACCAGGAGATGGCGATGGGTGGGGAGTTGACCTACAGCCTGGTTTCGGCGCCCGGCGGCGGCACTGGGGACGACACCGCGCACGGCGGAATCCTCCAGCTCCAGCAGATGCACCTGGAGGCCGGTTCGACGTCGGAGTGGCACCCGTACTTCGGCGTCACCGACTGCGACGCGATGTACCAGACCGCCACCCAGCTCGGCGCCACCCCCCTGATCGCGCCGATGGACGCTGCGGGCATCGGCCGGTTGGCGATGGTGATGGACCCGGCCGGCGCGGTGTTCGCCCTTCTCAAGGGGGAGCCGAAGACGGCCTGACGCCGAATCACCGCAGACCCGCGATGACCTTGCCGCGGCCGTAGTACAGGCGAGGTTGACGCCGACGGCCGATGGGCAGCCTGTTCCGGCACAGGGGGTGATCGGGAAACCAAGTCGGAGGTAGACCGTGGCTGTTCCGAGCCGGACACCGCACGTGGACTGCACCTGCGGTGCGCCCGAGCTCATCGAAGGCGCCGCGTTCGAGGCGCGGTTCACCACCCCGCTCGGCGAGGTGGCCGGGGTGACTGACCTGATCGAGACGGCGTACGAGTACTACCACGCATTGGCTCGGCACCCCGCTCTCGGACCCGTGCGGTGGTGCGACTGCGGCAGCGACACGGCATCGGTCTGCGCGAGTTGCGGTGGGCGCAGACTGGCAGCCGCGTACCGGGCAGTGGTCCATCCGGACCGGGCCAGGTGCGAGGCGTTCCTGACCGAACTCGCCTCGGTCCGCTACCGCGATGCCTCGGGCGTGGTGAAGGCGGCGCTGCTCGGCGGGGTGATCAAGCTCGTGGGAGAGCTCTTGCGGGACGAATTCCGGCAGCAGACGGCCCCGTCCGTACCTGCAGCCCCACCACGCTCGGCAGCACAGGCACTGACCATCCCGGGGAAGAACCGGTACCTGCGCTCCGTCTCCGAGCTGTGTTCCTCCCACATCGGCGAGTGCTGCTCCCTCGTGATCGGCAGCGGCTCCCCCATCGCCCGCGATCGCACCGAGCTATGGGCCGCATCCGTCGAATGGGTGCAGTGGGGCAATGACTACCGCGGCGAGGAGCACTACGCGTACGCGGACTGGCTCAGCACCCGGCCACCCCGTCCACTGCCCGGCCGTGAAGAAGCCACCCACGCGCAGTGGCTGCTCTGCCAGGCGCTGGGGCGGGGCGTGGACAGCGGCGGGCGCGCGGACGCCCCGTGGTTGTGCGGGGCGGCGTACCTGGCCGGCCTCGACGCCTGGGCTCTGCTGCTGGGTGGCGAACTGATCAATTTCGGCGCGATCGGGCTGGAAGACGAGGCCGACGCAGTGGTCTTCGCACACGCCACCGTGGCCCGGCTGGCGGTCATGGTCGTGTGCAGCACTATCGACCTGGTCGCCGAAGCCATGGCGGAGGAGCGGAACCTCTTCGACACGGTGTGCGGTACCGCACGCCGACGCCTGCTCGCCTGGGGGCTGGACAACCTCCGGGCCCCCTGGCCCATCCCGGCCGTATCCGACGTGTGGGCCGTGTGGAGCAGCTACATGTGGCTGGGTCCGCGGCACCGCTTCGCCCTGTACGCCCTCCCGGTCACCGTGCAGCGGCAGGTGACGGCCCGGTGGGCACAACCGACCCAGTTGCCCGCCCTGCGCCGGGCGCAGGAGGCGTGGCAAGCCGGGCTGACGGTCGATCAGGAGCTGGACGTGCCCTGCGCGTGCTGCGACCACGCGGCGCTGGCCCGGGAGATGACCGCCTGGTCGACGGTGGTGATCGACGGAGCCGACGCAACGGACGCGGGCCGGCTCGCCTTCGTCCAACTGCTCGACGCCTGCGGGGTCGACGCCTGCGACACGTGGCACCGCAGCATCCTGGACCGGTGCCCGTCCCTGGCCGCCCGGCACGAAGTCCTCTACCGCCGGGTGGCAGAGCGTGCGGACATCTTCACCGCCGGTCTGGACGCGTACGAGGCATACCTGGCAGGCGCCGAACCGGTGCTGCTACCGACGCGGCCGGCCGAGTTCGCGCGTCAGGCGGCAGACGACCTCTGCGCCCGGTACCACGGCCGAATCGCCCGCGCGGCCGGGGTCGGCGATCACCAGTGAGTGGTGCGGGGCGCAGAAGTCTGGCGGTGGGTCAGGTAAGAAGACCGGAGAAGTGCCTCTTCCGGTATTCAGCCTGGGTACCGTTTTCGCCTCCGTCCCGCCTCTGACCTGCGCGGACGAGCCGACCGGGGGTGTCCCGTGATTAGCGGGACACCCTGCTGGACGGGGTGGCGGACACCCGTAACGGGACACCCTGACGGCCAGGCAGTTCCCGGCGCGGACCTGGCGGCCAGTCAGCGTGCGGTCCGGACCGAGGCGGGGCGCGGAGCCGGGCGGGCCGGCGCACCAGGGCGGCTCGGTCCGGGGGTGGGGTGGAGGAGTTCCTGGAGTGCCCGGGCGGTGGGCGGGCTGGGCTTGGCGTCGATCTCGGCGAGGCTGGCGGTGAGCCGCTCCCAGGTGCGGCGGACTCCGTCGCGGCGGCCGAGTGAAGCCTGCACGGAGGCGAGACGGAGGTGGAGCTCCTCGTTGTAGCGGTCGATGCCGACGGCCCGGTCGAGGTGGCTCATCGCGAGCTCCGGGTCGCCGCCGGCCACGGCGGAGGCGAGTGCGCCGAGGGCGTCGAGCGCCCGGCGGCGGAGGTCCTCGCGGGCCGGCTCGGCCCACTCGTACGCGGTGTCGGCGCATAGCTCGCCCGTGTAGAGGTCCGCGACCCGGCGGTGCGCGGCCAGGCGGGCCATGGGGTCGGGTGCGGCCGCCACGGCTTGGACGGCGCGGTCGAACTCGTCGAGGTCGGTGGTGATCAGGTCGCGGTTGAGGTGCGTCAGTTCACCGGTGGTGAGGATGGCGTTGACCGAGGTGGTGGCGCCGAGCGCCTGGCGCAGCGCGGTGCGGACGCTGGTCTTGGCGGTGTTGAAGGCCTGGGTGGCGCCCGGTGGGGTGCGCTCGGGCCAGATCGCTTCGAGGATCGTCTCCTTCGGCACCGGGCGACGGTGGACGGCGAGGTAGGCGAGGAGTTCTCCGGCGAAGCCGACCAGCCCTCGGGTGACGGTCCTGCCGTCCACGGTGACGGTGAACGGGCCGAGGAGGGTGACTCGGACTCGGTGGATGCGGTCGTCCGACGGTGCGGCGGGAGGCGGAGGCCGCTCCTCGTTCGCCACCGCCAGCTCCTCGACGGCCGGGAGCTCCACCGTGTCGGCCTGGTGCTCTCCGTCGGTGGATTCCGGGACGAGTGGGAGAAGGGTTGCGGCAGCCTCCTCCGTCAGGTGGAAGAGCCGGAGTGCGCGTTGCCCGTTCGGAGGTGACGTCGTGAAACTGGCGCTGCCGTCGGCGGCTACGGTCAGGGTCACCGCGTCGTCCGACGGCAGGTCGGCGAGTTGGACGGCCACCAGGCCGTGCGGCTGTCCCCTACTGCACAGGGCTGCCAGCCGAGCGCTGTGCTGCGGTTCCACGTCGCCGAGCAGCAGGACGAGCGGGTGGTTCGGCCGACCGGCGTCCTCCTCGCGCTCGCGGGCCCGGGTGAGGATCCGCGCCTCTGCGAGGTCGAGCGCTTCAGCGGTGTCGCGGCTGCGGGAGCAGGACGGCCAGAGCTGCCGGGTAGCGAGGACTGGTGCCAGCCGCTGGGCCAGCGGGGTGGGGAGGATGAGCTCGTAGTCGTCCGGGTGGGTGAGCACGGCGGCCAGCACCGCGCGGGCGGCGCTGGCTGCGCCAGGGCCGGTGAGCGCGAGCAAGCGGTGGCCGTGGCGGGCGACCAGGTCGAGGACACCGACTTCCGCCCCGGCGTGGGCACCGATCGGAAGGTCGTCGGGGCGGGCCGAGCCCGAGGCAGTTGCGTGGAGGCGGTGGGTGCGCCGGAGGGCGGCGGCGAGCGTGGAGTCCTCCGGCCTGGGCGGCTCCTGGTGGGGCGCGGTGGCAGGCTCGCCGGGTTGGTAGGCGCGGCGGCGCTGGAGGGCGCGGGCCACTGCGGCAGCGCTCAGCGCGACGCCGACCGAAAGCGCCAGGTAGCCGGCTGCCGCGGGGAGTTCGAGACCAGGGTGCGCAGTCGTCCGGGTCGGGTTCGGTGCGGGGCGCGGTGCCGGGGTGGCCAGGTGCGGTGCGGGAGCCGGTTCCGGCTTCGGTGCCGGTGCGGGCGGCGCAGGCCGGGGCAGCAGGTCGGCGCTTGGTACTGGTGGGACCAGCTCCACGCCCGGGAGCACCATGGTCCACCCCGGCCGGATGACGTCCGGGTCGGTGAGGCTGCCGCCGTCCGCCTGGGTGCGTCCGTGGTTGAGCTGGAAGATCTCCTTCCAGCGGAGCGGGTCGCCGAGGTGACGGTCCGCCAGATCCCACAGGGTGTCACCGGCCCGCACCTCGCACCGCCGGCTGACGCTCGGCGCGTCGGCGACGTCGGCACTGTTGGCGGCGCGGGCCACGGGGTTGGCCGGTGCGGTGACCGCGACAGGTGCGGCGACGGCCTCCCCCACGGCGGGCCGCACCAGGGTGAGCAGTCCCAGCACGACGCTCACCACCAGCGCACCGGTGAGCGTGCGCCGGGCATGCTGGAGGTGCTGCTCGGATCCGGTGCGCAGGAACCGGGGCAGGCGCACCGCGCACCACACCACCTCGTACAGCGTCTGTCCGCAGAGCACCAGCCACAGCCCCCACCCGGCGACGGCGAGCAGTCGCAGCAGGGTGAGCACCGACAGCGGGCCGACGAGCTCGGCCGCCAGCTCGTCCCACCCCGGAACATGCGTCAGGTCGAGTGGGCCGGCGCACCGGATCAACGCGTACGGCAGACCGATCAGCAGCACCGCGAGCGCTCCGCCGGCCACCACTGCACGGCCGACCGTCCTCGCCCTCCCCCGCCTCACTGCGCACCCCCACGCCACGCAGCGTGCGCGGTCGCGGTGGCGCTCTCGTGCATCGACCCGACTCCGACCAGCGAGAGGAGTTGGGTGCGCTGTTCGCGCTCGACGGTGACCGTGACCTCCTGGTCGGTGGCGGTCACCCGTCCCGTGGCACCGGCCGCATCGAGGTAGGCGGTCGCCGCCTGCTGGGCGGCGGCCGGTCCGAGGTCGATGGTGTGGTCGGTGCGCAACCGCCCGAGGTCCAGCTGGCGAGCACCGGCTCGTGCGGCCTCCTGGGCTTCGCCGACCGCCTTCACCTTGGCCGCGAGCGCGAGTCCGCCGTCCGCCACCAGGCCGACCACGGCGATCAGGCCGACGATGACGGTGACTGTGAACGCGGTGACGGAGCCGTCATCGCGGGTGGCCTTCATGATCGGTCCGAGACGTAGGTGTCCAGCGGCGCGGTGAAGTCCGCGGTGATCGTCTGGTGGCCCGGCAGCGGCACGGCGGAGAGGTCGGCGAGGCTCACCTCGCAGCTGACGGTGACCACGACCTGGCCGCCGGGCCGGAACGAGCCGGTGTTGACGGTGGTGACGGGCCGGGGGCACGAGGTGCCGGCCGCCGTCAGGGCGTCAGCTGCGGTCTCCCGCCCGGCTTTGCCCGCCTCCCCCGGACTGCGCGTCAGCGAGGCAGCCCGCGCCGCCTGGTGAGCCGCGTCCTCGACGTCGATGCGCGCGCCGGCCAGCCGCCACATCGCGACGGCCAGCACGGTGAGCATGATGAGCAGCGGGGTGATCAGGGTCATCTCGACCGGGACCGAACCTCGGTCTCCTCGGGTCGACAAGTCGGTTACCTCCTTTGCTGATTGATGGACTCAGCCGTCGGCCAGCTGCTCGATCGGACCACTGGAGTGCGCCCTGACCACCAGGTCCAGCCCGGGCAGCAGCCGCACCACGTGGCCGTACACGTCCGCCCTCGCGACGCCTGCGGAGCGCGAGACGCTGACCGAGGGATCACGCAGGCTCGCCGAGTTGACGTGCGCCAGCAGGTCCTCGCCGGCTCGTCGTCCCGTCGCGGCGTCGCCGTCCTGGGTGCGGGCCGCAGCCACCGCCTGCGCGGCGGCGGCCTGGGCGATGTGGTGGGCGTGGGCGGCGAGGGCGAACTGGAAGAACGCCATCAGCAGCAGGATCAGCAACGGGGTCGCGAGGACGAGTTCGGGTGTCGCCGATCCCTGGTCGGGCGCGCGGGGCTTCCGCTTCGGCATCACGGTGCGCTTCAACGGTGCGCCTCAGAGGTTGATGCTGTTGACCTTGTCGGCGATCTTGGAGCCGAGGACGGCGAGCGCCGCGATTCCCGCGAGCACCAGGAGCGCCGTGACGATCACGGTCTCGGTCGTGTATCCGGCGTCGGGTTCGTTGCGGATCGTCTCGGCCCGGTCGGCGAGGTGCTGGCGGATGACCGTCCAGACGTGGTGGATCCTGCCGGTGAGTCGCATGGTGGTCCTCCGTGGTTCGTTGTGGGGGGCGAGCTCGCGTCAGAGCCCGGTGAGCGCGTGAGCAAGGGCCGGGTACCCGAGGAAGAGCAGGAAGCCGCCGAAGAGGAGCACCACGGGCAGGCTCATCCGCTCGGTCGCGGACGCGGCCTGCGCCTCTGCCTCCGCGAGTGCGTGCCGGCGGAGCGTGGCCGCCTTCGTGCCGAGGGAGTTCTTCACCCGCGCACCCTCGGTGCCGGCGAGCGAAGCGGTGGCGGCGAGTTCGGTCAGCTCCGACACGCCGAGCCGGGTGCCGAGTTCACCCAGCGGCCCCCAGACTGCGGTGCGGGTGAGCTCGGCCTCCTGGAGCGCCCGACGGAAGGAGGTGAAGCCGACACCGTGGCCCGCCCCGGCCGCCGCCGTCAGCGCCTGCTCGACACCGGCGCCGCCGGACAGTGCGACGACGGTGAGGTCGAGCATCACCGACAGCGAACGCCTGACCTCCGCCCGCCGCTCCTCCGCTTTCTGACGGGCAATCAGGTCCGGGACGAAGGAGAGCGCCGCACCGAGGACCAGGCTGCCCCAGGTGGGCAGCGCCCAGCCGATCCCGGCGCCGGCCAGCGCCATCAGCGCGGCGAGCGGGACGGGCAGCAGTAGTCCGGCGACGGCGGCCGTGGTCTTCTCGGCGAGGTACCGCTCGACCGGGATCTCCAGGGTTCGCAGATCGGCAGCCGTCCGGGCGGTGGGCAGCCGGCAGTGCCGCCAGAGCGGCGCGGCCGCCGCTCCGGCCCGCGCGGACCATCCGTCGTCCGCACGGTCCACTGGCCGAGGCAGCGGGGCCAGCGCGTCCGCCAGGTCCACGCGCTGCGGTCGCAGTCCGCGCCAGAACGTCCACACCCCGGCGCCGAACCCGGCGCCGCACAGCAACACCCCGATCACGTCGCCTCCTTCGGGTCCGCGAGCAGCCGGGCCGGCTCGGTGAAGGCGGCGATCCTGCGCAGCCAGGCGAACGCGGCGGCGAAGAGCCCGCCGACGATCAGCAGCACCAACTGCCCCTGCGCGCCGTCGAAGGGCGTGAGGTAGTCGCGGTTCAGCACGACCAGGCCCAGGGCCATGCCCAGCGTCGTGCCGACGACGATCCGCACGGAGGTCCGCACCCGGGCCCGGGAGGCCGCGGTGCGGGTGCGCATCTGCGCCTGTTCGCGTGCTGCGAAGGCGAGTCCGGCCAGCAGCTCTCCGAGCCGACCGCTCTGTCGGCCTGCCGCACCGAGCAGCGCCAGGACGACCAAGTCACCGAGCGGGTCGCCCAGTTCATTCTGGAAGTCGCGCAGCGCGTCCGGCAGGCGTCGGCCGTGCCGGATCCGCTCGGCCAGCTCGGCCACCTCCGTGCGGATGGGCAGGGGCGCGGTCGCGGCGGTGGCGAGCAGGGTCTGTTCGAGGCCCGCTGCCGCGCTGAGCGTGTCGTGCAGTTGCTCGGTCCAGGAGGCGATGGCCTCGATCCGCTCGATCGCCTCCCGGCCGTCGCGGTCCTGCCCGAGCAGCCCGGGCAGGGCCCAGGCGGCGAGCGCCGCGAGTGGCGCGGCCACCGGCCAACCGGTCAGCGCCACGGCTCCGCTGGCTGCGGCGGCCGCGATCGCGAGGCGGCGTCCGGGCCGGACCCGGCGCCACCAGTGGGTGAGCCGATCCCCGGCGGCGCTCGGTTCGCCCGGACGCAGGCCGGTGTACGTGGTCCACAGTCCCGCTCCGAAGCCGGCGCCGAGCAGGGCGCTGAACGCCAGGCTCGCCCTCACCTCGACCACCCACCGTGGGAGGTCGGCTGATAGCCCGTCAGCTCCAGCTCGGCGAGCGTCTCCGAGCGCAGCGGAGTCGCGTAGACGGCGCGACGGTCCGGGCCGGGCCGGTAGACCTCGTTGGAGATCAACTGGTCGCCGTCGGCGCCGACGACCTCGCGGATCGAGGAGACGGCCCGCCGGCCGGAGGCGTCACGGGCCAGGTGGATGACGAAGTGCACGGCCGAGGCGACGAGGAGGTTCGTCGCCTCCAGGCCCAGGCGCTCGGGCGCCTGCACGGCGTAGGCCGCCAGCTTGGTGAAGACGCCGCGCGAGCTGGAGGCGTGGATGGTGGACAGCGAGCCGTCGTTGCCCTGGCTCATCGCGGTGCACATCGGGACGACCTCCGCTCCGCGCACCTCGCCGACGATCACCCGGTCAGGTGCCATCCTGAGGCCCCAGCGCACCAACTCGGCCTGGCTGACTTCCCCTTCGCCCTCGATGTTCGCCTCGCGCGCCTGCATCGGGACGACGTCGGGGTGCAGGCCGTCCAGGTGGAGGCCGAGCTCGTAGGTGTCCTCGATGGTCACCAGGCGTTCGGTCGCGGGGATTTCGGAGGCGAGGGCACGCAGCAGGGTGGTCTTGCCCATGTTCGTGCCGCCGGCGACGATCAGGTTCTTTCGCGCCAGGACGAAAGCTCGCAGCAGGTTCTCCAGCTCCGCGTCGAACATGCCCAGCGCGCGCAGCTCCGGCAGGCTTGCGCGCGGGTACCGGTGGCGGCGGATCGACAGGGACACCCGTTCGGACACCGCCATCACCGCGAACAGGCGGGACCCGTCCGGAAGCTGCATGTTCAGCCGGGGCACCGCCCGGTCGAAGCGGCGCTCCTCCGTACCGCCGCGCGAGGCAATCGAGCGCACCAGCTCCGCCAACTCCGCGTCCGAGGCGGCGATCGGCCCGACCTGCTCCTTGTGGCCGTCGGCGTACCGGACGAAGACCTGGTCGCAGCCGTTGGCGAAGACGTTCTCGATCTCCGGATCCTCCAACAGGCCCTGCAACCCGCCGAGTCCGAAGAGCGCGTGGTGCGCCGCGCGCATCGCCCGGGCCTCCGCCGCCTTGTCCAGGCTGGTCGGCGCGCCCAGCAACAGTCGCTGCTCGATACGGCGTTCCAGCTCCTCCGCGAGCAGGCGCTCCCCCATGGCCCGGTGCTGCTGCGGGCTCAGCGGCACACCGCCGGTCTCCTCCAGGCGCCGGTACTGGTCCAGCAGGAGCCTGCTCACCTCCAGCCGCAGTGCCTCGGCGAGTTCACGTTCCGCCGCGTCGGTGTCCGTCACCGTCATGTGCGCTCACCTCCGAGAGCTGCCGCCAGCGCGGTCTTGTCGGTCGGGTTGGTCTGCTCGGGAATCAACCCGCTGATGTCCTCGGCGAGTCGGCGTGCCGCATCAGGCAGCGGGCGTCCGCGCCGGGCGAGGATCCGGCGCCGCCGCGGTGCGCCGCGCAGGATGCCGGCCGTCTCGTCGTCGACCGGGAGTGGCGCGCAGTGGTCGGCGCCCAGCACCTGCCCGACCTCGGCGGCCGACCAGGCGCACCCGCCCACCACGACCACGACGATCCGGCGCGTCAACGACCGCAGCCGGGGCACCGCCGCCTCCGCGTGCGCCAAGTCCTCGATCGCGCCTCGGGTCACCAGGAGCAGTACGTCGGCGGCCGCCAGGAGCGGTGTGACCGGTCCGGGTGACAGCCCCGTCCTGCCGATGTCGGCGATTGCAACCACGTCGTCCAACTCGGCCTCGCCCCAGAGCTCTTCGAGGACACCGAGGGCGGCGGTGGCCTGCTCGGGCGCCGCCGGCCCGGGCACCACCGTGGCCAGGCGCGGTAGCTGGTGCGCGTGCTCCAGCAGGAGGCGCCCGCTCAGTCCGGCCCGCCGCGCGGAGGCGGCGAGCGTGACCAGGGACGGCGAGTCCGGCAGGTCGAACCGCAGCGCGGTGTCGCCGCCCGACGGGTCGGCCTCCAGCACCACGGCGGCCCGGTCGCCCGGCCAGGCCGTCGCGAGGGCGAGCGCAGTCGTGCTCACCCCCGGCGCGCCCTTCACCGAGCCCACAGCGATCAGCGGCAACGCACTCACCGCCCCGCAGGCGCGTCGGCGGCGAGCACCACCAGCGCCGGTTCCTGCAGTTGGGCGGCCCGCATCGCGCTGGCCTGGTCGCACTGCACGGTCACCAGGGTCGTCCCCACACCGCCCGTACCCGGCCGGGAGTCGAGCACCACGCCGCGCACAGCGTCCTCTGCCGGCGTGCCGGGCTTGGTCTCCGTCAGCACGACCTGCTCGCCCGCCCCGACCGTCGGCGGCACTCGGCCGCTCTTCAGCGCCACCGTGGCCAGCGCCTGCCCCGAACTCGGGACGGTGGTGGCCAGCGCGTCATCGGAGAGCAGCGCGCCTGCCGGGAGGGACGAGCTGACCGGACGGCCGAGCACGTCGGTGCGCCGCGACGCGGCCAGCACCGGCACACCGCTGTGCGCGCCGATGCTCACCGTCCGCACGTCAGCGGCCGTCAGCACCTGCCCGACGGCAACGGGGCGCGCGAGCGCCAGCACCGTCGTCCGCCCGCCGCTGGCCACGGCCGTCGCCCAGAAGCCGGCCACCGAAGCCACCATCACCCCGGCCCCCGCCAGCAACCTGAGCCGCTGCCGACGCCGGGCCACCGCACCGCGCTCACGCCCACCATTCGGGCCGCCGCCGCCTGCTCGGGCGCTGGGTACCCAGGTCGTCGTCACCCGCTCGCTCCTTCCACCAGACTCTGCACGTCCACCACCCGCGTCTCGACCGTTGATGTGGTCGTCAGGTCCGGGTAGCTTCCGCTCCGCCCCGCCCCGGACCAGCTCACCGACCAGTGCGCCGTCGCGGTCACCTTGAACGACCCGTCGCCGGAGGAACGCACGTACGTGTGCCCGCAGTCCGGCGAAGCCGACGCCGGGTCAGCACCCGCGGCGTACGGCGTCCCCGGCCCGGTACACGTCACCGTCGCCCCGTCACCCATGTCCCACACCACCGTGGTCGGTGTCGCCACCGCCTCGACGGATGCCCCGGGCACGTCAGCCGTGGCCCGCACCGGCTGCCATTGCGTTGCGTCCACCCAAAGCCACGTCGGCACCCGGACTACTTGTGGACCGTCGGTGCCGGGGTTCAGGCGGACTGCGGGCTCGGGCGGGCGCAGCTCGGAGACTGCCTTCTCGGACAGGGCGACGGGGTCCGCTGCTGGTGCGGGTGATGCCCCGTCACTGACGTCGGCCCACAGCGGAGGGCCGGTCAGCGGGCTGCTCCCGTAACTCCCTTGCGGGAGAGTTCCGCCGCAGTCAAGCACGTACCACAGCCCTGAATGGCCATCATCCCGAGTGACCACGTCGGTAACTGGCACGCTCACACAGCGGGGGCGCCCGTCGGTCCCACCTTGTGCAGACCCTACTGAAGGCGGCTTCACCTGCTGCGTACCAGTCCCGGCTCCCGAAGCCGCAGCAACAAGATCGCAGCGCCCACCGTCGCAGACCGTCGAAACGGCAGGATCCCAGGTGTCCGCCCGCACAAGACTTGTCTGGCCAGAGAAGACCAGAGCGAGCAATGACGCCCGAAGCAATCTTCGCCAAGCGCTCAACACGTTCCCTCAGCTCCGATCAACTGCTCGGTGACCATCCACCTGCCATCGGGCTGAAGCGTGATCGCCGCAGCAGAAACGTGCTTGCCGCTGGGAATGTGATCGGCAAGCTCGCCATCCAGCTTGTACCTCAGCCAGTTCGCGCCGTCCAGGCAGTCCGACACCTCGACTCGGTCAGGCCGATCTGGCGGACTCACCTTTGTGACCCTTGGATTCCACGAGGGCACTCCGTGGCTCACCACGCCATCCAGCTGCTGATTAGCCAGAGTCTTCGTCCATTGCGCAAGCGGCTGTCCGATCATGTGGCTTGCCAGCCGAGGGTTCTTGTAATCGGATGTCGCGGCGAGCGCAACAATGTCCTGCATCATCGCGTTATAGGCGGCCAGAGCCTCCGGTGGCGGCGGAGTCCCCGTCCACGAAGAGGAGCCAGACGCCGATGCAGTCGCGGCAACCGAGGGCACGGTCACCCCTGAAGCGATGCTCGGCTGAGCCGACACCGACTCGTTCGAGCCGCCCCGGTTCGTACACCCCGTCAGCACCACGGCGCTGACGATCCCGATAACCAGCGCAGCGCGCCTCATTCGGCCGACCAGCCGATCCTCTCCCGTCACTTCGCGCATCCCACCCATCCCTCCGAACACGAAGAACCCTTGCTGTACCTCGTCGGTGGCGCGAGCTCATTCCATACCCAACCAAGCCCTCTTGGCGATCTTCATCACTCCCAGGAGTGCAAAGTCAGACAACCAGTCGAACGGCAGACTCTCGTTCAATGCGGCCGCCGAACCACCAGATCCGACCACTCCTCGTTACGCACCGAGTCTCTACCCGCGCACCCCAACACCTCGCGCAGAAACGTCATTCTTCATAACCAGGCGGGACAGGAGACCCGAACTAACGGTCCAACTGAGCGAAAGCGAGCTAACACTCGGGACGTAACTCCGCAGGTCTGGGTATCAGCGGAGTCATCTTCGAGAGTCAGCCCTCGTCAACCCGCCGCCGAGCAATCGCCCGCCCCTCCAGCTGTCCGATCGCTCACAGCACCGGAAGACAAACGACTTCGAACGGGTCGGCTGCGTGAATTCACGGACCCGGCTTCCGCAGCAATGACGTTCGGCCCTGACCAGCAGTGCTGGCCAGGGCCGCAGGCTCGCGAACGACTCGGTCAGGGTCGAGTGGCGATGGTGGCCTCAGTGCGGACGAATTCATCGAAGACGCCGTCAGGCTGGAAGCGGATCAGCGCAACCCGCAGGTCGTGCTCGAAGGCGTCCTTGGCGACGCCAAGTTGGGCCGGGCTGGAGTAGCTGTAGGAGAACTGGAGGCCGACGACCTCGTCCAGGGTCCGGGTGACGGTGCGGTCCCAGTGGGCGGTCTCGATCCGGGAGAACGGCGAGCGGGCGACTACGTCCTGGTGGCGCTCCTTGGGGTGGCTGTAGGTTCCCGAGCCCGCTCGGCGTTCGGCGCCGAGGTAGCGGGTTCGGACCTCGGCGATCACCTCCAGCCAAGGCGCCGGCTCGACGTCGCCCGGGGCTCCGCCCGAGGCGAGGACCACCGCTCCCCCGGGTGCAATGAGATGGTCGAGGCTCTTGAGGAGCTGGTCGCGGTCGGTCCAGTGGAAGGCGGCGCCCATGACGGTCAGCAGGACCTGGTCGAGGTCCAGGGTGTGCAGGGTGGTGGAGTCGCCCTGCCGCCAGTAGATGTTGGCGATGCCGGCCGCGTCGGCGAGCCTGCGGCCCTCTTCGAGCATGCCCGGTTCGGGGTCGACCGCGATCACCTCGCCCACCAGGCGGGCGAGTGGGAGTGCGAGCACGCCCGTACCGGTGCCGAGGTCCAGGACCCGCTGGGTGCCGTCCAAGCCGAACCGCTCGGCCAGCAGCTCGTACATCCTCGGGTCGTACCCGGGCCGGTACTTCGCGTAGTACGGGGCGGTGGAGGCGAACAGCTCGTCCGGGGTGTACGTCATCGTTTCGATCTCTCCTTCTGATGTGACGTTGAGTTGATCGAGCGTCAGGAAGTCTGCTGGTTCAGACGGCGCCACCACTTCCGCAACGCCCAGGCACCGCCGCCCTCCGGCGCGATCGACTCGTCGGGGTTGCGGTCGAGCCGGCCGAGCAGTTGGCGCTCGGTCCAGGCGCTTCAGCAGCTGCAGGGCGGGGTCATCCAGGGGAGCGGGCCAGTGGCAGCCGTACTGCATCATCACGGCGAGCCGCGGCCTGTACCTGTACGCCAGATCGAGTGCGTTGCTGGGCGACCTTCAGCGCGACCAGGGCACACTCCACGGTCCGCTGTCAGCCCAGCAGTCGTACGTCGAAGCGCGTGCGATCTTCTCCCAGTTGGACGTTCCGCGACGAGTCGCCCAGTTGG
Organism: Kitasatospora viridis; assembly: GCF_007829815.1. NCBI lineage: Bacteria > Bacillati > Actinomycetota > Actinomycetes > Kitasatosporales > Streptomycetaceae > Kitasatospora > Kitasatospora viridis. The sequence goes on along the minus strand of NZ_VIWT01000002.1, from coordinate 451,075 downwards.
ACCTCTCCCCGGCCGTGGTCTCGGAGATGTCGGGCAACCTCGATCTCGCAGCGCGCCAGTACGAGCACCTCGCGGTCGACGACCGGCTCAGTCCCAGGGATCGGGCACGCGCACAGCTGTGGGTGGGAACGGCACTCAGCAAGGAGGGTGAGAACGACTACGCCGCCACGGTGATGGGCGGCGCGATCCGCTCGTTCGAGTCGCTCGGCGAATCGGAGGACTGGTCCGTGGCACACCAGAAACTGGCGCTCGCGCACCGCGGCGGCGGGGATCTGGCCTCCGCGACCCGGCTGATCGAGATCGCCCGCGCCACCGGCGGCAGCGACTCCGTCATGCAGCAGGTCCGGCTGTCCACCGCACACGGGCACATCCTGCTGTCCGACCGGGCCACGGCGGACGAAGGCCTCACTGTGCTCAGCCAGGCTGCCCAGCTCGCAGCCCAGTACGGTATGAGCCATCAGCTGCACAGCATCGAGGGCATCCGGCGGAGTTTCGAGCGGCCGACGGCGGCCCTCCGGCCCGGATGACCTGGAGACACGCATGACGGACGTTCAGCAGCCCGCCATCACCGACCGCCAGTGGCAGGACGCCACGTCCGTCTGGGAGTTCCACCAGATGAAGCACGAGCTCCGGTCGTGTGACGCGGCGATCGGCCTGGGCAGCCACGACCTCGGCGTGCCGGCCTTCGCCGCGCAGCTCTTCCACGAAGGGTTCTTCCCGACCGTCGTCTTCAGCGGTGGGCCGAACCCCACTCACCCGGACCGGTTCCCGCGCGGAGAAGCAGCGCACTTCACCGAGCACGCCGTCGCCCTCGGCGTTCCGGGTGAGGCAGTGCTCCAGGAGCCGAAGGCCCGCAACACCGGCCAGAACATCGAGTTCTCCCGGGAGGTACTGGCCACCGCCGGCGTCGAGGTGAAAACCGTGATGCTGATCTCCATGCCGTTCATGGAACGCCGGGCCTACGCCACCTGCCGCCAGGTCTGGCCGGAGGTAGAGGTCGTGTGCGCCTCGGCCCCGATGGAGCTCGACGACTACGTCAAGGTCATCGGTGGCGACCGGCTCGTCATCGACCACTTGGTAGGCGACCTGCAGCGGGTCATCGCGTACCCCCGACTCGGCTTCGCCATCGAGCAAGAAGTACCGGAGGTTGTGCATGCCGCCTACCAGCGGCTCCTCGCAGACGGCTTCGACAGTCGCCTACTCGGCTCCTGACAGACGCTCAGCCGGCGACAACGGCATCTGCGCCATTCATCAGCCCAACCTGTTCCCGCGCCCGTCAACGTTGGCGAAACTCTACGCCGCGGACGTCTGGGTCGTGTACGACGACGTCCAGTTCGCCCGCCGGGACTACCAGCACCGGACCCGGCTCGCGCACCTGCGCGAGCCCACTCAAGCCCGAGCGATGCCCGGTCGGCTGGGCTCAGTACCATCCACGGGTGCCATGGATACGACGTCGTACGCGCAAAGAGGAGCCGCCGGCAAACCGGCTGCCCGACCTGGAGTTCCTCGCCCTGGTGAGGGCCGGGCTCGAAGAGTTCGCGCCCGGCGTGACAGAGGGAACCCAGCTCAAGGGGAACTCGTTGATCAGCCCACAAGGTTGGGCCGTTGCCGTAGCCCCGCCGCACCACGGGGGCGGCCACCACTACGACCTCGTCGCGCTACCGGACGTCGGCCTCCAGCCGGACGTGCCGTGCTTCACGGACTGCGTCGTGCCGATGTCCGCCGATCCACAGGACGCAGCGAACACGTGGGTGCAGACGGCAGGCGCCTGCCTGCTGGAACTCCTCGACCGCCGCGAGCACTTCGCGGACCACGCGGGTCCCGACGACGAGCGCGGCGTGCCCGGCTGGCACATGATCACGTCCGGCGCGGTCGGCCTCGGACGCGACGTTCACGAAAACCGGCGACTGCAGCGCGCGCTGGTGGAAGCGAACGTGCTGCACCGGATCGCGGACTCGTTCACTACGGACCTGGAATCGCCCTTCTTCAACGGCATCAAGGTCTTCTACGGTGGTAGCCCCGGCGCGATGCAGGCCGAGATCCGCGTCAACGGTGAGCGCCACGAGGCCGCTTCGGCGGCGATGGCGGCGCTCGGACTGCCCGAACCAACGACGTTCACGGCAGTGCGGTTCTATGCGCTGCTGCTTCCGGTACCGGCGGGCGGGGGCGAGCCGAGCTACTCAACGGCCCAGCTCAATCTCTCCCCCGCCTCCGTGCAACCCAATGCCCACACCCACGCTGCCGACTGCGACTGCGGCGGCCACCTCGACCCGGAGCACCCCGGCTTCGACCTGGCCCTGCCCCACCTGGTCGCCGAGCTCTCGGAGGCGGAGCGCAAGCGCCGCGTGAAGTCCGATACGGGCGCGATCATCATCGCGGAGGGCGTCGGCAACTTCCTCAAAGTCCGCCTCCCGATCCGTCTGGACGACGGCCGCACGGTGGTCTACCTCGCCTGGGTCTACCTCCAGGCGGCCGTGATCAACGACTTCGTGCAGCGGGTCCACGACGACAACCTGGCCGGCCACCGCTTCGAGGGCCTGCTGTGCAACGCCATCGGCCCCTGGGGCGAGGACGTCCTGCGCGCCCCCGTCGTCCTCGGCGGCCAACGGATCAACGAGGACGGCTCGGTCCGCCGCAGCGAGGTTCTGGAGTCCAGCCACCCCCTGCTGAGCAAGGTACTGAGCGAGACCTGGCCCGCCGCCTTCATCCTCGGCGACCGCTTTCCCCGCCCGCCGTCAAGCTGAGGTGCCGGCAGGGGAAGCGGACCCGAGGGCGCGGACCTCGACCCAGTAGGGCGGGCGTTGGGCACTTCGCGGGCACGGCACGCACCCGCCGCGCACCCGACCGATCGAGGTGCAGAGAAGAGTCTTCGCCCCGGCCGGGCAGGAGGCGTTCTTCGAGAGCCACGTCCACGCTCTCAACGTGCTGGGCGGGGTGCCGACCGGGAAGGTCCGCTACGACTGTGGCTCACCGCCCACCGGCGCCTCGCCCGGGACTACGAGACCAGCACGAGCAGACTGTCCGGCCAGGTCGGATGGAGTCCCGTTTCCCGAACGACTTGGCACGCCCCGCCCTATCATCGGCACGTCAGGGGGAAATATCGAGCCAGAACGCTTTGTACAACAAGGCAGGGTGCCGATGCGGGGCGGTGACCCGTCCACCCACGTGGTGACCCATCATCGTGACTTCACGCTCCAGCAGGTGCTGGTCGCGTTCCTCGTTGAAGACGCCGACGATCAGCCGGCCTCCCGGTGCCACCACCTGGGTCAGCAGGTGCTCGACGTAGGCGCCGCGCAGTTGGGGCGGGACGTAGTCCAGTCCGGTGCGGACGATGGCGAAGGTACGGGGCGGCTGCCAGCCCATCGCGTTCGCGTGCCAGATCCGGCTCGCCCATTGCGGGCAGCGCTCGCGGGCGAGTGCGGCCAGGGCCAGGGAGATGTCCACGCCGTACGGCTGGATGTGGATGCCGTCCTCGGCCGCCCAGGCGGTGAGCGTCTCCATGAGGTGGCCGTTGGCGCAGCCCACGTCGAGAAGGTCTCCGCCGGATGCCGGCAGGGCCCGGGTCAGGAGCCTGCGGGCGTGTTCCCAGCGGGCCGGGTCTCCGCTGTGCCCCGACTGGGCGCGGGGATTGTCGGCGGCCAGGTAGGCGGGTTCGATCAGCGCCCGCACGGCTTCGTGCCAGCCCTCCTGGTCGAGCTCGCCAGCCTTGTAGGCAGCGTCGATGGCTGCCGCCTCGCGCCAGCTGCGTTCCTTGCTGGAAGCCAGGTCATCCGCAGCCGAGGGTTCGGCGTTCATCTGTCCTCCGGGGGCCGATGGAGCGCGGTCCGTGCGTACTGCACGGGCGCCGCAGCGACGGTGGCGGGATGCTGGCCTGACTCAACCCGTTGTCCGCCGAGCGGGGTGCTGATCGCGGTTTCAGCCGCTGGCGACCGGCGCGAGTTCGCAGGTTTCGGTGAACTGCCAGGGGTCTTGTGCCGCTTCCTCGAAGACTACCGCCGGACCGCCGCTGAGCCGGGTGAGAACACCGAGAAGCAGCGCGTGGGAGATGAGGCCAGGTGAGGGTGGCGTCCCAGTCCAGTTGCAGGAGGCGGCCGTTGACGTGGAGCGTGTGGGTGGCGAGGTCGCTGATCGGCACCACGCCGGCGAACGGGAAGTCGTTGGTGCGGTAGTGGTCGTCGAGGCGCCCGCCGGGCCGGGCGCGGTCCCAGTAGAGCTTGCGGACCAGCCCGCCGAGGCGCGCCAGGCGGGCGGTATCACCGACGGCGTTTCGGTAGGCGCGAGTCAGGGCGCGCATGTACTGGTGGAGTTCACCCGTGGGCCCGTCGGCGTGGTTGAGGAGGTCCAGAAGCAGGCCGCGGTCGCGCCCGACCGGAAGTTGCTCATAACGGAGCAGTCGTCCGCCGGGCACGCCGAGGTGGGCGTGCAGGGCGGGCAGTCGGCCCATCGAGCTTTCTGTGCGGCTTCGTTACCGTGGTGTCATCCGCGACCCCTTGGGCATGGTCATACGGGTCAGCGCCAGCTGTACGTCCGGTCATGCATGGGCGGCAGCTGGACGGGGACGGTGGCCCCGCTCGCGAGGGCCGCGAGGGCGGGGCCGGCTGCGGGGTACAGGTGCAGGTCCGCGGCCTCAGCGAGCGGGATCCAGACCACGCGGGTGGTGTCCTCGGCGTCCTGCTCAGTGGCGGCGACGTGCTCACGGATCGAGTCCGGGGCGTCGAGGACGTGGATGAGGTGCAGGCGCCGGAACAGGGTGTCGGTGCCGGGCCGGGTGTTGACCTGGTCCTGAACCCAGCGCAGGGCCGGCGGGTCGGCCAGCGCGGTGACGTCGAGGTCGAGCTCTTCCTTGAGCTCGCGCAGCAGCGCGGCCAGGACCTCCTCGTCGGGATTGAGGAGTCCACCTGGGAAGGAGAACTGGTCGCCGTTGGTCCGGCGGCGGTGGATGAGGCAGACCTCGCCGCGGTTGACGATGGCGACGCAGGTGCGGATCGGAACGGCGGGAGTGTCGATGGTGGTCACTCGGTTACCCCCGGAATGCTCAAGCCCTGGACGCGGGCGGCGGCCAGTCCGGCGGCGAGCAGCCCGACGGGGCTGCCGCAGTCGTGGTACTGGCCGCTGGCGGGGTGGATGAGCAGCTCGTGGTCGCGGGCGAACGCCACGATGGCGTCGGTTGCCTGGTACTCGCCGTTCGCGGCGGGGAGCAACTTCTCGAAGTAGCGGATCGCCTCGGCGGGCAGCAGGACCCTGCTGATGTTGATGAAGGCCGAGGCCGGCTCGTAGTCCTTCGGCTTCTCCAGCAGGGTGTCGAGGACTTGCGCACCGCCCGGCCCGGTTCGGGGGTTGAGGATACCGAAGCGCCCTGCCTGGGCGCCGGGGACGATGGCGGCGGCAATCGCCCCCGGGGTGCCGGCGCCGGTGCGGGCGGCCGCGAGGTCGGCAAGGTCGAAGCCGCCGTCGGGGCGCAGCAGGAGGTCGTCCCCGGAGACGAGAAAGACGTCCTCGTCTCCGATGAACTCGGCGGCCAGGATCGCCGGGACCGCAGTGCCGTACCGCTCGTCGCGGGGCTGCTCGATGAAGGTGAAGTCCGCCTGGCGGTGGAGGTCGGCCACGGAGCTGTATTTGTCCTGCCAGCCGCGGGCCGTGCAGTAGGCCTCCAACTCGGCGTCGTGGCTGAAGTAGTGGCGGATCTGGCGTCCGGCCTCGCCGGGTGCGGTCACGATGGCGATCTCCCGCGCTCCGGCGGCGACGCAGTCGGCCACCGCATAGGCGATCACGGGCCGGTCGAGGACCGGGAGCATGGCCTTGGTCACGGTCCTGCCGATGGGGAAGAACCTGGTGCCCATGCCGGCGGCGGCAATGACGGCCCTCACGCGCTGAACCTTCCGTCGGTGCTCGGTAGGCGTGCCAGTCTACGCACCCTTTGCACCGATTTGGTGAATCCGCGGGGCGGGTGCGGCTGGTCGCTGTTGCGTCGTCAACTCAGCGTGACACCAGTGCGCTTGGCACTGGCATCCCCGGTGGACGATGCGGTGCGGTCACCGCGGGGCGGGAACGATCACCACGTCGGTGGGCGTGCCGCTGGCGGCCCGGGCGAGGGAGCCGGCCGCGTGGATGCGGTCGCAGACTGGGGTGGGCCGGTTCCTCGCTCGGGGTCAGCTCCGTGGCGCATGGCCTGCTCATGGACGGCGCCGGGCATGACGTCGTAGTCGCGGGGGCGCCCTGCTGTCCGTCGACCCACTGGTGGAGTGCCCAGGCCGCGATGCTCCCCTACTACTACGGCCCGCTGGACTCCGCGATCGACCTCGCTCGCCAGGCCCGGCTGCTCAACCGCGGCCGACCGACCGCGACCGGCGCACTGGCGACCGCCGCCGAGGCCCGGGCCCTCGCGCGGCGAGGAAATGCGGACGAGGCCCGCACCGCGATCGCCCAGGCCCAGGACCTCTTCGACCGCTGTCGACACGGACCAGCCGACGACGCATGGGCCTTCCCTGAGCGGCGCCTCTACCTGTACCTGAGCGGCGCCTACACCTACCTCGGCGACACCACCCGGGCCCGCGCCGTACAACAGCAAGCTCTCCTGCTCTATCCCGATGACACCGGCATCGACCCGGCCCTGCTCAACCTGGAGGAGGCGATCTGCCTCGCTCAGGAACGGAGTCTGAGCGAAGCGTGCCAACTCGCCGGACGGACCTACCTCCAGGTGCCCGAGGCGCATCGGACCAGCATCCTCGGGTTTCGCGCCCAAGACGTCATCGGCATACTGCCGACCACCGTCCGCTCCGCCCGGGCCGTTCGAGAGCTCGGTGAGATCCTGGCGCTCCCGTCCGGCTCGATGTGACAGGCCAACCGTCCGTCAGACAGCCTTGCTCCATGAGCACACCGGCACGGATCGGCGGATTCGCCGCGCCCGAAGCGAACCGCATCCTGGACACCGCCTGTCGCCGCGTAGGACTCGACCCGGAAGGCGCTGTCGTCCTCCGGGGCCACACCAACGCCGTCTTCCGCCTGACCGCCGAACCCGTGGTGGCCAAGATCGCCCGGCTCGGCACGCGCTCCACCGACGTTCAGCGCACCGTCCAGCTCGTGCGGTGGCTGACCAGCCTCGACTTCCCCACCGTCACGCTCCTCCCGGTCGAGCAACCCGTCGTTGTCGACGGCCACGCAGTGACCTTCTGGAGCTACCTGCCGCAGCCGGACCACCCCGTGACCGCCCAACAGCTCGCAGGCCCGCTCCGCACCCTCCACCAGCTACCGCGCCCGCCCTTCGAGATCCGCCCGCTCGACACCGTCGGCGCCATCCGGCGTTCCATCACCGCCATCACCGAACTTCCTCCGGAGCAACTCCAGTACCTCTCAGCGCGCCTGGACCACCTGGAGAAGGAGCTGATCGACCTTCAGTTCCCCCTCCCACCCGCGCTCCTCCAAGGTGACCCGCAGCACCGCAACGCCCTCCACCACGGTGAGCGCGCCGTGCTGTGCGACTGGGACACCACAGCCTTCGGCTCCCCCGAGATCGACCTCGTCACCATCGAGATCCACTGCCGCCGCTTCGGCTACGGCCCCGCCCACTACGCGGCCTTCGCCGACGCCTACGGCTTCGACGTCGCCGGCTGGGACGGCTACACCGTCCTGCGCGACCTCCGGGAGCTCCGGATGATCACCACCAACGCCAAACGGGCGCCGGCCGGCTCGAACACCCTGGCCGAGGTGAGCCGACGCATCGAAGGGCTCCATCGAGGCGACCACGAGCAGCGGTGGCACATCCTGTGAGGCAACCCGCATCACCCCCACTCCGGCGGCCGAGCGGCAGGCCCGAGCCGGGACCCTCGGCGGCACCGCAGCCACCGAGTGACGGCGCTGGTGATCGCCCGCCTGCCGCTGAACCAAGCGACCGGTGCACCGGAGGCCGCGTCCGATCAGCGGTCCGTTCTCTACCGGCGGTGCTCCGAACCGGCCTCCTGCGGCGGCCGAACGCCCGTCAGCTCACGTGCCCGTTCGGCAAGGACCGGCGCCAGTTCGCGGTAGTACCCGCGGTCGACCGCCTGGAGCATCTCCGCCAATGCGATCAGCCGACCGACTCGGCCGGCCGACGAGTCGAGAACGCCCGAGAACTCTTCGAGGACGCGGTCCGCAACCGCCGGGACCAACAGGCTGCTCACCCAGAGGACCGCAGGGTCATAGCCGACCGGCACCAGGCCCCAGCGCTCCCAGTCGAGGATCTTGAGCGGCGCGGCGGTCAGGTTGGCCCACTGGAGATCACCGTGCCCAGTGGTCCGCTCGACTTCGGCCGGGGCCGGGATGCCGAGGTACTTCGGGAAGACCTCCTCGATCCACCCCTGGCGCAGGGTCAACTTCGTGCCCGGTGCTTCCGCGAGATCGGCCAGCGCGCCCCGCAGCGCGGTCCACCAGTCGTCATCCAGACCGGGGTCACCGCGAAGGTCCGGGGTCGAGGAGATAGCCGGACCCACCAGGTCGAAGACATCGGCTTGGTAGAACCAGCCGTCCTCGGTCCAGTCCATGGTGTCGTGGAGCCGGGGGCGCGGCACGGATACCGGGGCGAGCTGTTCAGCGCCGAGCGCACCCTGGCCGGTCGGCCGGGGCGCCCGACGGCGGCTGCTTCTGGAGACCCGGAGCCAGTTGCTCCCGGACCGGCAGCCGACGGTGCTTCCGGAAGTGCCGAAGAGCGGTGGTCCGGTGCACACGAGACCAAGAAACTCTGCGGCCCTCTTGTGTGCTGCCGTCAGGTCGCGCCTGGTGTCGTCATCCGGCTGAAAGGACATCGAGCACCGTCCTGAGTCGCTCGTCGGGAATCGGCTGGGCAAGAGCGCTCCGCGCATCCTCCCGGTGCCGGATGGTGCTGGTCGACGTGAGGACGACGTCCAGCGCGGGGCAGGCGCCGATGAGCTGGAATGCGGCGACATGCGGGGCCGAACCCGGCTGGATGAGGTTCACGAGTTCGGGTGTCATCGGGTCCAGCAGCTCACCACCATGCAGGGGTGCGGACGCGAACGTGATGATCCCGGCGTCGCGTGCGTGGACCAGTGGCCCGGCCCCGTCGAGGGCCTGGTCGATGGAGTCCTCGTGGATCTCGCGCAACAACGCAGCCTCCAGGTCGGCGTCGTCGTCCTCGACGCCTCCGCCGACGAGGACCTGGTACGGCGGGATGCCGGGCCGGATGCGGCTGATCACGAGCATGGTGTTGTGCTCGGTGAGCAGGACGGCGCGCACGCGCTGCTTGTCCATGGAGTCGGTCTCGCTGCTGGTGGTTGGTCGTGGGTCAGTTGGGCGTCCAGCCGCCGTCGACGTGCAACGACCGGCCGACGACGAACGATGTGGCCGGGCTGGCGAGGACGGCGCTGGCGGCGACGTCGTCCACCGGGCCCCGGTAGCGATGCCCCAACAAGGCGCCCGACATCGCCACTTTGAACGAACCCAGCCACCGCCCCAAGAACCCACCGCCAAGCCGGGCAAGCCCGCGATCGCATAGCGGGAACGGTCTCCCCTTCACCGATCCCGACAGGGCGGCCCGTTCGCGTCGCAGATCGCGGACCGACTCGGGCACGCGGCTACCATCGCAGGATGGCTCGCAGCGGAAAGAAGGCCCGGCGCCTCGTTGTCGATGGACAGACCTTCCTCTGGTCTCTGGGCCACTCGCACCGCGCGCTGGGCGGCGGGTACTACGAAGACTGCTGCGAGACCGTCGTCATCCGCCTGTTCAAGGCGAGAGGACGGCTCCACATCGTGTTCCGACAAGGCCCCGACAGGCTCGTCCCTGACGGCTACATGATGCCCTCCGGTGCGGTCGGCACCGCAGAGGGAAACGTGAACCTGCACGAACCCGGCACGGCCAGGGCCCTGCTCGACGCGGCGCTGGCCCAGGGCTGGCAACCCGATGATCCCTTGGTCAAGGAGATCGACGGCTGGACCCTCTTCGGAGCGGCCGCTCGTCGTCACAGCGCCGCAGGCGCATCTGATTGATCATCGGCCCACAGCCCTCACTTGACGAAGGACTGAGCCAGCCCTCTGCCGAACCGGGGCCTGGGGAATTACGTGAAGTTACCCCTGGGGAAAAAGGCGAACGTTCATGTCGTGGCGTCAAACGCCGGGCACCTCACGGATTCTCCTGGGGACCGCCGATCCGGCGCACTGGTGGTAAGCCGCCAGAACTCTGGAACTGCCCGCTGTGACCGCTGCCGCCCTCCGGGAGATCCACCGTGCACTGTCCCCCTGATCCCGTCGCCGCCCAGCGCATGACCAACGCGAAGGAGCACACCCGGGCGCGGCGAGCCGGCGTTCCCGAACCGGTGTGCCAGGCAGTCACACGCAAGGGTGTGCGAGATGGACTCTGCCTCCACGACGCCGTAGAACTGCGTCAACACGGCCTCCGGGACAGCTTCTTGGCATCGACACCCTTTGAGCTACCAAGAGGCCCTGCCTTCATGCACGACAGCCGTCACGCTCACCCGATCGAGACTCCCGTTCGACTGGCAGCGCCTTCACGGCTCGCCGCCAGCGGCGCGATAGTCAGTTGCGTTCAAGCCGGCACTTCGTCACCTTTGCCAGGTGACATCACAAGACCTTGGCCGCGTGGAGCGGATCGGCAACACGGTGCACCGACCGGTGGGGCCGTGGACACCGGCGGTTCACGGGCTGCTTCGTCATCTTGAGGCCGTCGGCTATCAGCGAGCACCCCGTGTGCTCGGCTTCGACGAGCAGGGAAGGGAGGTTCTGACCTGGATCGATGGCGAGTCCGGTCCGGACGGCTGGGCCAAAGTCGTCGACGACCGAGGCCTGATCGCCTTCGCCCGCCTGCTGCGCGAGTACCACGACGCCGTCGCCGGCTACCGCCCTCCTGACACAACCTGCTGGTCCACCAAGACCGCTGGACCTGCGGGCGATGAGGTGATCTGCCATGGGGACTTCGGGCCGTGGAACATCGCCTGGCGCGGCAGTCAGCCGATCGGCATCCTCGACTGGGACCACGCCCGTCCGGCGCAGCGGTTGCACGATGTCGCCTACGCGCTCGAATACGCCGCTCCGTTCCGGGATGACGCCGAGTGCGTGCGCTGGCTGCGCTACCCCCGGCCGCCCGACCGGCGTCGCCGCCTTGAGGTGTTCGCCGGCGCGTACGGTGTTACCGACACGGCGGGGCTGGTCGACGCCGTCATTGCCGTTCAGGAAGAGGGCATCGACGCCGTTCGCCGCCTCGCCGAGCAGGGTCACGAACCCCAGGCCACCTGGGTTGCCGAAGGCCATCTGGACGAGCTTCGAGATCGTGTCGCGTGGAGCCGGGCCAACCGGGATCTGATCGACTAGCGATGTCGCGCTTGTGGGCCTCGGTTCCACGGCAGCAGTCACGCTCATCAGATCAGGACTCCCGATCGACTGACACCCCTCAAGATCGGACCGACAACAACCACTTGAGAGAGCCCTCGAAGCGCGAGCAGCGACCCGGCCGCGGAGGACCCGATTGGTCGCGACACGGTCCGCGAGGTCTACATCCGCCGCGCCGTACCGCAGTTCACCCGATTCGTATTCTCACCCGTTCGAGCGATGCCGCAACTGCCTTCCGGGAAGGGAGACTCAGCCCGTGAAGGACTTCAAGAGCGGTAACGCCATCATCACCACCCCCGACGGGATGGTGCTGCTTCACCTCCGGGCCGAGGACGACAGGATTTCCTTCCCCGGGCACTGGTCCGTTCCGGGCGGCTTCCCGAATCCGGGTGAGACGCCCTACGAGACCACGCGCCGCGAGCTGCGGGAGGAGACCGGCCTGGACGTGGAGGGGCTCCTGCCGTTCGAGGTGATCTACCACCCTGACGACGACCCTCGGCGCCGGTTCTTCCACGCCGTCGTGGACGTGGACCCGGCGGAGCTTGTGCTCGGCGAGGGCCAGGAGCTGCGCCTGGTGGCGCTCGCCGAGGCGCAGTCGATGAAGGTGCCCCCGGCGATCAAGGACTACCTCCGCCAGTTGGAGGGGCACCTCAGGATCGGCAAGCCCCGGGTGTGGGCCTCGATCGACCGCCTCCACCGGCGCCTGTCCGAGCACAACGGGGCCGACGGGGATTTCCTGGCGTACCAAGTCCTGAAGGTCCAGGAAGAGGCCGGCGAAGCCGCCCAGGCCCTGCTCGGGGTCCGCGGAGCGAACCCGTACAAGGGGTTCAGCCACACCATGGACGACCTCCAGGGCGAGCTGTGCGACGTGATCGCCGCCGCGATGGTGGCACTTCGGGCCACGACACCGGACGCCGCGTCGCTGCTCTCGGAGCACGTCGCGAGGTGGGAGCGGTGATCGAACGACTCGACGCCGTCCGGGTGTTGCGGCCGCGAGCCGGAGTGCCGGGGCCGTGGCTCTGGTGAACACGACCACGAAGGTGCTGGCGGAGGTCCCGGCAGGCGCCTACGGGCGCGCCATCGATGAGCTGCTCCCCGTCGGCCTTCACGGTCGGCGGGCGAAGGCTCTTCGCGGGTCCTACCCCACCCGCTTCCGCACCGCCTCAAGGGCCGCCGGCCACGGGTACCCGGCTGGCCGCCCCTGCCCGGGCGGGTTCGGCTCGAACCCGCCCGGGCCGAGCAGCACCTCCACGCCGGCCCCGCGCAGCGTCGCGATCGTGCGATCGAACTGCGGGTGAGCAACCAGCGCCTGGTTGACGCAGGGCATCGTCACCAGGGGGATGCCCTTGCCGATCGCCTCGGCCGCGAATGCCACCAGCCACGCGGAGGTGAGTCCGAGGGCCCACGCGTTGAGGGTGTTGAACGTGGCGGGCGCGACCAGCGCGACATCCGCGGCGGGCCACGGATCGGCTTCGCCCGGTCGGCGGTGCCGGTGGCGGACGGGATGGCCGGTCAGCTGTTCCAGGCTCGGAATGCTCTCGGTCAGCCAGTCGGCGGCCGTGGGGGTGAGACCGAGACACACGTCCCATCCGTCGGCCTGGGCCTGCTCGATGACGGGCACGAGGTCAAGCACGGGCGGCGCTGCGGCGCCCAGCAGGTAGAGCACGCGATCGGTCGACATGGCGCCCATCGAAGCAAGCCGGAGACGGCCCGTCCACACCGGTGTTTACCGAAGGGGCGGAATCGCCGCTACCGCTGGGAGTATCGTCAGCGCTCTCTGCTACGAGACCAGAGGTGGAACCATGGCCTCCCCAGACCCAGACAGCATCGGCATTCGGATCGCGGCAACCCGTAAGGTGCGTCAGCTGACCCAGCGGGCGCTCGCCGAACGCGCCGACATCTCCTACAGCCTGATGTTCCAGATCGAGCAGGGCAGGAAGCCGGCCAGTTCGACCGTGCTGGCCGCCCTCGCCAGAGGCTTGTCGGTTTCCGTTGCCGACCTCACGGGCCAGCCGTACTTGGAGGAGCTGCGCGCGGACCAGCTCGATGGGCTGATCCAACCGATTCGCGAAGCGCTCGATTTGTACGACCTCGGTGTGGATCCCGATGTTGCAGTCCGACATCTGCCGGAGGTTCTCGCCCACGCCGACCGACTTTGTGCCCTGGTGCGGGCCGGCGATCTGCGTACAGCCTCAACGGAACTGCCCGGGCTGATCACGGAGATGACGACTGCTGCTCACTCCGCGACCGACTCCCGTATCTGGTCCGCACTCGCCAGCACGTACCGCAGCGCGTACGACGTAGCCACGAAGTTGGGCTTCCAGGACCTGGCGAGTATCGCGCTCGACCGCATGGCCTGGGCGTCGGAGCGTGCGTCAGACGCGGTCAGCGCCAGCATCCGCCAGTACCTGCGCTCGCTCTCGTACCTGAGGGCGGGGCATTACCGCACCGGAATGCGGCTCGCCGAGGCAGGTCGACGGCTGGCTACGCAGGCCGACCCCGGGATCGAGCGCGAGGCCGTCACCGGCCAACTACATCTCGGCTCTGCGGTGCTGGCGGCGCGTGCCGGGCAGTCCGACGAAGTTGCCGAGCACATCGAGCTCGCTGGCCGCATTGCGGACGGCACGGGCGAGGTTGGCCGCATTCGGTGGCTCACCTTCGGGCCCACCAACGTTGCCGTTCACCATGCCAGCGCCCTGATCGACCAGTGCCTGTACGCGGAGGCTCTGGACGTGGCTCGCACCATCACGGTGCCGCCCGACTGGCCAGCGAGCCGGGCCGCGCACCATCACGCCGAGATTGCACGAGCTCAGCTGTGGAGCGGGCGACCAGGACCAGCCTTCCAAGGACTTTTGAAGGCACGTGAGTTGGCACCACAGCAGACGCGGCACAGCCCGATGGTGCGGGACACCATGGCCTCGATCGTTCGCGCCCAGCGAACCATCCCGAACACGGTCTCGAACTACGCGGCGTGGCTTGGCATGTAGGGCCGACTATCACTCAACTGTGATAGTTCGCTCCGCCACTTCGTTGCAGGCTGATCCTGGCAGACGAACCAGCTAGGAGCAGCGATGATCGTGATGGCCGACCTCACAGCGCCGCCGTGGATGCCGCCGACCGATACGGTTGAGGCGGTAGCTGCGGGCGCTTTCTGGGACGCCGTGGCAGTACCTCAGCACATCGGACTCAATGCCCTGGAGTACCTCGACCGGAGCAGCGAGCGTCGACCGGGCCCGATCGTCTGGGACTCCTCGATCCTGCAGCCGCGGATCTACTTCCTGATCCCTGTCGGGACCGAAACCACCATGTGGCGGCACGAACGACGGCTGTCGGTCGGGACCTACGTAGCCCTTCCCGGGCCGACGACGGTCGGGCCGCCCGGGGTCTACTGGCTGGTGCCTCCAAGCCCCGAGGACCCGCAGGCTCTCGTTGATCCAGCCACTCTTCGCCGGGCGCTCGACCGGGTCCGGACCGAGACGACTGGCGAGTATCGCCCTGCCGGGGGGCGCCTGCAACGCATGCTGGTGACATCCACTCAGCTGGCTGGCGGCTCGTGCATCATCTGCGGTGAGACGGGTCGACCGATGGGGGCGGCTGGGGTCGTTCTCGTTCCCGCGGATGGCTCACCCGAGTTCGACAGTTGGCGGGCACACGATCATGTCGGATTTCGGGTGTGACCTGCGGGAATAGGCGTGAGGTGCCGTCGGGGGCGTGTGTCCACGCCTCCGACAGGTCTTTGTCCTGGTCAGGGCCTATTCGGCGGTGGTGAGGCCGCTCAACTTTGCCGGCATCGGGATGCCGCAGCTCTTGAAGATCCGCTCGTGGGTGTCGGTGGTCTGGGTGGTCTGTTCGAGCCGTCCGGCGGGCCCGGCGAGGGTGACCTGATGGATGCGCTGCAGTTCGGTTCTGATGGTCCGCCAGGTGAGGTCGGTGCGGCGTTCGGCGACGCGGATCAGTAGCAGCGCGAGCCAGCAGAGCAGGACGTGAGCGCGGATGCGGTCGTCGAGGCGGTGGTAGACCGGCCGCAGATACAAGGTCGACTTCATGGTGCGGAAGGCTCGTTCGGCTTCCAGGAGGTTCTTGTAGCCGAGTGCGACATCCTCGGCCGTCAGGTCCGGGTCGGACGTGGCCAGCAGGTACTTCCCGTCGAGGTTGGCCTCGGTCTTGGCCTTGGCGCGGTCGATGGACAGTCGGCCGGTCGTGGACTGCTTGAGCCAGCGGCCGAGGGAGGGGTGGTCCCGCAGTGCGCACTCGGCCTTGCGGTGGGGCGCGTCGGACGGCATGACGGCTCGCTTGAGGCCGGCCTTGGCGGCGCGCTCCCTGGCCTTCTTGGCGTCCGCCGCGCGGGCGGCGGCGATCCGGTCGAGTTCTTCGGTGATCGCCTGGAGTTGCTGCTCGCGCCGAAGCTTGTCCCGTTCGGCTTCGGCGGGGTTGTGGCAGATGATCCAGCGTCTGCCGGGATCGGAGTCCAGGCGGACCTCCTTGACCCGCAGGTTGTCCCGGACGTGCTGGTAGCGGCCCTGCCTGGCGAGGGCCTCGGCAGCTTTTGCGGAGCCTTCGCGCATCTTGACGCCGGTGATGTAGTGCCCGCCGGCGCGGGCGAGGCAGGCGAGGTTGGCCTCGCCGGAGAAGCCGGAGTCGGTGACGGTGACCACCCGGCCCAGGCGCCAGGCCCGCAGATCGGCTTTGACCTGCTCGATCACGCTCTGGTCGCTCGTGTTCCCGGCCCAGGTCCAGCAGCGGACCGGGATGCCCTCGCGAGTGACGGCCAGGCCGATCACGACCTGCGGGAGGTCCTTGCGGTGGTCCTTGGAGTGCCCGTAGCGGCGAAGGGCCCCGTCCGCGGTGTCGGCGTCGTCGCGTTCGAAGTAGGTGCTGGTGGTGTCGAAGAAGATCAGGTCGACCTCTAGGTCGAGGAGGTTCGCCGCGGCGAAGAACACCGCTTCCTGCACGGCGGATTGGGTGTCTTCGCCGACGAGCAGATCCATGGCCCGGTAGGCGTGCTGTTCGGCGATCTCACCCGCGCCGGGGATCACCACGTCCCGACTCGCCCACTCACTCGCGGCCCGCTTGGAGTCCGGTGCCACCGCCCGGTTGGCGACCAGCGCGAACAGCGCCCGCTCCACGTCCGTGCGAAACCGGCGCGCGTCCAGCACCTTGGCCAGGGCCTGGTCGATGCCCAGCAGCTTCCACAGGCCGTCCAGCAGCCAGACCGCACCGAGCGGGCGGGAGGCCACCACCTCCAGCGGGCCACCCTCGACGCCCAGCGGCTCGGCGACGTCCACGTCCGTGTCGCCGAGGTAGCGGTTCAAGGACGCGACCAGACGCCGCAGGGAGTCCAAATCAAGCTTGTCCTCCCGCCCGAGGTTGAGCAGCACGTCAGCCTGCGTCGTGCCGCCCACCCGCCGGTTCGTGGCCAGCTGCACGTACCGAACAACGCTGCCGTCCTTGTTCCGCCGCTGGGTCTTCCGCACGTACATGCCCGCATGATGCCCAGTCAGCCCGGGCCACAGCAGCAGAACACCTGAACTCGCGTGCCCGCAGCCCGATACCGCTCCAGACCACTCAAATCACGCTGACCTGCGATGACATCCGATCGCACCCGGTCGTGTGCCCGCCAACTGTCGAAGCCGGGGCTCAGGGCGTCTCCCGTGGCCTGTCTCCGCCTGTCTGGTGCACGCCGAGGAAGGTGCGGCGTGATGCCGATGTCGATCAAGGGGGAAGTCACAGATCCCCGCCTCGCCGACCTGGACTCCAGCATCCGGAACTGGCTGACGTCCAACCGGCTCGTCCTGAACGTGGATGCGTTCCTCGGCCACGGGTACCTAGCGCTGTGCCTGCGGGCGTGGCCCGACAGCACCGGCGCCCGGCTCGACCTTGCGGTGCGCTGGGCGATCTGGACGTGGGCCGCGGACGACATCCTCGACAGTGCGCTGCTCGATTCCGACCAGGCCCGGGAGTTCGCCGCGGACGTGGGCCGCGCGATCTCCGGTGGAGGGCTGACCGGTGCCATTCACCCCGCTGTGGCCGCGCTCGTACCGCTGGCCATGGAGACTCGGTCCCTGATGCCGGTTGAGTGGTGGCGGAAATACCAGCATGAGATGTCCGCGTGGCTGAGCTCGGCCACGGACAGACTCGCCCGGTACGTGCTGCCGCGCCGAGTGCCGTCGCTCCGGGCCTACCAGGCCATCCGTCCGGACGATGGCGGGATGCTGCTGGCCGCGGCCTGGTGCGAGCTCGCGACCGGGTGTGTGACCGACGTTCTCGACGATCCGCTGGTGCGGGTGTTGTTGATGACGTTCTCGACGGTCGGTTATCTGGCCAACGACCTGGTCGCCGATGAGGGCGACGTCTTCACCGTTGTCCGGGCGCTCGCTCGCACCGAGGGACTGTCGGCCGAAGAGGCGCACGGCCGGGCGGTGGCCCTGCTGGCTGCCGAGCTGGAGCGCTGGCAGTACCTGTGTGGGGTGGTGCAGGACGATGGTGAGGACGGGTACACACCGCCTCGGCTGGCCATGTCACCGATGGGCCTGGAGACCGTAGTGGACACGCGCCGGGTTGCCCGCATCTTCGACCAGTTCCTTCGGGCACTGGTGGAGTGGACAGCGACCAGCACGCGGTACGCCTCGGTGCCGGCCGCCGCCGAGGCGGGTGCGTGAGCACCCGCCTCGCTGGGGTGTACGCCGGCCAGCGCGCGAGGGCCCGGCGCCCCTGGACTTGTTCGCGGCCCAGCTCGTGAGGGATGGCATCACGCGGCCGTCGCTGGGCTGGGCCCACCGTGTCGGACAGTGCACACAACGCAGGCGGCCCAGCGGCGGCGGAGGCCTAGAACGAGCAGCCGTCGCACGCCATCGCCCCGCCCTTCACGCACGCCCCTTTCCACCGGAGGTTCCTCCTTGCAACAACCCATCGTGTTTGGCTCCTTGAACCTGGAGCACGACGGCTGGACGCCGGACGGCCGCGGCGGCGGCCACCTCGACAAGTGGTACGCCGCCCACGAGGAACTGGCCCGACTGCCCCTGGACGTGCTGTTCTGCCAGGAGCGCACCCACTCCGCCGCCAACGGCCAGCACCTGATGCACGTCGCCGAGCGGATGCTTGCCATGCGCGGCTTCCTCGCCCCGGCCAGCCCGGCCGAATCCCCCAACCCCTGCGCCGTCTTCGTGCGCGAGGACACCTTCCGCGTCACCGGACAGTGGCCGCAGAGCGCCAACTGGTGGCACGCGCCATGCGCGGTCTCCGTCACCTACTCCGAGGAGCCGGTCCGCATCCAGCTCGCCTCCGTGCACCTGTCGTCCCGCTCTGCGGCTCAACGTAAGACCGAAACGGAGAACATCATCACCTGGCAGCAGCCACAGCGTGCGCTCGTCGTCGCCGGTGACTTCAACTCCTACTCCGCCAGCGGGCTCGAGACCACCCCCGCGCCGGACTGGCCCAACCTCCCGGACCAGCGCCACCGCGCGCAGCGCACCCTCGACGGCCACACCCCCGACACCGTGCCCGACCGCATCCTCACCAGCGTCGGAATGGCCGACGCCGCCGTCCTGGCCGCCCGTCTGGGCCACGCCGGCGCGCTCGACCCGACCGCGAGCATGATCCCCGGCAAGTGGCCGCGGCAGGGCCCGGCCCAGCGGATCGACCGCCAGTACGTCTCCGGCGCGCTCGCCCCCGCCCTGCGAAGCTTCGAGGTCGTGCCACTGCCCGGCCTGTCCGACCACGCCCTGACCCTGTCTACCTGGGATCCCGACCTGTTCCTGGCCGGCCTCCACTGCCACTCCAGCTCCGACCAGCGCTCCGGCACCGGGCTGGACGGCGCCTGACCGTCCGTCAGAGTCGAACCGGCGTTCGCACGATCGAGTGACAGCTCGCCGATCCGGCTGCGCGCCGGCCCGCCCGGTTGCCAGGATTCCAGCACACGCCGCCTACCGCGCGCTAGCCCCGTCCTTCGCACATAACGAGTTCGGATGATGTGGTGATGCGACCGGTACCCCGGTGGGGTGCCGGTCGTTGAACCCGGCGTGCCGATATCTCGCTCACGTCGCTCACGGGTCCACCGTCCACGCTTCGCCGTGGAGTTGACGCCCGTGGTGGAGAGGCGTCTGGGCGCTCTGCCCGCCTCTGCCGAGTTTCTGCGCCGGCTGGACGTGGCCGGGATCGTCGATGAGCTGTGCCCGATCCGCGAGGTCGCGCACCTCACGCACGGCCAGGTGATCGAGGTGCTGGTCGCCAACCGGCTGTCCGCCCCGGCACCGCTGGTCCGCGTGGGCGACTGGGCCCGGGAGTGGGCGGTGGAGGAGGTCTTCGGCATCTCGCCGGACCTGCTGGGCGACGACCGGCTCGCCCGCGCCCTGGACGCGATCGCGCCGCATCTGGAGGAGCTGGTCGGCACCGTCGGCACCCAGGCCATCGCCGAGTTCGGCATCGACGTGTCCCGGATCCACTGGGACATGACCTCGATGTCCCTCTTCGGCGCCTACGAGGCCCAGGACGAGGCGTTCCCGCAGGTCAAGTACGGCCACCCCAAGGACCGCAGGGTCGACCTGAAGCAGATCCAGGCCGGCCTCGCGGTCAGCGGCGACGGCGGGATCCCGCTCTTCCACCGCGTCTACGACGGCGGCGCGGGAGAGGTCGCCCAGGTCGTCGGCGCGATGAACGCCCTGCGCATGATGGCCGGCCGCAGGGACTTCCTGCTCGTCGCGGACTCCAAGCTGGTGTCCCACCCCAACGTCACCGCCCTGCTGGACGCGAAGGTCGCCTTCATCGCCCCCGCCCCGGCCGCCAAGGTCCCCGACGAGGTCTACGCCGCCTTGAGCCTCGAAGACACGCAGGTGGTGGACCACGTCCCGCAACGCGACGCCGGCAAGAACGCCCGGGCCCGGGAGACGTATCGCGTGCTGGAGGACACCCACGCCCTGCCCGGGCGACGCAAGAGCGACCCGGTGCACATCCTGCGCAGGATCCTGGTCCACTCCAGCGGCAACGCCCGCGGCCGGCAGAGCGCCCGCGCCAAACGCCTGGCCCGCGCGGCCGAGGACCTGGACAAGCTCCAACGAGGCGCGGGCGGTCGCTTCTACGGCACAGCCGAGAAGATCGCCGCCCGCATCGGCGTGATCGCCAGGAACCACCGGGTCGACGACTGCCTGCGGACCACCGTCACCACCGACGAGACAGGCCGCCCCGGCCTGGAGTGGCACTTCGACCAACAGGTACTCGACGCCCAGGAGGCCGTCGACGGCTGGTACGCGCTGCTGACCAATCTCACCCCCGAGCAGGCCAGCGCCGAACAGGTCCTGTTGCGCTACAAGGGCCAGGCCGTGGTCGAACGCCGCTACCACGACTTCAAGGGCCCCCTCGCGGTCGCCCCCGTCTTCCTGCAGCACAACCGGCGCATCGCCGCCCTGATCACCGTGATCTGCCTGGCCCTGCCGGTCTTCTGCCTGATCGAACGTCAGGTCCGCCAGGCCCTGGGCCCAGAGCAGACCATGCGCGGCCTCTACCCCGACAACCGGGCCGTCCGCCCCACCGGCCGCATGATCTTCTACCACCTCGCCAGCCTCATGATCCGGCCCGGCACCGCGACCAGCCCACCCGTCGTCCTCATCAACCGAGGAGTCCAAGCACACCTGCTCGAACTCCTCGGCATCGACGAAACCCGACCCCGCTGGCTGGAAACCTAAACCCCCATGTGCGAAGTCCGGAGCTAGCCGCGCGTGAGCTGCTCGGACAGCACCGCCGGCAGGCCCGTCCAGTCGCAGGAGACGAACGAGGCGTGCGCGGCTGCGAGGCGGGCCACCCGGGCGAGGGCGTCGGCCTGGCTCGGTGCGGTGTCCGAGAGCGCCGGGTCCACGTTCTGGGCGTCGGTCATCACCAGCAGGTAGTGGTTGGTGTCGTACCACGAGGTGTCGATGCCGCCGTCGACGAAGGCGTGGGCATCGCCGTCGAAGACGACGAACCACGGGCGCAGCGAGGCGTCGGGGTAGCGGGTGCGCGGGTCACCGGAGGCCGCGCCGAGCACCGAGGGGAAGATCTGCGCCTGGCCGAGGGTGCCTGCCGCCTGGAGCGCGGCCAGGTGCTGGGCGTACTCGGTGTCGGTCCACAGGTGGTCGAAGGGGTTGTTCATCTCGAAGGTCCCCGGGATCGCCTCCAGGACCACCTTGCCGGCCAGGGCCGAGCGGGTCGGCCAGTTCCCGGCCCGCGCCGCCGCGTCGAGCGTCGGGTAGCCGCCCAGCAGGTCGGCCGGGCGGTAGACGTCCGCGCCCAGGTGCGCCTGGACGAGCGCGTCCAACTCGGTGGGGCCCAGGCCGATCGTGGCGTCGAACCCTGCCTTCATCTCCAGCTTGACCATGATCGGCGGGTGTCCGGGGTGGGCCGCGAGCCAGACCCGGATGTCGTCCAGGCAGCTGCCCAGGTCCTTGTTGGCGCCTCCCTGGTAGAGGTCGGCGGGCGTGGACGCGTCGACGCAGTTGTTGTCGTTGCCGAGCGGGTTGGCGTGGCTGACCTTCCACTCGTGGGTGAAGGGATCCACCCAGGTGTCCAGCTCGACCAGTTCGGCCCCGGTGTCCAACGCCTCGGCGAGGTAGGGGAACTGGGCGGTGTCGTCGTAGGTGTTGTGGATGCCGACCGAGGTGCCGGCCGCGAGCGAGAGCCCACCGGTGTCGGCCGCGGTGGACGACCCGGCGGTGAACGGCAGCACGCAGGCCACGGCGGCCAGCAGGACGCCCGCCCGGCGGACCGGGCGGGCGAGGGCGGACAGGACGGACACGGGACCTCCGGAGGCAGGGGCGAACCTTTCTGGCATGTACGCGCACGAGAATAGGGAGAGACAGTGGCGTTCACATGTCGGTGCGTCAAATATGCGTGGACGCCGCGGTGGTGGTCCCCCGCCGGGGGCGACCGGGTCAGCCCGCGGCCCGGTCCGGCAGGAGGTCGCGGCGCCGGCGGCCGATCAGGTCGGGATCCCAGCCCGGATGCGGGACGGAGGACAGCAGCAGGCGGGTGTAGGGGTGTTCGGGTGCGGCGAGCAGGTCGGGGACGGGCCGGTGCTCCACCGTCCGGCCCCGGTACATCACCAGGGCCTCGTCGCAGACGTAGCGGATCACCGCCAGGTCGTGGCTGACGAAGACCAGGCCGATGCCGGTGCTCCGGCGGATGTCGCAGAGCAGGTTGAGGACCTGTGCCTGCACCGAGACGTCCAGCGCCGAGACCGCCTCGTCCAGCACCAGGACGGCCGGCTCGACCGCCAACGCCCGGGCGATCGCCGCCCGTTGACGTTGCCCACCGGACAGCCGGCGGGGCAGCGCGGCCGCCTCGCGCTCCCCCAGGCCCACCTGGGACAGCAGTTCGCGCACCCGCTCGGCCCGCACCGCGGCGTCGGAGCAGCCGTGCAGGCGCAGCACGTCGGCCAGCATGGCCCCGATGCCGATCCGGGCGTCCAGCGAGAGGTACGGGTCCTGGAAGACGATCTGCACGGCCTTGGCGCGGGCCAGCCGGGCGGCACGGCCGCGGGTCCGCGCCGTGATCGGGGTGCCCATGAGCTGGATCCGCCCCCGGTCGGGCTGTTCCATGCCGACCAGCATCCGCGCGGTGGTGGTCTTGCCGGAACCGGACTCGCCGACGATGCCGAGGGCCCCGCCGGCGTGCAGCGTGAAGGAGAGGTCGTCGACGGCGACGGTGCGGGTGCCGCCGCTGCCCTGGTAGGTCTTGCGCAGGCCCTGGGCCTGTAGGAGCGGGACCGCTGCGGTGCTCAAGGCTCCTCCTGGTGCAGGTCGTCGGCGAGGTGACAGGCCACCAGCCGGGGAGGCGGACCGCCGCCCGCCGGCGCTGCCGACAGGACCGGGGCCGGCGGGAGCGGGAGGGAGGTGACCGGGGCCAGTGGCGGTGCGCTCCGGTCGCAGACTCCGGGGCGGGCGAACCGGCAGCGGGCGGCGAAGGAGCAGCCGGGCGCGCTCTCCAGCAGGCCCATCGGCACCCCGGGGACGGGCGTCAGCCGGTCGAGCTCGCCGTGCAGGCGCGGGGAGGAACCGAGCAGTCCGATGGTGTAGGGGTGGCGGGGCGCGGCGAGCAGCTCGGTCGCGGTGGCGGCCTCCACGATCCGGCCCGCGTACATCACGTAGATCCGCTCGCAGCAGGCGGCGGCGAGGTCGAGGTCATGGGTGATCAGGAGCAGCCCGAGGCCCCGGTCGCGTTGCAGGGTGCGCAGGAGGGCCATGATCTCGGCCTGGGTGGTGACGTCCAGGGCGGTGGTGGGCTCGTCGCAGAGCAGCAGGCGGGGGTCGGCGGTGAGGGCGCCGGCGATCATGACGCGCTGCAGCATGCCGCCGGACAGCTGGTGCGGGTACTGGCGCAGGTGCCGGGGCGGGTCGGGCAGGCCGGCGGCGCCGAGCAGTTCCAGGGCGCGGGCCCGGGCCGCCGCCCGGCTGCGGCCGCCGGCCGGCCGCAGCGACTCGGTCAGGAAGTCGCCGATGCGACGGACCGGGTTGATGCCGGCCCGCGGGTCCTGGAAGACCATCGACGCCTTGCCGGTGCGCACCCCGCGCAGGGTGGCGGCGTCCGCGCCGACCACGTCGCGGCCCTCGACCCGGACCTGGCCGCCGATGAGGGCACCGGCCGGGAACAGGCCGAGGGCCGCACGGGCGGTGACCGACTTGCCGGAACCGGACTCGCCGACCAGCGCGACGGCCTCCCCGGCGGTGAGGTGAAGGCTGACGGCGTCCAGGATCGGGCGGGCCGTCCCGGGCAGGGTCACGCTCAACGCGTCGTACTCGACCAGCGGCGCCCCGGCCCCGGACGGCCGGCTCCCGGGCACGTTCTCGGACTCGACCACCGGCATCAGGACTCCCTCCCCGCGAGCCGGTCGCCGAGGTGTTCCCCGACGACGTTGAAGGCGACCACGACCAGGACGACCGCGGCAGCCGGCACCACCGCGGACAGCGGCTGCCCCTGCAGCACCGCGGCCTGGCTCTGGTTGATCATCGCGCCCCAGTCGGGGGCCGGCGGCTGCACGCCGAGCCCCAGGAAGGACAGCGCGGCCAGGTCGAGCAGGGCGTAGCCGAAGTTGACCGTCGACTGGGCCAGCACGGTCGGCATGATGGTGGGCAGCAGCCGGCGCACGGCGACGAACACCGCCGAGTGGCCCTGCACCCGGTAGGCGGCGATGTACGGCCGCACCTTCTCCTGGGCCGTCAGACCGCGGACCAGGCGTGCGGTGTACGGCAGGTAGGCGACCGCCATGGCCAGCACGGGCGCGGTGAGCCCCTTGCCGAACAGCGCGACGGCGAGGATCGCCAGCAGCAGCGCCGGGAAGGCGAAGAGGATGTCCAGCAGCCGCCCGACCACCGCGTCGACCCAGCCGCCGCGCCAGGCGGTGAACAGACCGACCGCGATGCCGAGGACGGTGGAGGAGACCACCACGGTCAACGGGCCGACCAGGCTGGTCCGGGTCCCCTCGATCAGCGCGGAGAAGGTGTCGTGGCCGCCCGTGTCGGTGCCGAGCCAGTGGCCGGCGCCCGGGCCGGCCAGGGTGGCGCCCAGGTCGCCCCGGGTCGGGTCCTGCGGGGCGAGCCACGGCGCGAACAGCGCGACCAGCACGAACAGGGCCAGGACCAGCAGGCAGGCGGACCGCAGGCGGCTGCCGCCGAGCCGGCGCAGCCGCCTCAGCGCTCCGCCCGCCGCTCTGCGCGGCGGGTTGCCCGGCAGGGGCGTCGAGGCGCTCATCGGGCTCCTCCCGCAGCGCTCACCCGCGGGTCGATCAGCGGATGCACCAGGTCCACCGCGGTGTTGACGACGACGAAGGCGGCGACCACCAGCAGCACGATCGCCTGGACGACCTGGAAGTCCAGCTCGTCCACGCACTGCACCAGCAGCGATCCGATCCCGGACATGCCGAACGCGGTCTCCACGATCGCGGTGCTCACCAGCATGCCCGAGACCAGCAGCCCGCAGACGGTGGTGATCGGACCCAGTGCGTTGCGCAGCACATGACGCCGGATCACGGTGCGGCGGGGCACGCCCCTGCTGAGTGCGACCTCCACGTGCTCGCGCCGCAGCTCGTCGAGCATCGCCGCGCTGGTCACCCGGGTGACCAGCGCCATGAAGGTCACCGAGAGCGCGATGGCGGGCAGCACCACGTGGTGCAGCCGGTCCAGCACCCCGGTGCCGTTGCCGATGGTGGGGAACCAGCCCAGCCGCACGCCGAACACCGAGCGCAGCAGGATCGCCGCCACGAAGGACGGCACCGCGGCGCCGACCGTCACCAGCAGCAGCACCGCGGACCCGGTCCGGGTGCCGCGCCGCAGCGCGCCGACGATGCCGGCGCCGATGCCCACCACGGCGATCATCACCGTCGACACGCCGACCAGCAGCGCAGTGGCCGGCAGCCGGGACCAGAGCACCTCGGCGACGCTCTGGTGGAACAGGTAGGAGCGGCCGAAGTCGCCGTGCAGCACGCCGTCGAGCCAGTGCCAGTAGCGCAGCGGGAACGGCTCGTCGAACCCGTACTGGTGCCGGATCGCGGCGAGTTCCGTAGGGCTCGGGCTGCGGCCGCGGACCAGGAAGCTCGCCGGGTCGCCCGGCGCCAGGTAGAGCGAGGAGAACACCAGGAACGAGGTGACCAGCAGGGTCAGCGCCGTGCCCAGCAGCCTGCGCCCCGCCCAGCGGGCGCCCCGCAGGGCGGCGGCGGGCGTCATCCCCTGGCCCCGATCGCGGCGGCCCACGGGTAGTAGAGGTAGGCGATGGACGGCTGGACGCCGGTGATCCGCTTGCCCAGGAAGACGCTGACCGGCTCCGTGTAGAGCGGCAGCCACGGCAGTTGGGTCATGGCGATCTGCTGCGCCTGCGCGGTGGCGGCGGCGTGCGCGGCCGGGTCGTAGGCGCCGACCGCCTGGTCGACGGCCGCGTCGAACGCCGGGTCGGACCAGTTGCCGTAGTTGCTGAACGCGCCCGTCTGCAGCGAGCCGTACATGTCCAGCGGATCGGTGATCGAGGTGTACCAGAAGGTCAGGAAGAGGTTGACGCCCTGGCGTGCGGCCGGATCCGTGAACAGCGCGGTGTACTTGTCGGCGGAGATGGTGTCGATCTGCGGCTTCAGGCCGATGTCGGTGGCGGCCTGCGCGACGGCCTGGGTGATGATCGCGGTCTGGGAGTCCAGCGGACTGGTCGCGATCACCACCTTCTGGCCGCTCACGCCGGCCTGCCGGGCGAGCGCCTTGGCCTTGGCCGGGTCGTAGGGGTAGGCGGGCAGTGCCTTGAGCGCGTCGGCGGCCGCCGAACCGGGCGCGCCGTTCCAGTTGTTGGCCGTCACCAGCGAGTCGGCCACGTCCCCGACCCCGCCGGCGCCGGCCTTGACGATGCCCTTGCGGTCGATCGCCATCAGCAGCGCCTGGCGCACCCGGGCGTCGCCCAGCGGGCCCTTGAGGTCGTTCACCACCTCGTCGGCGACCGTGGTGTTCTGGCCGAAGTAGAGCGTGCCGGCCGGGCTGTCGCGCAGCTGGCCGTACGCGTCCGGCGGGACCATCCAGCCGCCGTCGACCTCGCCGGTGCGGAACGCGTTGACCCGGGTGGTCGGGTCGGACAGGAAGACGAACTTCACCTGGGCGGACTTGGCCTTGAGCGCCGGGTCCCAGTAGTCGTCGAAGCGCTTGAGCACCAGCGACTGGCCCGGGGTCCAGGAGGAGAACGCGAACGGGCCGGTGCAGTTGACGCCGTCGGCGGGGTTGCCGTAGTCCTTGCCGTCCTTGGCCAGGGTGGCGGCCGACTCGACGGTGCCCGGGCTGGCGGCCAGGTACTTGTTGAAGGTGGAGTCCGGCGTCTTGAGCGTGACGGTGACCTCCATCGGGCCGGTCTTGTCGATCGACTGCACGTTGCGGAAGGGGTAGGCCCAGTCGCCGGCCACCGCGGGATCGAGGTTGCGGCGCAGCGAGGCGACCACGTCGTCGGCGGTCAGCACGGTGCCGTCGTGGAAGTGCACGCCCGACCGGATCCGGTAGACCCACGTGGTGGGCGTCGGGTTGCTGTAGGAGGCGGCCAGGCCTGGCGAGGTGGTCAGGTCGGGGTTCCAACGCAGCAGGCTCTCGCAGACGTTGGCGAGGATCTGGTTCGGCGGGAAGTCGAAGGAGTAGGCGTAGTCGATCGAGGTCGGCTCGGCGAACAGCGACCAGGTGAACGAATCGATCCCGCCGGCGGCAGGGGGCGTGGTGGGCGTCAGCTGGTAGGCGGCGGCGCCGGCCGCGCCCGGGTGGGCGACACCGCTGCACGCGCTGGTGGCGAGCGCGGTGGCGGCGGCGAGGACGGTCAGCAGGCGGCGCGGGGTGGTTCTGGAGCGGGGGGTGTTTCCGGGGCGGGCGTCGGACATGGTGGCCTCCGGGGGCGCTGTGCGGCTGGGAGGGGAAGGACGCGGGGAACCGGCTTGGCCGGTCGGGGTCCGGGTGCGGCCCGTCGGGGCCGGGTTCAGTCGGTGGCGGTGAAGACCGGTCGTCCGTCGAGGTAGGTGCGCAGCACCCGGGTCCGGCCGATCTCCTCGGCCGGGTGCGCGAAGGGGTCGCGGTCCAGGACCACGAGGTCCGCGAACTTGCCCGCCTCGATGGTGCCGGTGACGTCGTCCTGGTGGTTCGCCCAGGCGCTTCCCGCGGTGTACGCGGTCAGGGCCTGGGCCAGCGTCAGGGCCTGTTCCGGGTAGAACGGTTCGCGCGGCTCGTGGTCCGCGGACGCGTTGGGCGCGTCGGAGGGCACGGCCCGGTTGACGGCGACGTGGATGCCCCAGAGCGGGTTGGGGCTGCTCACGGACCAGTCGCTGCCGGCCACCAGGCGGGCGCCGGCCCGCTGGAGATCCCCGAACGGGTACTGCAGGGCGGAGCGTTCCGGACCGAGGAAGGGGATCGTCAGCTCGTCCATCTGCGGCTCGTGGGCGGCCCAGAGTGCCTGGATGTTGGCGGCGGCGCCCAGTTCGGCGAAGCGTGCCAGGTCGTCGGGGTGGATCAGCTGGAGGTGGGCGAGGTGGTGGCGGTTGTCGGTCGCGCCGTTGGCCGCCCGGGCGGCGGCCAGGGCGTCGAGTGCCTCGCGGACGGCGCGGTCCCCCAGCGAGTGGAAGTGCACCTGGAATCCCGCGCGGTCCAGCGCGCAGACCGCCTCGGCCAGCAACTCCGCCCCCACGAAGGTGAGTCCGGTGTTCCCGGTGGGGCAGCCGCAGTGGTCGAGGTACGGTTCGAGCATGCTCGCGGTGAAGTTCTCGGCGATGCCGTCCTGCATGATCTTCACGGTGGTGGCGCTGAACCGGCCCACCCGCCCGGTGCGGCGGCGCTCCTCCAGGTCGGGGAGTTGGTCGAGCCCGCGCTCACGGTCCCACCAGAGGGCGCCGACCACCCTGGCCAGCAGCGAGCCGTCGGCCGCCGCGGCGCGGTAGACGTCGTGGTTGTCGGGGTTGCCGGGGAAGGCGCCGATCATCGCGTCCTGCCAACTGGTCACCCCCAGCGAGAAGAGGTACTGCTGGGCGGCGAGCAGGCCGGCCCGCGCCTCCTGGGGGGTGGCGACCGGGACGTGGGCGGCGACCAGGTCCATCGCCCCCTCCTGCAGGGTCCCCGCCGGGGTGCCGTCCGGCTCGCGCTCGATCCGGCCGTCCGCCGGGTCGGGGGTGTCCCGGTCCACGCCCGCCCGCCGCAGCGCCGCGGAGTTGACCCAGGCGCCGTGGCCGTCGCGGTTGGTGAGCAGCACCGGCCGGTCCGGCACCACCTCGTCGAGCATCGCCCGGGTGGGAACGCCGCCGGGGAAGACGTCCATCGACCAGCCGCCGCCGCAGATCCATTCGCGCTCGGGGTTGGCCTCGGCGTAGGCGGCCACCACCGCGAGGTAGCCGTCCACCGAGCGCTGCGCGGACAGGTCACAGCGCAGCATCTGCACGCCGGCGACCACCGGGTGCACGTGGGCGTCCTGGAAACCGGCGACGAGCAGGCCGCCGGCCAGGTCGACGACCTCGGTGGCGTCGTCGGCCAGCAGCCGGACCGCGGTCTCGTCGGCGACGGCCAGGATCCGGCCCCCGCCGATCGCGACCGCGGTGTCGACCGGTGCCGGGGAGGTGCCGGTGAAAACCCGTCCCCCGACGAAGACGGTGTCGGCGCGCTGCCTGGTGTGTGCCATCAACGATCCCTCCGGCTCGGCGGGTTGGGCCCGCTCGGCGTGGTGTTGAGGAGGAGTGAACGGCAGCGCAACACTGCTGTCAACAGTGTTGCGCCATATTCGCCGGAGCTCGCTAGACTGGCCGCACCATGTCGAAACCATCCACAACCCCTGCCCGCACCAAGCGCGTCGGCTCCCAACTGACCCCCGAGGCGATCATCGAGGCGAGCCTGCGCATCGCCGCCCGCGGCAGTGCCGACGCCTTCACGGTCCGCCGCCTCGGCGAGGAGCTCGGCGCCGATCCGACGGCGGTCTACCGGCACTTCCGCGACAAGGACGAGCTGCTGCTCTCCGTCGCGGACCGCACCCTGGGCGAGGTGCTGGACAGCATCCCCGAGGGCCTGTGCTGGCAGGACCGCCTGCGGGCGCTGGCCGCCGGCTCGCTGGCGGTCGCGCTCAAGTACCCGGCGGTCAGCTCGACCATGGCCAGCCGGACCACCCGGCGCAGCAACGAGTTCCGCGTCGTCGAACTCATCCTCGGCGCGGTCACCGAGGCCGGACTCGACGGCGTCGACGCCGCCGTCCACTACCGGATGGTCGGCGACTCGCTGCTGGCCTACGTCGGCCAGCGAGCCGCCTACCTGCTCTTCGACCCGGACGTGCGGGCCGGCGACGAGTCCTCGTGGACCCGCGAGTACCGGCTGGTCGACGCCGAGGGGTTCCCCCACATCACGCGCCTGGGGCAGGAGTTGGCCGAGGTGACGCACGACCAGATCTTCCAGGCCCGGGTGGAGGCGCTGATCACGGCGATCGAGCAGCGGGCGCGGGCCGTTCGAGGAGCGTGACGCCGGCCGCGAGGGGTGCGGCGCCGCGCCGAGCCGGTGGGCCGCGGCTGTCGATTCCATCGACGCGGCGCAACACTGTTGACAACGCCGATGCGCCGCGCTTCACTCCCGTGCATCCCCTCACGCTCCCTCCCCCACGAGATGAGGCGCACGTGCACCAGGACTCCAACCCCCCTGCGGCCCACGGCAATCGGGCCAACCTCCCGGAGCCGCTGCGAGCGGTCTTCGCCACCCACGCCGAGGCACGCCGCCGCCGGATGCCCGTCTCCGAGGTCGTCGGCGAGCGGGCCGAGCGGGCCGAGCGAGCCGCCCGGGCCGAACAGGCGATCAGCCGCCGCCGAGTCCTCGGCGCCACCGGGGCGCTCGCCGCGACCGCGGCCGTCCCCACGAGCCTGCTCCGCCCGACCCGGGCCGCCGCGGCGACCGCTCCCCGGGTGGTCGTGGTCGGGGCGGGCCTCGCGGGCCTGCGCTGCGCCCACAAGCTCTGGAACCGGGCCGACCCGGTCGCCGCCACCGTCTACGAAGCGGACACCAGCCACCTCGGCGGCCGCTGCTGGTCGCTGCGCGGATTCTTCGCCGGCGGCCAAGTCGGCGAGCACGGCGGGTCCTTCATCAGCTCGACCGACACCGAGGTGCTCAGCCTGGCGAACAGCCTGGGCCTGCAGCGCGAGTACGCGAACGGCGGCGCGCTCGACACCGGCGACTACGCCGCCTGGATCAACGGCGCCCCGTACGACGGCAGCCGGCAGCAGAGCGACTGGACGGCCGAGGCGTTCGACGCGTTCAGCGCCTCCTACCAGGCCATCGGCACACCCCGCTACGACAACCACACCGCCGAGGCGTTCCGCCTCGACCAGCTGTCCTGCCTGGACTACCTCGCCGAGATCGGCCTGCCCGCGGACTCCCCGCTGGGCCAGCTGATCCAGTCCATCCAACTGCAGTCCGGCGGCGAACCCGCACAGTCCTCCGCACTGGGCATGATCGGATTCCTCGGAGCGTCCAGCACCTTCGACGGCACCCCCGGGTTCGACGAGAAGTACCACCTGGTCGGCGGCAACGACCAGTTGGTCAGCGGGATGGTCGGCCGGCTGCCGGCCGGGAGCGTCAAGCAGGGCTACGAGCTGGTCGCGCTCTGCCGCAACGGCGACGGCAGCTACACCTGCACCTTCGACCACGCCGGCAGCACCGTGCCGGTCACCGCCGACCACGTGGTGCTGGCCCTGCCGTTCAGCACCCTGCGCAAGGTCGACCTCAGCCGGGCCGGCCTGTCCGCGCTCAAGCTGACCGCGATCACGCAGCAGGGGATGGGGCAGAACGCGAAGCTGGTCGCCCAGCTCTCCGCGAAGACCTGGCCCGCACTCGGCTACAACGGCGTCTCCAACACCGGACCGCTCGGCTACCAGACGGCCTGGGACGGCTCGGTCGACCTGGGCGCGACGGGCGCGCCGGCCCTGCTCGTCAACTTCCCCGGCGGTGACGGCGCCCGCTCCCGACTGACCGGCGCCGCCCACGGCCCGGCCCCGGCCGCCGACGTCACCGCCTTCCTCGCCCAGATCGAGCACGTGTACCCCGGCACCACGGCGGCCTGGAACGGAAAGGCCTACGAGGACCACTGGTCCCTCGACCCGTGGCACCTGGGGGCCTACCACTACTACGAGATCGGCCAGTACACCGCGTTCGCCGGCTACGAGGCCGTGCAGGAGGGGCGGATCCACTTCGCCGGCGAGCACACGGACGTCGACAACGCCACCCTGAACGCCGCGGTGGCCTCCGGCGCCCGGGCCGCCGGCGAGATCCTCGCCCAGATCTGAGGCGGGCCCGCTGCCGGCACCGCGGGCTTCCCCGATCACGCCGGTCGGTTCGCCGTCCCGCACGCCGACCGGCGTCGTCCGACCGGTTGGACGGTCCGGTCCCACTCCGCGGGCCGCGCACCGTCCGTGCCTGCCGCCCCTCCCCCGGCCACTGGCGCCGAGGGCACCCGCACGGTCCGGCGGACGCGGCAGCGCCGTGACCGGACGGCGCGAGGATCGTTGGACCCGCGTGAACCGACCCACTCTCGCCTGTGCCGTGAGCGCTCTGGTCCTGCTGACCGCTTCGCCCGCCGCGGCCAGCGCCTGCGCCTCGACCGGCGAGCGGGCCCACCCGGCGCGCGAGGTGTGCCTGGCGGAGCCCGGCTGCTCCTCGATCACTGATGACGTCAAGCGCACCCTCCTCCGGGCGGTCCGTCCCGGCGGACCGGCGGCTCGCCCGTCGCGCACCACGGCCGTCCCGCGGACCGGTACCGGGCGCAGCCTCGACGGTGACGATGACGGCGACATCGTCATCCTCGGCGACGGCCAGGGCGGAGGGTTCCCGGACATCGTCTCCGACGGCGGGGGCGAGGACGACGGGGAGGCCGTCATCCTCGGCGCCGGCCGCTGAGCCCCGGTCCGGTCCTCGCCCCGCCGGTGCGAGGGCCGGCGGGCGTGCCCGGCGTCCGCCGCGTGGCCGTACGCGGCTCGCGCACCGTCGAACTCGCCGAGGAAGAACGGCCGTCAGCCGGGCCGCCCGTCTCCTCGATCGCGTGGGCCGCCGGATCACGCGGGTGCCGGGACGACGACTTCGATGAGCCTGGGCCCCTGGGGCGCAGGGGCGTTCAGTGCCGCGGCCAGGTGGTCGGACCGGCTGGTGACGCGAGTGGCCGCAACGTTGTAGCCCCGGGCCAGCGCGAGGATGTCGATGCCGGGAAGGTCCAGGCCGGGGACGGAGCGCAGCCCCAGCCGCGCACCGAAGTCGCGCAGGATGCCGTAGCCGCGGTTGTTGACGACGATGAACGTCACCGGCAGGCGTTCGTGTGCGGCGGTCCACAGCGCGGGGAGGGTGTAGTGCAGTGAGCCGTCGCCGATGACAGCGGTGACCGGTCTCGCAGGGTCGGCGAGAGCGGCAGTTGGCCCCGGAAGGCGGGGTGGTCGGTGGGGAAGCCCAGCCGGCTGGGCCACGGTGTGATCCACACGGGCGCGAGCGGGAAGAAGGCAACTGCCGTTCGCCGCTCGGCAGGAGACGTGACACCGCCTGCCGGTGGGCGACCCCGGTTCCAACCAGAATCGTCAGGAGTACTCGGAAGTCGAAAGAGCGCATGAAAGCAGGTCGGCGCACCACCAGCCCTCGTGGGAGCGCGACGGTAGCGAACCGCCCGGCACGCGCCTGGTCCGCCGCCCCGCGCCCCACGCCCCGCGCCTCCGCTCGCCACCGGATGACCCGTCAGGCGTCACCCCACCTGTGCCGCGACGCCGAAGGCGACCCCTCGGCAGTCACGGCCCGGTCCCCTCCCCCGCAACAGCCGTCAAGCCCGGCTGCGCCCCCGTCGCGTCAGGTCTCCTCCTTGCGGAAGACCAGCAACACCCCCACCTGTGTCTTCGGCCGGTACGGCCCGCCGCCGCCGCTGAAGGCGTAGGCGCTCACGTGGCCGAGCCGCCACCCCTCCTGCTCGACCTCCTGGACCGCATCGGCGACTTCGTCCACCGCCACGACCACGGAGCAGATCGTGCTCCCGTGTGCTCGTGCTCGCACGACTTCCACCGGACGTGGAGGACGGCCGTCACTGTGTGCCATCGAGTGCTCCCTGTCTCCCCAGCTGACCGAGGATCAGCGCACCGGGGCAACGGCGGCTGCCTTCGGGTGGGCCTGGGGCTGTCCGTAGACGATGGGCTCCGTGTCCCTGCGAGACGAAGGGCGCATCCGACCCACTCATACACCGAGAGTAGCGACGGCAGCCGTCCCACCGGCAGGGCGCGCGACAGCACGGGGACGGCACGCGCAGAAGTCCCGCACTCCGCCGGGCAGCGCGTTCGTCACCCGGCCACCCTACGGCTCATCAGGTGGGCGCCCGAGCCCCTTCGTCCGATCCGGCCGGCCGGATCCGCGAGTGCAGCGGGCGAGCGTGTCGCCGGCACGCCGGGGAGAGCAGCGGCACGGGCGAAACCCCTGGCCGCGGCCGACAGCAGGACGCCCCCGCTCCTCGTAGTGGAGTGCACCAGACCGGACGGCCCGCCCCGCGAACGCCGGGACGGGCCGTCCGGTGGCGGCGGGTCGGTCAGGCGGGGCGGATGTGCTCCGCCTGCGGACCCTTCTGCCCCTGCACCACGTCGAAGGTCACCTTCTGGCCCTCCAGGAGCTCACGGAAGCCCTGGGCCTCGATGTTCGAGTAGTGGGCGAAGACGTCGGGACCGCCGCCGTCCTGCTCGATGAACCCGAAGCCCTTTTCGGCGTTGAACCACTTCACGGTGCCGGTAGCCATGCGCGTCTCCTTCGCGGGGTACGGATCGGGGCCCGCCGCTGCGGGCGTGGAGGTGATCGCCCTGGTCCTGAGAGGCACCGGACAACAGGAACGCCCACGGCATCCGACCGCGGGCGACGACTTCGGATTCACGACTGCTCGACCGGAACGCTACACCGGACCGGGGCCTGCGGCCGGTAGGCCGAGCGGATACGCGCAGACCGAGATGTTCCTGTACGAGCTGGGCGTGGACGAGCCGCGTCGAGCTCTGCATCAGCTACCTGCGCAGGAACGTATACACCCCGTTCGGGCGCAACAGCATCGAGACCGTGCGCAGGCCGGAGCACGCGGAGCGCTGGGACGGATGATCCCG
Organism: Kitasatospora viridis; assembly: GCF_007829815.1. NCBI lineage: Bacteria > Bacillati > Actinomycetota > Actinomycetes > Kitasatosporales > Streptomycetaceae > Kitasatospora > Kitasatospora viridis. The sequence continues at coordinate 416,166 of NZ_VIWT01000002.1, read as the reverse complement.
CCACCGTGTTCAAGTACCGCACCGGCACGCGTCCGTGCAGGGCTGCCCGGGCCCCGGTAGGGCTTCACCGGACGGCCGCGCGCCGCAGGCGACTGGACGGGCTGGACGAGGTCCGGACCGAGTAGGACGAACTCGCAGTCCCGGCACGGGTCCTGACGCGGACGTGACCGCAGATCGCGTTGCCGACAGCTCCTGCACACACCCCTTGCGCCGCGCTTGCGCCGGGTGCGGGCGGCTCCCGCAGGAGCACCGCAAGCGCGGTCGGCGATCGTTGTTCTCGGTTCGCCGCCGGCGGATCGGAACACGGCGCCGGGGTCCACCACTCTGGTTCAGAGGGGAGTTCGATCCCGCAGTGCCAGGAGAGAAGCCGCCGCGCCGGATTGCGCGGCGGCCAGATCGAAGGGTTGAAGCACATGCGGATGAAGAGGATGGCCGGCGCCATCGCCGCCACCACCGCGGCCCTGACCGGGCTCGGGCTCGTGGGTGCGACGACGGCGAGCGCAAGCACCCCGTCGGTCGACTGCAGCCACTACCACCAGGCCATGTACGAGACCGGCTTCGGCAAGCAGTACTGCTTCCAGTACAGCGGCGGCACGGGCAACACCGTGTCCGTCGACGGCCCGGCCGAGGTCTGGGCCACTGGCAGCTACGCCGTCACGGTCTTCTACCCGGGCGGCTACTCCGTGCGTCTCTTGCCCGGCCAGCATTCGGACTTTGCGGAGATCGACTCCTTCCAGATCTAGCCATGGCGTGAAACCGCCCCATTTCGGCGGTGGGTTCCCCCGGCCAGGCCTCATCGGCCGGGGGAACTCCGGGCACTGCGACCGGCGCGAGGCGCGGCCGGCACGGGGCGGCCGGGTCTGAGCGCAAGACGCTTCCTAGCGGGTGGGGGGAACCTCGCGGGATGCCGTCGGCAAGTCGTGCAGTTTGGCGCGGACCTGTTCCGCGTCCGCGTGGCCGATGTCGGTGAAGATCTGCAGTGCCGCCGTCCAGGTGTCCCGGGCGGCATCGGTGTCGCCGGTGGCCGCGTGGGTGTCGCCCAGCTTCGTCAGCGTGTCCGCCTCGCCGAAGCGGAAGTCCAGGTCGCGGAAGATCACCAGCGCGTGGCGGTAGCAGTCGACGGCCTCGGCGTGTTGGCCGAGGTGGTGATGGGCGAAGCCGATGCTGTCCCAGCTGTCCGCCTCGCTGCGGCGGAAGCCGAGGGCCTGTTGCAGCTGCAGCGCCTGCCGGCAGTGCTCCAGAGCAGCCTGGTAGTCGCCCAGTTGAGCGTGCAACCAGCCGACCGCGTTGAGCGCGATGGCCTGCCCGCGCCTGTCGCCGCCGGCCTGGAACCGGGCCGACGCCAGCTCGGCGTGGTACAGCGCCTCCTCGGGCCGGCCCTGCTGCTCCAACAACCGGTCCATCATGTGATGGGCGTATCCCTGGTTCGCGTCGTCGCCAAGTTCTCGGAATATCGCAATCGACTGATCGAGGTGGGCCCTGGCCTCCCGGTGCCGGCCGAGCATCAGGTGGGAAGCGCCGAGCATGCGGTGTGAGTAGCCCTCGGCGGCGGCGTCGCCGAGCCGGCCGGCGGCCTGGAGCGCGAGCTGCTGGAGGACGGTCCAGTGCTGCCAGTCACCGCCCTTCAGGACCGGGTCGATCGACCAGACCAATTGCCACGCGTGATGGTCCAGGCCGGCATCGACAGCGAGCTGGACCGCCGCCATGAGCACCTGGAACTCGGCGGCGAACCAGGCCTTGGCCGCCTCCGCTGACGGTGACTCGGCTCCGTCCACGGTGACCGCGGCCAGCGGCTCGACCGGCGTGATCACTTCCCGCCACGGGTCGACCGCGCTGCTCGCCCGGTGGGCGGACTGGAGGTAGTGGTCGAGCATGCGGCGGGTGACGGTGCGCCGGTCGGTCTCGGACTCCTCGGTGCGGGCCTGTTCGTCGGCGAAGACGCGCAGCAGGTCGTGCAGGGTGTACCGGCCGCGTGCCGGTTCGTTGATCAGGTGCAGGCGGGCGAGTTCGGACAGCAGCGGTCGTACCTGTGCCGGTGTGAAACCGGCGAGGCTGGCCGCGGCGCCGGCGCTCAGGTCCGGGCCGGGGTGCAGGCCGAGCAGCCGGAACAGGCGGGCGGACGGCTCGGACAGCTGCCGGTAGGACCAGGAGAACACCGACCGGACGTCGGTGACCGGGTCGCCGGTCGTCAGTGCGTCCAATCGGTCGGGCAGCCGGCGCAGGTCGGCGGCGGTGGCGGCGAGCGGCAGCCTGGGTTGGCTCGCGGCGCGGGCGGAGACGACGGCCAGGGCCAGCGGCAGCCGGGCACACCGTTCGATGATCTCGTCGACGGCGTCGGGTTCGGCGGCGGTGCGCTGCGCACCCAGCCGTCGGGTCAGCAGGTCGCGGGCCTCGGCCACGGTGAGCAGGTCCAGCGGCACCGGGTGCGCGCCGACTCCGGCGACCAGGCCGGTGAGCCGGTCACGGCTGGTGATCAGCACCAGGCAGTCGGGTGTACCGGGTAGCAGCGAACGGACCTGCTCGGCGTCGCGGACGTTGTCGAGCAGGACCAGCATGCGCCGGTCGGCCAGCAGGCTGCGGTACAACGCGGCCTGCGCGTCCAGACCGGCCGGAATCCGCTGGCGTGGCACGTCCAGCGCGTCCAGCAGCGAGCGCAGGGCCTCGGCGGGGGCGGTGGGGGTGTGGGTCGGGTCGAAGCCGCGCAGGTTGAGGTACAACTGCCCGTCCGGGAACCGGCCGGCGACCTGGTGGGCCCAGTGCACGGCGAGCGCGGTCTTGCCGACTCCCGCCATCCCGGACACCGCGGAGATCACGACGGTGCGGGTCTCTCCGGCGGTCTCCAGGAGCTGGTCGAGCTGGTCGAGCTCTTCCCTGCGCCCGACGAACCCGGCGGTGCCGGAAGGCAGCTGGGCCGGGCGCGAACGCGGCTTCGCGGCGGGGATCCGGACCAAGTCGGTCGCGGCCTCCGGTGGCCGGCCGGCCGACTGGTCCCCGCCGGCGCTCCGGCGCGACGGCACGACCGGGTCGGGGAGCGGCAGGGCGTCCGGTGACGGGGTACGGGTGCCGTCCTCCTCGGGCAGTACCGCGACGGACGGCCGCGCCGTCGACAGCGCCGCATCCGCGGAGAGGATCCTAAGATGCGTCTCGCGCAGTTCCGGCCCCGGTTCCACGCCGATCTCCTCGGCCAGCACCCGGTACGCGTTCCGGTACACGAGCAGCGCGTCCGCCTGTCGCGAAGACCGGTACAAGGCGATCATCAGCTGGGCGGTGAAGCGCTCGCGCAGCGGATGCCGGGCCACCAGGGTATGTAACTCGGAGAGGACCTCGGCGTGCCGCGCCAGGTGCAGGTCCGCCTCGATCCGGCCTTCGACCGCCTGGAGCCGGAGTTCTCCGAGTCGTACGGCCTCCTGCGCCACACCCGCCAATTCGCCGACATCGCTCAGGAGATCGCCCCGCCACAACGACTCCGCCGCCGCGAACGCGCTGCGGGCGTCGGCCCATCGGCCCCCCGCCGATGCTGCGAGGCCCTCGGAGCAGCTCCGCTCGAACCGGTCGATGTCGGCCTCGCCGGGCTTCGCCTCGAACGCGTAGCCGAGCGAACGCGTGACCAGGCGCGCGCCGGCGACCGGGCCGAGACTCTGACGCAAGCGCACGAGGTAGCTCTGCAACGTACCGCGCGCGCCCTTCGGGGGGCTGCCGTTCCACACCGCATCGCAGAGCACGTCGGCGAGGACCGTCTCGTTCCGGCGGAGCAGGAGGAACGCCAGGACGGCTCGTTGGCGCGGAGCGTTGACTTCCCGTTCCGTTTCCCCGTCGTGGACCCGCAAGGGGCCGAGCATGCCCAGTTCCATAATCCCCCCATGGCCCCCGGGCAGCCTCGATCCGTGCAGGCCGTCCGCGGTAAGTGCCGCTGACCTGCGGCCTGGTCGCTCCAGCGGGCCGAACCTGTCCGATCCGGTAGCAAACCCCGTATCAAACCCCGTATCACACCCCCTGGTTAACGGATGGGCGGATAGTACGCTGGCATTGCTGGGGGCGGTGAAGCGCTCCAGATATTGGACAGCCCCTGATGCGCGTCTGGTTCGGGCAGTCGAGTCGGCTTTCAGCCGGTTCGCGATCTGCTCAAAAGCCTTCTCGCGAGCCCTGTTTGACGGTCCGTTGTCGAGCGGTCGTCCGCCGGCCGGCCTGCGAGAGGCCGCACTCCCTTGCGCTCGGCGTGCCCGTTCCGAGAGCTCCGAGGTCAGGCGTCCGCTGCTACGCCGTCGGCCCGTCACCGGTCGGCGCGCCGGCGCCTTGAACGGTGGCGAGCAGGGCGTCGCGCAGTCGGGTGATGTCGGCTGCCATGTCGATGGACGGGTCGAGCAGCCATTGGAGTTGCAGGCCGTCGGTCGCGGCCAGGAGCACGCGGGCGGCCCACTGCGCGTCGGGGGCGGCGCCCTGGGCCGCCGCTGAGGCTGTGTCAGGGGAAGGGGCGTCGGCGATCGCCTCGGCGTAGCGGTGCCGCAGGACCTGGTAGCGCTCCGTGAAGAAGTCGTGGGCCGGGTGGCCGGGCTCGGCCGCGGCGGCCGCCAGGTCGACGAAGAGCTTGACCAGTCCGGGTGTCTGGGCGTTCTCCGCGATCAGCTCCGGGCGCCACATCGCCGCGCCCTCGCCGTGCCGCTCGGCCGCCGCCGCGTCCCTGGCTTCGAGGACGGCGGTGAGCAGGGCCTCGCGGCCGCCGAAGTGGTGCAGGACGCCGGCGTCGGTCAGTCCGACGCGCTCGGCGATGTCGCGGACCGAGACGGCGCGGCTGCCGGCTTCCGCGTAGGCGGCGAGTGCGGCGTCCACGATCTGCTGCCGCTTGGCCGCGCTCTTGGCGTAGGGGCCGCGGGGGCCACGTGTCGTACTCACCCGAGCACAGTAGCTCTCCGTGCTCGATCCGAAAACCTTGCATGTCAAGGTTTTCGGATTTACGGTGGCAGTACGGCGAGGTCCCGCGACACCCGACTCCCCTGCCGACGCGCTCCGCATCCCCCCGATCCGCGCACCAGCTGACGCGCCGTCACCACCCGCCGCCCCGCGCCCCACACCAGAGGACACACCCGCATGTTCGCCTGCGCCCCCGGCCTGCCGCTCCCGGACGGATTCCTGTTCGGCGCCTCGACCTCCGCCCACCAGACCGAGGGCGGCAACACCAACAGCGACTGGTGGCAGCTGGAACAGCACGGCGCCGTCGCCGAGCCCAGCGGTGACGCCGCCGACAGCTACCACCGCTGGCCGGTCGACATCGACCTGCTCGCCGAACTCGGCTTCACCGACTACCGGTTCAGCATCGAGTGGGCTCGGATCGAGCCCGCGCCCGGCTGCTTCTCGCGCGCCGCCCTCGCCCACTACCGCCGCATCGTCGAGTACGCCCGCGAGCGCGGCATGCGCCCGATGGTCACGCTGCACCACTTCACCCTGCCGCGCTGGTTCGCCGAGCGCGGCGGCTGGTCCGCCCCGGACGCCGTCGACCGGTTCGCCCGCTACGTGGCGGCGACCGCGCCGGTCATCGCCACCGACGTCGAGCACGTCTGCACCATCAACGAGCCCAACATGGTCGCCGCCCTCCTCCCCCGGGTCACCGCCGGCGGCGAGCGCCCGACCGGCACCGGCCTGCCGCTGCCCGACCCCGGGCTCACCCGCACCCTCGTCGAGGCCCACCGGGCCGCCGTCGCGGCCGTGCGGGCGATCTCCCCCACGATCAGGACCGGCTGGTCGGTGGCCAGCCAGGGCTGCCAGGCCGTGCCCGGCGCCGAAGAGGTGACGGCCGCCTACCGCCACCCGCGCGAGGACGTCTTCCTGGAAGCCGCACGCCAGGACGACTGGATCGGCGTGCAGGCCTACACCCGCACCCGGATCGGCCCCGCCGGCCCGCTCCCGGTTCCCGAGGGCGCCGAACGCACCCTCACCGGCTGGGAGTGCTACCCCGACGCCCTCGGCGAGGCCCTGCGGCACACCGCCGAGGTCGTCGGCGAGGTGCCGATCATCGTCACCGAGAACGGCATCGCCACCGCCGACGACCGCAGCCGCATCGCCTACACCCACCGGGCCCTGGACGGCCTGGCCGAAGCGCTCGCCGACGATCTCGACATCCGCGGATACTTTCACTGGAGCGCACTCGACACCTACGAGTGGGGCTCCTTCCGCCCGACCTTCGGCCTGATCGCCGTCGAACCGGAGACCTTCCTGCGCGTGCCCAAGCCCTCCGCCCGCTGGCTCGGCCGGATCGCCCGCAGCCGCACCCTCCCCAGCGCCCGCTGACCGGCACCCAGCAACAACGGTCTTCATCAACCACGGTCCCCGCGACCCAACAGGAACCGAGATGCCCGAAGAACCGCCCGGCCAGGCCGCCGCCCCCCAGCTGCCACCGCCCTACCTGCCACCGCCCGTGCCCGTCACCACCGCCGACGGCGGCCGCCGGTACGACGGCATCACCTACGCCCGGATCTCCGGATACCGCCCGCTGCTGCTCGACCTGCACGCCCCACCCGCCGGCGAACGGCCCGCGCCGCTCGTCCTGTGGGTCCACGGCGGCGGCTGGGCCGAAGGCGACCGCCGCTACCCGCCGCCCACCGTGGCGGGAGACCGGTTCTTCGACGCCATCGTGCGATCCGGCCTGGCCGTGGCCACCATCGACTACCGGCACAGCCTGGAAGCACCGTTCCCCGCCCAACTCCACGACCTGCGCGCCGCGATCCGCTACCTGCGCCTCCACGCCGCCGAACTCGGCCTCGACACCGACCGCCTCGCGCTGTGGGGCGAATCGGCCGGCGCCCACCTGGCCGTGCTGGCCGCCCTCGCCCCGGCCCGGACGCCGGACGGAGTCGACCTGGAGGGCGAGGTCGGCGTCACCGACCCGCCCAGCGGCGGCATCCGCGCCGTCGTCGACTGGTACGGCCCCACCGACCTGCGCTCGGCCGCCGCCGCGTTCCCGGCCGCCCTCGCCGTCCCGCCGGCCGGCCACCCGTTCACCGCCCTGATCGGCGCGGACCCGGCGCAGCGACCCGACCTGGTCCGCGCGGCCACCCCCCTCACCTACGCCGACCACCCCGCGCCGCCGTTCCTGATCGTGCACGGCACCGCCGACCGGATCGTGCCCCACGACCAGAGCCGGCTCCTCGCCGAACGCCTCGAACCCCACACCAGCGTCGAGTTGGTCATCGTCCCCGGCGCCGACCACATCTTCGCCGGCGCCCCCGACGTCGACTCCCTGGTGCAGCGCAGCATCGCCTTCCTCGCCCACCACCTGGCACCGGACCCCGGTGACACCACGGGCGCGCTCAGCGGATGATCACCCGTTCATCCGGTCATCCGTTCACCACCGCGATGCCCACGGCGCTCGCCGGCAGTACCGACGGGCTGTCGATGACCTGCGCGCCGCCGGCTCCGAAGTGCACGGCCTGCAGGCGGTTGTTCGTCGCGTCGCGGACGTAGAGGACGTCGCCGCGGCCGAGCGCCTCGTCGGTCGGGTGGCCGCCGACCGTGGCGGCGATCGGGGCGGTCAGGGCCAGGGCGCCGTCGCGGACCCGGTAGGTGGAGATCGTCCCGGTGGCGGCGTTGGCCACGTAGGCCGTGCCGGTGGCGCGCGAGACCACCAACCAGCAGGCCGCGCCGCCGCCGTCCGGCAGGTAGGCGAGTTGGCGGGCCGTGCCGGAGGCGACGGAGTACGTGGTGACCGCGCTGGCCGCCGCGTCGGAGACCACCGCGTCGCCGTGGCTGTCGAAGTCGAAGCCGAACGGCACCGCGGCCGCCGAGGCGGTGCGGGAGGCGGCAGAGGGGACGCCGTGGCGGTCCACGGTGAAGGTGTCGAGGGAGTTGCTGCCCTTCTCCGTGACGACCAGGCGGCGGCCGTCGGGCGAGAAGGCGACCTCGGCCGCCCCGGCCGCGCCCGCGGACAGGGCCCGGGTCGAGCCGGGCAGCGGGGTCAGCACGCCGTCGTGCAGGTGGAAGCCGGCTATCGTGCCGCTGCCGGAGTCCAGGACGTAGACCAGGTCGCCGTGGACGGTCACGCTCACCGGGCGGGTGCCTCCGGAGGCCACCGTCGAGCGGGCCGTCAGGGCGCCGTCCTCGGTCACCCGCAGTGCGGTCACGCTGTTCGAGCCCGCGTTGACGGCGAGCAGGATCCGACCGTGGTCGGCGGGCACGACCGCGCCCTGCGAGCCGAGACCGGCGTCCGCGCCGAGGCCTCCGGTCGGGTAGGTGCCGGCCGGGGTCAGCGCCCCGTTGACGTCGTGGAAGGCCAGCACAGCGTTTCCGGACGCCGCGTTGGACAGCGTGTACACGGTGGCCGCGCGGCCGGTCGACGCGGATGCCACGCCAGGGGATCCGGCGACCGCCAGGGCGCCGCCGAGCGCGGCGGCGACGGCCAGGGCAGCCCGGACGCGACGGTTCTTCGCAGCGATGCTCACGCCAAACTCCTTAGGAGGAAGGGGATTTCGTGAGGACAACACTGCTACCTGCCGAGCTGCCGCGGGAGCCCGCAGGCGCGACCGCAAGACTCCCGTAATGACTGCCCGTCACCACGCGCGAGGCGATACCAGCCTGTCGCGGTGTCGCGCTGGTTCCGCTGCGCAAGGGGCTGGAAGGCTGTTGGCGGTACAGCCCGTGGGTCGTCTTGCCCGCAGGCACCCGCCGTCGTTGCCGGAGACGCCGGGCCGGCACCTGACCCGTGATCAACTCACGCTGATGGCATCCAGCTTGTCCCGCAGATACACGGAGGAGTCCACTGGTGCGTGCGCCACGGGGCCGGCGATCGGGACGACCACGGTGTGGGGGTCGCACTCGTAGAAGTAGACCAGGGACATCAGTTCCTCATCCGGGGCGTCGGGCGACGGCGGGAGGACCCGGTGGCGGCCGGAGCGCCAGCGGCCGCCGGTCCAACGGGCCATCAGGTCACCGATGTTGACGGTGAGTGCGGCCGGGTCGTACGGGGCGTCCTCCCAGCCTTCGCCGCCGTCGTCGGGGTCGATCCAGACCTGCAGCCCGCCCTTGCCCTGCTGGCGGTCCAGCAGGGTGACCGTGCCGAAGTCGGTGTGCGGGCCGATCCGGAACTGGCCGGGGAGGGGCTCGCCCACCACGCCCGTGCCCGGGTACCAGTTGATGTTCAGGGTGTACGTCGGGTGCGCGGTGTGCGCGGTGAAGAAGTCCGCGCCCTGCCCCAGCGCGGTGCCGAGCAGCCGGAGCACCTCGTCGGCGACGGAGCGCATCCGCGCCAGGTAGTCCTCCACGATCGGCTGCAGCTGCGGTACTTCGACCTGCGGCCAGCGGTTCGGCTGGAACCAGAAGCCGTCGATCTCGGCTTCGCCGATCGGCTGATCCGCGCCGACCGTCCAGGACTCCTTGAGGTCCGGCGGGGTCGCAGTGCCTTCCGAGTAGCCGTTGGCCTCGGCGCCCTTGGCCAGCCAGCCGCGGCCGCCGACGCTCACCGCGTAGCGCTGCTTCACCTGCCCGGGCAGCGCGAAGAACGCGTGGGCGGCCTGCCGGACCTCCTCCCGGATCTCGATGCCGACGCCGTGTCCGGTGATCAGCAGGAAGCCGGCCTGGCTGAGCGCGGCGTCCACGGCGGCGGCGGTCCCGGCCCGGGCCGCCGGGTCACCGGAGAGCCAGCGGGCGAGGTCGATCACGGGGATGCGAGAGGACATGGTGCTCCAAAGGGTGGCAACGGGATCACTCCAGCGGAATTACTCCAACGAGCTCACTCCAACGGGCTCACTCGCCGATGTCCTCGTACCAGAGGTCGGGCCGGGTGGCGATGAACTCCCGCATCAGTGCGATGCATTCGGCGTCGTCGAGGACGGTGATCCGTACCCCGTGCTCGGCGAGCCAGTCGTGGCCGCCGTGGAAGGTCCTCGCCTCCCCGATGATCACCTGCCCGATGCCGAACTGCCGGACCAGGCCCGAGCAGTACCAGCAGGGCGACAGCGTGGTGACCATCGTGGTCCGGCCGTACCCGCGCAGTCGGCCCGCCGCCCGGAAGGCGGCGGTCTCCGCGTGCGTGGACGGATCACCGTCCTGGACGCGGCGGTTGTGGCCGCGTCCCAGCAGTTCCCCGTCCGGGCCGAACAGCGCGGCACCGATCGGGATACCGCCCTCGCGCAGACCCAGACGGGCCTCCGCGAGGGCGACGGACAGGAGCTCGGCGGGAGCGGGCAGCTCGGTCATGAGCCCACTGTCCACCGATTCAGCCGACGCCGGCAACGGGCGCGCCGGTCACCGGCGTCCGGACCAGACCGGGCACCCGGCGCAGCGCCAGGTGGAGCAGCACGGCGAGGGTGAAGCCGGCCGCGAAGGCGAGGTCACCGATGCCCGGGTGCTGCTTGGCGACCAGTCCGACGTAGTCCGTCTGGTTGGAGAAGAGCCAGACGCCGAGCCCTGTGCCCGCGGCCATCGCGATCGGCGCGGCCCAGTTGCGGTACGTGGTGTCCTGGAGCAGCGCGGCGGTGTCCGTGTCGGAGCGGGCGCGGCTGAGGAAGTGGTCCAGGAAGGTGACGCCCAGCCAGGGGCCGATCCAGTAGCTGATGACGAGCAGGAAGTTCTCGTACTTGGTACCGGAGTTGCTGAGCCCGCTCCAGGCGAGCAGGGTGCCGACGGTGCCGAGGACCAGGGCGACCACAGCGCGGTTCAGCCGGGCCGGGAGCCCTCGGCCGATCGCGACGAAGGAGAGCGAGCCCGAGTAGATGTTCAGCGCGTTGGCGGCGATCCCGCCCAGCGCGATGGCGAGCAGGGTGAGGTCGGCCAGCCAGCCCGGGAGGGAGTAGATGAACGCTCCGGTGAGGGAGAGCTTGGAGGCGATGGCGTCCGGGATCAGCACGGTCGAGGAGGCCGCGCCGATGATCTCCAGGAAGGCGCAGGAGACGAAGACGCCGACGGCCGGCCATAGGGCGGTCTTCCACCGCGCGGTGGTGGCCGGGAGGTAGCGGGTGTAGTCGGCGCCGTACGGGGTCCAACCGGCGGCGTAGCCGAAGGCGGCGCCCGCGGTGAGCCAGAACGCGCCGGGGGCGGCGTGCGCGCCGGTCGCGGAGCCCGGGCGGGAGTTGGCGAGGATGACCGCGGCGGCGGCCACGAACACCAGGGTCAGTACCGGGAAGGTGTACTTCTCGGCGGTGTGCACGAAATTGTGGCCGAAACAGGCGGCGGCGACCTGGAGGATCACCACCACGAACAGGCAGAGCAGCAGCGGCCAGCCCAGCAGGGTGTTCAGCGCGTACGCGGCGCTGACGCTGTTGACCGCGAACCAGCCGATGCCGGCGGTGAGCGCGTTGAGCCCGGCGGGCAGCGCGTTGCCCAGGAACCCGAAGGCGGAGCGTCCGGCGACCATCTGGGTCACGCCGAACCGCGGACCGACCACGCCGAGGAGGCCGTGGGAGACGGCGCCGAGCGCGGTGCCCAGGACCAACGCGAGCACGGCGGGCCAGAACCCGAGGCCGAGGATGCCGACCGCGAGGACACCGACGAAAGCGGTGGCGAACTCCATGTTGGGTGAGGTCCAGGTCCACAGCAGACCGAGCGGCTTGCCGTGCCGGGCCCCGGCGGGGACGGGCTCGATACTGGTGGGCTCGATGGCGAGGATCCGGTCGCCGTACGCGGCTGTCTCGGCAGCGCGCGAAGTGGCGGCCGCCGGCTCTCTGGTCGTGGCGGGCGTCGTCATTCGGCCACTATCGGAGCAGCGGCGTCACCTGCGGTTTCGGCGGCATTGCGGGTCGGTTTCCGGTCACCCGGGGGTGAGCGGTGCGAGGCGCCGGCTGAGGCGGTGGACGGCTTCGGCGACGCGGGGATCGGTCGCCGCGCGGAAGGGTGTGACCGGCTGTGCTGCGGGGCCGATGACGATGCCGGTCCGGCCGGTCAGCGAGGCGTCGGTCGCGGCGAAGATCGAGGGCTTGGCCGCCACGGAGGCCGGTCCCGAGGTCGAGCGTTCGAACTTCCGTCGGACGAGCGGCCAGAGCAGACGCAGACCGGGTGAGACGATCCTGGGATCGCGCAGGGTGCCGTTGGTCATGTCGGTCGCGGCGCCGCCAGGGTCTGCGGCGAAGACCGATACGCCCGTGCCGTCGAGTCGGCCCGCCAGGTCGAGTGTGTAGGCGAGGTTGGCGAGCTTGGCGCGGCCGTACCAGTGGAAGCCGTAGTACCCGCCGGGGGGCTCGACGGCGTCGAACGTCCGCTTGGCGACGCCGATCGCGCCCGAGGTGACGTTCACGATCCGGCTCGGCGCGCCGGTCCGCAGCGAGGGCAGCAGCAGTTCGGTCAGCAGGTACGGCGAGAGGTGGTTGACGGCGAACGTCGCCTCGATCCCGTCGACCGAGTCCTGCCGGTCCGCGAACATCGCGCCGACGTTGTTGACCAGGACGGTCAGCGGGCCCTCGGAGGTGATCCGCTCCGCGAGCGAGCGGACCGCGTCGAGCGAGGCGAGGTCGGCGGCCACGAACCGGGCGGGGTGCGCCGGCGCCGTGGCGTTGATCCGTTCGACCGCACGGGCGCCGCGCTCGGCGTTGCGCCCGACCACGGTGACCGCCAGGCCGGCGGTGGCCAGCCCCAGGGCCGTCTCCCAGCCGATGCCGGCGGTTCCCGCCGTGACCAGTGCTGTCTTCTCCGACTTCTCCACGGCACACCTCTTTCCAGCTGCACAGATATCCGGATGACCTATCCGGTTGCTTCACCGTAGCAGATGTGGATGAGTTATCCGCTTATCGATTCGGATGGACTATCCAGTTAGACTCCTCCCATGACGACCCCACCTCTGCGCAAGGACGCCGCCCGCAACTGGGAGCAGATCGTCGCCGTGGCCCGCGATCTGGTGGACGAGGGCGTGCCGCTGCAGCTCAACGACGTCGCCCGCCGGGTCGGCATGGGCGTCGGCACCGTCTACCGGCACTTTCCGACCGCCGAGGCGCTTCTGGAGACCGTCGCCACCCGCAGCCTGGAGCTGCTCGTCGCCCACGGCGAGCAGGCGCTGGACGACGACGATCCCTGGCGCGCCCTGGCCGGCTTCCTGGCCCGCACCATCGAGGCACAGGTCACCGACGCCTCGCTGTCCACCGTCGCCGCAGCCCCCACGGACGCCCTGGCCCACACCACCGATCTGAAGCGGACTCTGTGGTCGCTCGGCGGGCGACTGCTCGACCGGGCTCGTGATTCCGGAGTCGTGCGCGGCGACCTGACCGCCGCCGACCTGGTGCCGCTGATGTGCGGCATCGCCTACGCCGCGACCGTCCACGGCGGCGCCCCCGCCACCCGCACCGACACCGCCCAGCGCTATCTGACCGTGCTCCTGGAGGGCCTGCACACCGGCTGATCCGGGACGACCCACCGGGCCCGGCGGGCTCCCGGGTGGGTCGCCGAGCTGGGCACCTGATGGACCGTCATCGACCACTGCTTCCGGGCGTTCGAGACCGGCCGGCACGAAGGCGGCACCGCCGTCGGCCGGCAGCCGGTGGCAATCGCCGACGGGCCCACAAGCGGCGCCGCCGCGCCCTGCCCAAGCCGGCAGCCGCGGCAATCTTCCTTGGTTGACGGGCTCGGGGGCTTTGCCCCAGTACGTTGGTCGTGTCAGGAGAGATGTTCACCTCGCGGAAGCGGAGCACCGTATGACCACCCCTTCGACCGGCGCTGTCACCTGGAACAACTCGGGGAGCTCCAGCGACAACTTCAAGGTCTCCAGCGTGTCGCTCGACCCGAAGACGCCGGCCAGAGGACAGGACCTCACCGTGACCCTGACCGGCAACCTCACCGGTCCCATCACCAGCGGCTCGGCCCAGACCTTGATCAAGTTCGGGATGGTAGCCCTGGTGAACGAGGCGTCGGCTCTCTCCGCAGCCGCAGCGGGCCCCTACGCCCCGCGGGTCACGTTCCACGCCCCCTTCGACGCCCCCAAGGGCAAGTACACGGGGACGCTGACGCTCACCGACCAGAAGAACAACGAGATCGCCTGCATCACCATCGACTTCTCCCTCTCCTGACACAGGGATACGGGCCCCGGCATCCGCCGGGGCCCGTATCTGTTGTTGCCGCAGTTTCGCCACCAGGCTGTGGTGCTCGCTTCTGCCGCCTTCCTCACACTGGCGGCGCTCCACTCCGCAGCCTGCTGACGTCCTGATCGACTGTCATTCCCGGCACCCGCGCTCCCCGTTCGTATCGAGGAGCGCGGGCCGGTGCGGGTGGGGTTCAGACCGCGGCGCGGCCGCCGTCGACGGGCAGGACCACGCCCTGGACGAAGGAGGCCTGGTCGCCGGCGAGGTAGGCAACGGCGGCGGCGATCTCGGCGGGGTCCGCGACGCGGGCGGCGGGGGCCTGGGCGGCGAGCTGGTCCAGGCTCTCGCCCATGGGGGCGGTCCCTTCGGTGCGGACGGGGCCGGGGGCGACGGCGTTGACGCGCACGCCCTGCGGGCCGAACTCCGCCGCCCAGGACTTCGTCAGCAGGTTCACGGCCGCCTTGGTCGATCCGTAGAGCGCCATGCCCGGCATGCCGAAGCCGGCGACCATGGTGGACACGCTCACCACCGCGCCGCCGCCGCGCTCGGCCATGGCCGGGGCCAGGGCGGCCGTCAGGAAGTACGGGGCCTTGACGTTCACCGCGTACATCGCGTCGAAGTCGGCCTCGGTGGTGGCCGTGGTGGGGCCGAACCCGCTCAGGCCCGCGTTGTTGACCAGGATGTCAACGTGGCCGCCGACCTCGGTGGCGCGGCGGGCCAGATCATGGGCGGAGTCGGCGTCGCGCAGGTCCGCGGGCAGGAAGTCCGCCTTGCCGCCCTCGGCGCGGATGGCGGCCACGGTCTCGGCGCCGCGCTCCGCGCTCCGCCCGGAGACCAGGACGTGGGCGCCGCGGGCGGCCAGGGTCCGGGCGATGGCGCGGCCGATGCCGCTGGTCGAGCCGGTCACCAGGGCGACCTTGCCGGAGAACTCCATGACGAACCTCCAGGGAGGGAGAGCCTCGGGGCTCCGGCCGGAGCCCCGGATTGGCTTGCGCAATCCACTATTCGCCCGAAAAAATGGAATGTCCAATCCAAAATCAGGCGTACAGTGGAGCCATGACGACGCGCACCAGTTCGAAGCCCCGGAAGCTGACGCCCAAGGGCGAGCAGACCCGCCTGCGGATCGTCGCCGCGGCGGCGCAGCTGATGTTCGACCGGGGCGTCGCCGGCACCACGATGGAGGACGTCAAGGCGGCCTCCGGGGCCAGCAGTTCGCAGCTCTACCACTACTTCGCCGACAAGCAGGCACTGATCATGGACGTGATCGCCTACCAGGACGAGCGCGTCGTCGGCGACCAGCAGCCGATGCTCGCCCGCCTGGACACCGTCGACGGGCTGCGCGCCTGGTGCGCGTTCCTCGTCCAGCACCAGATCGACCTGGAGTGCCACGGCGGCTGCCCGATCGGCTCGCTCGGCAGCGAGCTCGCCGAGGTCGACCCCGCCGCCCGGGCCGCCGTGTCGGGCTCCTTCCTGCGCTGGGAGTCCGGCATCCGCGACGGCCTGCGCGCCATGCACGAGCGCGGCGAGCTGACCGCGGATCCCGAGGACCTGGCGCTGACCGTCCTGGCGGCCCTCCAGGGCGGCCTGCTCCTCACCCAGATCCACCGCGACGTCCGCCCCCTGCGGGTCACCCTCGACGCGATGATCGACCACGTCGAGGCCCACACCGTGACAGCCGCGCCGCCGCTGAGCTGAGCACGCGTGGCGCGCCCGGCGCGGTCCCTGACGGGTCCTTAGCAGTCAACCCGGCGGCGACCCGAGCTCCGCCACCCCGAGACAGGGGCGTAGCGTGTTCACCTGCCACCCAGAGACGGAGCACCGATGTCCAGGTCCCAGCCCTCCCTCGCCGATCTCCCCGGGGTCTGGAGGCGCACCCTCGCCCGTGAGGCGGACGGCTCGACGGACCGGGTCACCGACACCACGTGGGTGCAGGGTGCCTCGCTCTTCGCGGATCTGCGGCGGCCGCCCGGGCTGGACGAACTGGTCGGACGCAGGCACCTGAACGAGCTGGACCGCCCGCAGCTGCTGGCGCTGTGCACCCAGAAGGCGTTCGCCGGCACCTTCGCGCAGGACGGCGACGCGTTCAGCTGGATCCGCCGCTTCGACCTCCACCCGTCGGCTCCGCTTCCCGACGCGGGCACCCTGCACTGGCACGGCGACGTCCTCGTGGAGGAAGGCCTCCACGAGGACTACCTGGAGCACTGGGTGCCCGTCGAACGGCCCTCCAGCGAACCGGCTGCCGCCCTGCTGCGGGATCCCGCGGAAGGCTGCACAGGCCTGCTGCTCCGAACCGGATCCTGGTTCGGCTACGTCCGGGACCGATCCGCTCCGCTGCCGGGCCCGACCGGGGTCCCGCTGGCCGACCAGGTGCGCGGGTGCGCCCATCGTGCCGCGGCCGCCGAGCTGTTGGACTTCGAGGTGTCGCTCGGCCGGATCCGGTCCGGGCACTGGGAGATCACCCGCTCCACCCTGCCGCATCGCATCGGCGCCGAGCTGGGACCCTCGCCGAGCAGCGGCGCGGACGCCCTGCGGATCCAGGACTCCGACCCGCAGGGGCGATCCCGCTCGCGCGACTGGCAGTTGGCCTGGCTGGAGGGCCCGGTGCGCCTGCTCGCCGACTGACCGGCGCCGCTCAGGCCGCCTCGCCGAACGGCCAGGAGTCCGTCTGCGGAGCGAAGTTGGGCAGCACCCGGGTCGGCTCGTAGCGGCGCTGCCAGACCGGCGTGGTCGAGCCGCTGATGGCGGGGGCGATCGCGGACCAGTCGGCCGGGCAACCGCGCCCGCTCCGCTGCTCGCGCTCCTCGTGGCGGACGAACTGCTTGGTGGCGAAGTGGTGGTCGATGATCGACACTCCGGCCTGGTCGTAGGAGTGCAGCACCGCCGCCGTGAGCTCCAGCACCGCGCGGTCCCGCCACAGGCTGCGGTCCCGGCTCGTGTCCAGCCCCATTCCCCGGGCCACCGCCGGGAGTTTGTCGTAGCGGTTGGCGTCGGAGAGGTTGCGGGCCCCGATCTCGGCGCACGTGTACCAGGCACTGAACGGCGCCAACGGGTAGCGCAGACCGCCCAGTTCCAGGACCTGGTCGGAGATCGTCGGGAAGGCGTGCCAGCGCAGGCCGAGCCCCTCGAACCACGGGTAGTCCGGGTGGCTGATCCGCACCTCGGGGACCGCGTCCGCCGGCAGGTCGAACCACCGGGGCTCACGCCCCGGCCACTGCAGCACCACCGGCAGAACGTCGTACTCCGTGCCCCGGCCGCGCCAACCCAGCCGCAGCACCGCCTCGGTGAACCGCACCGTCTCGGGGTCGCCCAGCACCGACCCGTCGTGCTGCCGGTAGCCGGCGTACCGGATCAGCTGCCCGTTCCACACCCGCGGGCCGGGCCGCCCCGGCTCGCTGGGCGGGAAGGCGCTCAGCAGCATCCGTATCCTGCCGCCGTTCCAGGCCGACCGCAGGTGCTCCACCAAGGCCTCGAAGAGCTCGCCCTCCTCGCCGCCGGCACCTCCGGCGTCGCGGCAGTCCCGAACCTCCAGGCCCTTCCAGTAGAACTTCCCGATGCACTGCGGGTTGTTGCGCCAGGCGATCCGGGCACCCAGCAGGAGCTCCTCCGCACTCTGCCGATAGGTGCCCGTGGCAGCCAGCCGGTCGGCCACGTCCCGGATCCGCCGCTCGACGGCCTCGACCGCGAGGTGCCCCTCGGCTGCGAGCTGCCGCAGCAGGCTCTCCGCCTCGGCCGCGACCGGTCCCGCCAGCGGTGCGCACAAATCTGGACCCTTCATCATGAACCCCTGTCAACTATGAGGAACACGAACCCGGTTAACCCGCGCGAAACATCTGCTCGCCCTCGAACGCTACGCCGCGACGACCGCGGTCGGTCCTGCGACACCGCCGCTTTGACGGAACCCATGCACACCCGCGAAGCAGCACGAACGGGCCGGGCAGCGGTACGAGATGACCGATCCCGACCTGTGCTGCCCCTTCCACACTCCACACAGGAAACAGCCTTCCTGCAGGCCCGCGATCCACCGGGGGACGGTCCCGTGGCCGGTGCCGTCGGTGTGCAGGAAGCCCTGTTCCAATGCCCGGCCGGGAGATCCTGCGCAAGGTCTGGGGCACCGCGCACGAGCAGCGCACCACCTACCTGCGCGTGTACGTGGCGGGACTGCGCCGCAAGCCGTCCGGCGCCGACCACCTTGCCGGGTCGGGCCACGCGGTCCGACCCGGCAAGGTGGTCGGCGCTCGCACCACGGACTCCTGTCAAGGATTCATCAGAGCGGGTGACTCCGACTTGCCCGCGGCTGCGGGACCGACTTGAATCATCGTCATGACCCGTCCGGCACGCCACCACGACCGTCCGCCGCATCCGCGGACGTCGGCTGCCGCCGTGGCCACCAGCGCCGTCGGCTAGCCCGGTACTGCTCCGCAGCCGGGCACGCACCGATCGCGCACTCGCGGGCGGGCGGTAGCAGCAGCCCGCCCGCGCCTCTCAACATCCTTCGGGACAAGAGCCGTTGGCCGTCCCGAAGCTCTTCTCACCTGATCGCACCCCGGCCCCCGGCGAGCGCGCCCGCGCCCGCCGGCACCCCGGGTGTGCCCGCAACCCCTGGATGAATCATGTCCGCTGTCCTGTCCCGCCGCGTCGCCCTGGTCACCGGAGCCTCCTCCGGTATCGGCTGGGAGACAGCCCGACTGCTCGCCGAACTCGGCGCCACCGTCCTGGTGCACGCCCGGACGGCGCAGGAGGGCGAGCACGCCGTCGAACGCCTGCTGCGCAGCGGTGCGAGCCGCGACCAACTGCACGTCCTCGCAGCGGACTTCGCGCGCCTGGCCGAGGTCGACCAGCTGGCGGCGACGGTCGCGCGGACCTTCCCCACGCTGGACCTGCTGGTCAACAACGCCGCCGTGATGGCCCCCGAGCGGTGCACGCTCACCGAGGACGGCGTGGAGATCTCCTTCCAGGTCAACTTCCTCGCCGCGCACCGGCTCGCCAAGCTGCTGCGGGCGCCGCTGACCGCCGCCGGCGGCGCGCGGATCGTCAACGTCTCCTCCTCGCTGCACCGCACCGCCTCGATGAACTGGGCCGACCCCAACCGGGTCAAGAAGTACTCCCGGGTCGCGGCGTACGCCCAGTCGCAGCTGGCACTCTCCACGGCGGCCGGCGACATGGCACCGGAGGGCAGCGGGATCACCTCGGTGAGCGTCAACCCGGGCCTGTGCGACACCGCGCTCCTGCCGCTGTACGGCCGGGTCGGCGCACCGCCGGCCGAGGGGGCGGCCGCCGTGGTCCGGCTCTGCCGGCCCGAGATCCGCCTCGCCAACGGCGAGTACTACGACGGCGGCGACATCGCCCCGAGCGCCGTCACGGTCCACGAGGAGCGCTCCCGGCGCCGGCTGGGCAAGCTCGCCGACCAACTCACGGCCGGGATCTGACCCACCGTCACCCGAACCATCACCACCGTTACGAGCACGGAGAACGATGTCCAAGCGCGCCCGCAAGAAGAGGTCCCGCCGCAAGAAGAAGGCCAACCACGGCCGCAAGGCCTGCCAGTAGCGGCCACCTGATCCACCCGGCGCCGCGTGCCACCGGCGCCGGGTGCCCTACCGCCGAAGCCCTGGGAGTCCTCCGCCGACCCCGGGGCTTCGGCCTGCGCGCGTCCGGGGGCCGAGCGGCGGCCGGCCGCCACTACGGTCCCGCGGGCAGGGGCGAAGCCAAGGTGCTGTTCTCGGGCTCCGCCGCCCGGTGGAGCGCCACCAGGGTCTGGTAGCGGCGCAGCACGTCCTCGCGGTCGGCCGGCTCGGGCACCGATGCTTCGCAGCTGCGCCAGATCATCATGCCCTGGGTCAGCAGGACCTCTCGTCGGCACGGGATCACCGTCTGCTCCATGACGCGGCACAGGGCGTCGAGTTGACGGATCATCACAGCCGGCATTCCGGCCGAGCATTGGCGGATCTTCTCGAAGGCCCGCTGGACCAGGCGGTCGTAGTCGGCCTGGTAGGCGATGACGCGGATCCGGTCGGCGCGGTCACGGTGGACGTGCTGGGGGTGCCAGCCGGTGGTGATCCGGCACAGGCTGTGACTGAGCCAGTCGATGCAGGTCAGCGCAGTGAAGGTGTCGTTGACGGCGGGGGAAAGGGCCCGGATGGCGATCTCCACCAGCTGGTCGAAGCCGAACGAGACGTCCTGGGTGAGCGTCCGGTACGGTCCCGTCACCTGCACCCGCGCCAGCTGCGCGGCCAGTTGGGCCGCGGCCTCAGGTGGCCAGACCACGGCCAGCGGCTGGCCCTCCACCAGGAAGTGACCTGGCCGGTATGGCAGTTGGAGCACCGCGTCGGCGGCCTCGGCGAGCCGGACCAGCTCGTCGTGCTTGAGGAACTGCAGGTAGCCGCTGGCCGGGGTCGGGATCACGGTGCCCGACTCGTCGATCCGGCGGAGCAGTTCTTCGGCGTCCGGGCCGCAGTCCGGGCCCAGGCGCGGCTCGCGGTCGGCGCCGCTCTGCGACTCGATCGCCCGGGCCAGCTCGTCGGCGATCACGGCGATGACCTGCGGCAGTTGGATCATGGTGGCGATGTGGTGGATGAAGTAGATCAGCAGTCCGAGGTCGACCAGGGTGAAGGCGATCGCGAGCGTGATCGACAGGTGCGGCACGAAGTCGCCGTGCGGACCAGGGCTCGTCGCGACCAGGGCCAGGACGGTGTAGAAGAAGGTGGCGACGAATGTGCCCAGCGTCAGCTGGGTCCCCCGGTCGCGGATGAAGGTCCGCAGCATCCTGGGGCCGAGCTGGGTGGAGGCCAGCGTCAGGGCCACGATGGTGATCGAGAAGACCAGCCCGACCACCGTGATCAGCGCGGCCGCGATGGTGGTGAGGATCTGCCGGGCACCGTCGGCCGTCCCGTTCAGCACCCAGTCGGCATAGCGGAGGTGGCCGTCGTAGGAGAGCCTGTCCACCGTGACGGTACCGGCGAACAGCACCGCGAAGAGCAGCGCCTCGACGGCGGGCACCAGCCACAGGTTGGTCCGCAGCCGCTCACGGCGCCAACCGGCGCGCCCCCGAACGGCGCGGTCCGTCGGGTCGCGGGGGAACGCCGGCTCAGCATGGGGAACTCCTGGTGGCAGGGAGACGTCGATTGCCGACCAGGCTTCCCGGCTCACCGGTCCCTGAGCCTACCCAACCCGAGCCACCGGCACCCTGCGGTACGCGGGCACTGATCCGGCGTCAGTATGGCATCAGGGCGGCGGCGGTGATCGTTGGAATCCCGTCAAGAACGGGCGGGCTCGGGCGCAGGTCGGGTGAGCTGGACGGATGCCGACCCCTCCTCTGCCCGACGTCCCCGGCCCGACCGGCGGTTACCGCAACGCCCCCACCGCCGACCCGCCGTACGCCGGTCCGCCCCTGCCCGCCGTGCCGGCGCTCGACGGCACGCTGGTGGTCGACTTCGCCCTGGTCGGCCGGGCCGCGACCGACGCGGGCAAGGCGGCCGACACCATGGCCGGCGCCTGGGCCGCGCTGAGCTCCGCTGCCCTGTTCGGCGCGGCGCCCTGGGGGGACGACCCCGCCCTCGGCCAAGGCTTCGACCAGGTCTTCGCCCAGCCGCGGGACGACCTGCTGAAGGCGGTGCAGGCGCTGCCGGACACCCTGCGGAAGTTCGCCGATGCCCTCGGCGCCGCCCACGGCACCCTCAAGAACGGCGACAAGGCGGCCGAAGACCTCGCCCGGTCGTTCCCGCCGCCCGGCACCGGAGGCGCGTGATGGCGGTCGACGCCCCCGATGCCTCGCTGCCGGACGGGCTGCAGAACCTGCTGATGATCCTGGTGGGCAACAAGTGGCCCACCGGGAGCGAGAGCGCGCTGCGGGCCGAGGCGGCCGCCTGGAGTGCGGCCGCGAAGTCGGTCCGCGACTGCGTCCAGGACCTGACGGACGCCGGGCGCCGGCTCGACCAGGGCCTGAACGGCACCACCAGGGACACCGTCGACGCCTACCTGGCCAAGCTCGCCACCGCCGACGACGCCGCGCTGCCGCTCATCGCGCAGTGCTGCGACGCCGCGGCCGCCGCGCTGGACAACCTGGCGAACGAGATCGAGACCCTGCGCATCGAGATCATCGGCGCGCTGGTGGTCCTCGCCGTCCAACTGGCCGTCGACGCCGCGATGTTCCTGTTCGGCGGGGCGGAGGCGGCGCCCGCCGAGATCGCCTTCACCAGGGCCCTGCTGTGGGCGCTGCTGCGCAAGGCACTGATCAGCGCGGTGACCAGGGTTGCCGAGTCGGTGTTGGCCCAGGTCGGGTTCGACCTGCTCGCCCAGGTGATCGAACTGGGCCAGGGCCACCGCACGTCGATCGACGGCGGCGAGCTCGGCACCGCCGCCGTCAACGGCGCGATCGGCGGCGCGGTCGGCGTCGGCGCCGGGTGGCTCGGCAAGGGGCTCTCCAAGGGGCTGGGCAAGGGCCTCGGCAAGGGCTTCGCCTCGCTCACCGGCAACGAGGCCGGCAGGTTCACCAAGGGCGCGGCCGACCTGGTCTGGAACACCGGCTACGGGGCGCTGACCGGGATGGCCGAAGGCGCGGCGCAGGACGCGGCGTTCGGGCTGTCGGGCGACTACGTCTCCGGCGCGGCCAACGGAGCGTTCGCCGGTGCCTGGGGCTCGCGGCACGGGGCGATGAACCCCGGGAACAAGTTCTCCCTCTCGCCAGCCGACCACATCGAGGGCTGGCTGAACGGCAGGCTGGAGGGACCGCGCCCGCCAGGCGGCGGCCCGTCGGAGATCGAGCTCGGGCCCGTCGGGGACCTGCCCCACGAGCTGCCGCCGCTGCCCCCGCTGGACACCGACTTGTCGAGCCTCTCCCATGAGCTGGGCCATTTCCCGGTGCCCGTCGGCGACTTCAGGCAGACGCACGGTGCGGCCCCTCCCCCGCCGACCATGTCGGACGCCATCTTCACGGAGCTCAGCCCGGGCCCGCGCCCGAGCCCCTGATCACGCGGACCTCGCCGTCGTGAAGCACTCGACGGGCTCACCGGCTCCGGCGCGCGCCCGCCCCACATAGTAGCAGACCTCGGTGCGGACCGGCCGGAAGCCGGCGGCGCGGGCGAGCGCCTGGCTCGCCTCGTTGCCGCGGGGAGCCGACCAGGTCGGGACGCGGCCCCGGGCCCGAACGGCCGAGCTGAGGCCGCTGACGCAGGCCAGTCCAAGGCCCAGCTGCCGGAAGGACGGCAGCGTCAGGACCGCGACGTCCTCATGGGCCCGGCCCTCCCAGTAGGTACAGGCGACGGCGGCGAGCTGGTTGCCGTCGGTGAAGGCGCCCCAGGCCCGACCGCTCGCAGCGAGGCCGTGCGCGCCGCCCCAGGTCTCGGTGATCCAGCGGAGCGACGGCACCAGGGCCGCCAGCTGCCGGGCATCGCCGCAGGTCATCGGGCGAACCCGGAAGCCCTGCGGAGCACGCGGCCGGTGCGGACGGTACCGCTGGACACTGATCGTCCGCTCCCACGGGCTCACCTGGGCGAAGGCGCGCCCGAGCAGCGGGAGGAACCGCTCGGGCGCGGTGAACTGACCGTGCGCCAGCGCCGCCAGCCGTGCCGGGTCGAGCCGTCGCGGATCCCCGCGCAACAGGCGGTGGCCCGCGCAGTGGATCGCCTCGGCACGCGGATACGTCGGCCGATCGGTCAACCGACCCCCGATACCGGAGGTGCGGACATGGGCATCCATCGCGTCGAACCCGGGGCGTTCCGGCAAGGACCAGTGCACGACGCCCAGCTCAGCAGCCACGGACGGTGCGCCGGGCGGCGTTGATGCCGGGCTGACGCCCGGAGCACGGTTTCTGACGGATCCTTCACGTCTCGCGCTGCAGAGCGCCCGACAACGCTGGCATGACTGTTCCCAATGGACCACGCACGGTGAGCGCGGCGGTGCGGAGCGCCACAGAATCGAGGGCACCGACACAGAGCGCGGAGCCTGCCATGACCGATCTTGCCTTCATCGGCGTCACGATCCTCGTGTTCGCCGTCCTCGCCCTGATCGCGAAGGGGGTGGAGCGGCTGTGACCGACCGGGGCCGGCGCTCCACCGCCCAGGGGGCGCGATGACGGTCGACAACATCGTGGGCCTGGTCGTCGCGGCCGTGATCATCGTCTACCTCGTGCTCGCGCTGATCCGCCCGGAGAGGTTCTGAGGTGACCCCGACCCTCGCGGGCTTCCTGCAGGCGCTGGCCCTGGTGGCGGCGCCCGCCCTCTCGCACCGGCCGCTGGGCGACTACCTGGCGCAGGTCCTGACCAGTGCCAGGCACCTGCGCGCCGAGCGCGCCGTCTACCGGCTGATCGGCGTCAACGGGGACTTCGAGCAGACCTGGACGGCGTACCTGCGCAGCGTGCTCGCCTTCTCCGCCGTCTCGGTGCTCTTCCGCTACGCGTAGCCAAGCACGGTGGTGATCCCGGTGGTCGCGAGGCCGCCGCCGACCGCGCGACCACTCGGGACAGCGAGGAGACCGCACAGTCCTCCGGCTGACCCCGGGGCTGCCCGGCGGCGCCGGCGGCCGTCAAAGGTGCGTCAGGAAGCGGCGATGGCGCGTCTCGGATGCGTCAAGAGGCGAAAGTGGCCCGAGCAGGCAGGCTTCGATGGATCAGCGGAGCAGGCGACCCGTCAACCGCCTGTTTCGAAGGTCCAGTTCGTACCGCGCCTGGACGTCCGGGGAACGAAGGCCCCTCATCGGGCCTCAAGATCGGGGAAGTGCAGCACCATGGCCGAGACCAGCCGGGTCGTCGTCGGAGTCAGCGGGTCAACGCGGAACGCGGCGGTGCTGCGGCGTGCCGTGGACGAGGCGACCCGGCTCCGTGCCGTCCTCGTCCCGGTGATCGCCTGGACCCCGGTCGGCGGCGGGCGGGTCCACCCCTGTCCCTCGCTGGCGGCGCTCTGGCAGCAGGCAGCCCGCACCCGTCTCGACGACGCCTTCGCGGACACCCTCGGCGGCTACCCGACGGGTCTGCGGATCGACCCCGTGGTGATCCGCGACGAGGCCGGCCCCGCTCTGGTCCGGATCGCCGACCAGCCGGGCGACATGCTGGTGGTCGGCGCCGGCCGCCGGGGCCCGCTGCAACGACTGGTGCACGGCGCGGTCAGCCGCTACTGCGTGGCCAGGGCCTTGTGCACCGTGATAGCCGTGCCGGACTGCCCAGTCGACTCAGTCGGCGCGAGCCCGGCGCACGAAGGAGACGACTCGTCGAGGTTGATCGCCGCGTAGCTGCCGGGCACCGCCGACAGGGAGGTCAGACCAGGTCGCCCGGGTCGGTGTTGGCGCCGCAGAGCACGATCGCGGTGCGGCTGCCGGGGGTGGGCTCGTAGGCGCCGTCGAGCAGGGCCGCCAGCGCGGCGGCGCCCCCGTGCTCGACGGCGAACCGCCATTGGTCCCAGAGGAGTTGACGGGCGTTGCGGATCGCGCTGTCCGGCACCAGCAGCGAGGTGGCAGCGGCCTTGCGGGCCCAGTGCAGTGCCGTTTCGGAGGTGCGCCGGGCGCCCAGGGAGTCCGCGGCGATCGAGTCCACCTCGACGTCCACCACCTCGCCCTGCTGGAGCGCGGCGTTGAGGGCGCGGCAGTGCTCCGGCTCGACGGCGACGACGTGCACGCCGCGGTGCTCGGCGGTGATCGCGGTGCCGGCGAACAGCCCGCCGCCGCCGACCGCCACGACGACGGTGTCCAGGCCGGGGACCTGGCGGAGGACCTCGTCCAGCAGCGTGCCCGCGCCGGCGATGATGTGCGGGTCGTCGTAGGCGTGCGAGGACAGGGCGCCCGACTCGGCGGCGAACTGCTGTGCGGCGGCGAGGGCTTGGGCGTACTCGGTGCCGACCTGGCGCACCTCGGCGCCGAAGCCGCGCAGCTTGGCGACCTTGACGGCCGGCGCGGTCTGCGGCACGAAGACGGTGGCCCGGATGCCGTGGCGCTGGGCGGCCCAGGCGCAGGCCAGGCCCGCGTTGCCCCCGGAGGCGATCACCACGCCGGCCTCGGGCATGGTGCCGTCCTCCAGGTGGGCGGCGATGAAGTTCGCGGCGCCGCGGTCCTTGAAGCTGCCGGTGCGCTGGGTGAAGTCGAGGGCGAAGTGCACCTCGGCCTCGCCGAAGCTCCCCGGGTCCGCCGGGATCACCGGCACCGGCCGGGTCACGCCGGCGATCCGCTCGCCGGCGGCCTTGATGTCGTCGTAGCCCAAGGTGTGCAAGGAGTGCCTCCGGTGAGGGGGTGTCAGGACCGGCCGACCAGGTCGGAGTCGTGGTGATCGGATTTCAAACCCTATGTCGTCCCATGGGATGAACGTAGTTCGTACCCGGGCGTGTCGATGGTGCCCGCTGCGAGTGTTGCCCGTGCCAGGCAGGTATGCCGAGCGCACCTTCCGGCAGCGTCCCGTCCTGGTCCGACCACCCCACCGAGCGCCGACACCCGTCGGCGCACCTGCGGAGGTACACCATGTCCCGTTCCACCACCGCTTTCGCTGCAGCTGCCCTGGCCGCCGCCGGCCTGCTCGCCTCGGCGGCGCCCGCGGTCGCCGTCGCAACGCCCCGGGCGGCCGGCGCCACCATGTGCCTGGACGTGGGCGGATCCCGCAACAACGGCGACTGGACCAAGATCTGGCAGTGCCAGAACCCCGGCTTCGGCAACCAGGACCTGGTCGTCGACCGGGGGCAGATCAAGGTCAGGGACACCATCGGGAGCGGCCAGGAGATGTGCCTGGACGTCGGCGGATCCCGCAACAACGGCGACCGGACCAAGATCTGGCAGTGCCAGAACCCCGGCTTCGGCAACCAGGACTTCGTCATCGACAGCGGCCAGATCAAGGTCAAGGACACCATCGGGAGCGGCCAGGAGATGTGCCTGGACGTCGGCGGATCCCGCAACAACGGCGACCGGACCAAGATCTGGCAGTGCCAGAACCCCGGCTTCGGCAACCAGGACTTCGTCATCGACAGCGGCCAGATCAAGGTCAGGGACACCATCTGACGGATCGTCGCGGGACGGGCCCCACTCACCTCTCGGTGGGGCTCTCCCGAACGGTGGCCGCGGTGCCCGGTGCCTCGGAAGGCGTGGCGGCGAGGCTGCCGAGGAGCCCCAGCCGTTCCTCCGTCGGGGATCCCGGCGTGCTCGTGTAGGCGTACATCATCCACCCCGGGTGGTCGGGCAGTTCCACGCCCTCGTAGACGAATTCGAGGTCGCCGACGTCGGGGTGGTGGATGTGCTTGGTGCCGGTGCGGTGCAGGCGGACGGCGTGGGCGGTCCAGCGGGTGCTGAAGGCGTCGCTGCGGGCGGCGAGTTCGCCGATGAGGTCGGTGAGGGCCTTGTCGCGGGGGTTGCGCCCGGCGGCGGTGCGCAGGTTCGCGGCGGAGGCGTCGGCCGAGCGCTCCCACCGGGGGTAGAAGGTGCGCGCGGCGGGGCTGAGGAAGATGAACCGGGCGGTGTTGTGCCGGGCGTCCGGGTCGTCGAGCAGGGGGGCGAGCAGGGCCCGGGCAAGGGGGTTGGTGGCGAGGATGTCGGCCCGCTGGTCGACGATCCAGGCGGGTGCTCCGGTGATCGCGTCGAGGAAGCGCTGGAGCGAGGGGCGGATCGTCGAGGGCGCGGGGCGGGAGCGGCGGCGGCTCGGGGAGGGGTTCGCCGCTCGGGCCAGGTCGTGCAGGTGCTCCGTCTCCGCGTCGTCGAGGCGCAGCGCGCGGGCGAGGGCGTCGAGCACCTCGGGCGAGACGCCCGCGAGGTTGCCGCGCTCCATCTTCGCGTAGTAGTCGCTGCTCATTCCCGCGAGCATGGCGACCTCCTCGCGGCGCAGGCCCGGCAGGCGGCGACGGCCGCCCCCGATGATCCCCGCCTGCTCGGGGGTGATCCGGTCGCGTCGGGTGCGCAGGAAGTCCCGCACCTCGGCCTGGTTGTCCATGCCGTCCACGGTACGGCCGTGCGGGCGGATGTAGGAGTGACTGCCAGTACACGGATAAGCGGTTCCTCGCTCCACCGGTGGGCCGGTGCTGGAATGGCTGCATCGCCACGAAAGACAGCACCGAAGACAGCACCGAAGACAAGGAACCGAACAGATGAGCCAGGACAAGCAGCAGGGACGCGTCGCCGTCATCACCGGGGCCTCCTCCGGGATCGGCGCGGCGACCGCGAGGTCCCTGCACGCCGCGGGCTACCGGGTCGCGCTGCTCGCCCGTCGCACGGACCGCATCAAGGCGCTCGCCGACGAGCTCGGCGAGGGTGCGCTGGCGGTCTCCGCCGACGTCACCGACCGGGACGCGCTGGTCGCGGCGGCCGAGCGGGTGGCGCAGGAGTTCGGCGGCGCGGACGTGCTGGTGAACAACGCCGGGACGATGCTGCTCGGGCCGTTCTCGGCCGAGCAGCGCGACGACTACCGCAGGATGATCGAGGTCAACCTGCTGGGCGCGATCACCGCCACCGAGGTGTTCCTCGACCAGCTCAAGGACGGCGGCGGCGACATCGTGAACATCTCCTCCGTCGCCGGCCGGGTCGCCAACGTCGGCAGCGGCGTGTACGCGGCCACCAAGTTCGGCATCAACGGCTGGTCGGAGTCGCTGCGCAAGGAACTGCTGCCCGACGTCCGGGTCACGGTGATCGAACCGGGCGTCGTCGCCACCGAACTGCCCACCCACATCACCCATGAGGCGACCCGTCAGGGCGCCCAGCAGCTCTACGATGTCGCCGAGGTCACGGCCGAGGACGTCGCCGAGGTGATCACCTTCACCCTCCAGCGCCCCCGGCACCTGGTCATCAACGAGATCCTGCTCCGCCCGGCCGGCCAGGTGCAGTGACCCGGCGCTCGGCGGAGCGGCAGCGAGCACTGTACAGCGAATAGCGAAGAGGTTTTCCCGTGAAGCACATCCACCTGCGCGACCTGGACGTCTCCCGCATCGGCCTGGGAACCATGGGCATGTCCCACGCCTACACCGGCGCCGGAACCGACGACGACGAGTCCGTGCGCACCATCCACCGCGCCCTGGAGCTGGGCGTCACCCTGATCGACACGGCCGAGGTCTACGGGCCCTACATCAACGAGGAGCTCGTCGGCCGCGCCCTCAAGGGCCGCCGCGACCAGGTGGTGCTCGCCACCAAGTTCGGCCTCATCACCCACACCGGCCGCCAGGGAGGGGCCGACAGCAGCCCGGCCAACATCCGTGCCGCCGTCGAGGGTTCGCTCAAGCGCCTGGGCACCGACCGCATCGACCTCTACTACCAGCACCGCGTCGACCCGGGCACGCCCATCGAGGAGACCGTCGGGGCCCTGGCCGAGCTGGTCGCCGAGGGCAAGGTCCGGCACATCGCCCTCTCGGAGGCCGGTCCCGAGACCATCCGCCGCGCCCACGCCGTCCACCCGATCACCGCGGTGCAGTCCGAGTACTCGCTGTTCACCCGCGACCCCGAGGCCCGCGTGCTGCCCGTGCTGCGGGAGCTGGGCATCGGCTTCGTGCCATTCTCGCCGCTCGGGCGCGGCTTCCTGACCGGCACGATCCGCTCCACCGAGCAGTTCGACCGGAACGACTTCCGCGCCGACAACCCGCGGTTCGCCGGCGAGAACTTCCAGCACAACCTGGCCCTGGCCGACCAGGTCGCCGCGATCGCCGCCGAGATCGGCGTCACCCCGGCGCAGGTCGCCCTCGCCTGGCTGCTCGCCCAGGGCGACGACATCGCGCCCATCCCCGGGACGCGCCGCGTGGCCCGCATCGAGGAGAACGTCGCCGCCGATGCCGTCCGCCTCACCGGCGAGCAGCTCGCCGCGCTGAGCAGCCTGCCGCCGGCCGCTGGCGACACCCACACCGAGGCGCAGATGCGGATGATGGAACGCGGATGATCGAACGCTGACGAGCGGCACCCTGACCCACCGTCAACCACCGTCCACCCGGTCACCTCTAGGAACACCCGTGCAGCACATCACCTTGAACAACGGCGTCCGGATGCCGATCCTCGGCTTCGGCGTCTACCAGATCCCGGCCGACGAGACCGAGCGTGCCGTCACCGAGGCCCTCGCCGCCGGCTACCGGCTGCTGGACACCGCCGCGGCCTACGGCAACGAGGAGGCGGTGGGCCGCGCGATCAAGAACAGCGGAGTCCCCCGCCAGGAGCTGTTCGTCACCACCAAGCTGTGGGTCCAGGACGCCCCCGCCCAGGACAACACCCGCCGCGCCTTCGAGACCTCGCTGACCAAGCTGGGCCTCGACCAGGTCGACCTGTACCTGATGCACCAGCCCTACGGCGACGTGTACGGCCAGTGGCGCGCCATGGAGGCCGTCAACCGCGAGGGCCTGGCCAGGGCGATCGGCGTCGCCAACTTCCACCCCGACCGGCTGCTGGACCTGCTCCTCAACAACGAGACCGCCCCGGCGGTGAACCAGATCGAGACCCACCCGTTCTTCCAGCGCACCGCCGACCACACCCTGATGCGCGAGCACGGCGTCCGGCACCAGGCGTGGGGCGGCTTCGCCGAGGGCAGGAACGGCCTGTTCACCCACCCTGTCCTCGCCGGGATCGGCGAGGCGCACGGCAAGTCCGTGGCGCAGGTCGTGCTGCGCTGGCTGGTCCAGCGCGACATCGTCACCATCCCCAAGTCGGTGAACCCGGACCGGATGGCACAGAACATCGACGTCTTCGACTTCGAGCTCACCGACGGTCAGCTGTCCGCCATCGCCGCCCTCGACACCGGCGCGACGCTGTTCTTCGACCACCACGACCCCGAGATGGTCGCCTGGCTCAGCAAGCGCCGTCTGGACGGCTGAGCACCCGCGCGCCGGCCCCGGACGCCCCGGCCTACGCGGTCGGGGCGTCCGCGCGCGCCGGGGGTGGTGGTCAGCCCGCCCGTGTGGCGTGCACCGGGGCGGCGGCGAGCGCGGCCTTGGCGCGGCCGGTGTCCAGCAGTCCCTCCCAGCGGGCCACCACGAAGGTCGCGACGCAGTTGCCGAGCAGGTTGGTGACCACGCGCATGGTGTCCATCAGGCGGTCCGCAGCGAGCACCAGCGCCACCGCGCCCGGTGGGAAGGCGTTCACGGCGGCGGCGGTCGCCGACAGGGCCAGGAACGCGGAGCCCGGGACGCCGGCCATGCCCTTGCTGGTGAGCATGAGCATCAGCACGATCGTGACCTGCTGACCCAGCGACAGGTGCACGTCGAGCGCCTGCGCCATGAACAGTGTCGCCACCGAGAGGTAGATCGACGCTCCGTCGAGGTTGAAGGAGTAGCCGGTCGGCAGCACCAGCCCGGTCGGCGCCTCGCCGGCGCCCGCGTCGCGCAGCTTCTGCATCATCCGCGGCAGCACGATCTCGCTGGACGCCGTCGCCACCGCGAGCGAGAACTCGGACCGGGTGTAGACGAGGAAGCGCCACAGGCTGAGTCCGGTGAACGCCTTGAGCAGCACGGCCAGGCCCACCACGAACAGCAGTGCCGCCCCGTAGCAGCAGGCGATCAGGGCGCCGTACGAGGAGAGCACCGATATGCCGTACTGGCCGATCAGGTAGGCGGCGGAGCCGAAGGCGGCGAGCGGCGCGAGCTTCATCACGTACCCGACGACCCGGAAGACCACCTGACCGGCCTGATCAACCAGTTGCAGGACCAGCGGGGTGCGGGTCTGGCCCAGGTGTCCGATCGCCGCCCCGCAGAGCACGGCCAGCAGCAGCACCTGCAGCAGCTGGTTGTCGGCGAAGGCCCCGACCGCGCTGGTCGGCACCAGGCTGAGCAGGAAGCCCGCGAAGCCCGGTAGTTGGGCGCCGCCGGTCTGCTTGGTCACGGCGGCGGCGTCGAGCTTCGGGTGCCCGCCGGCGAAGCCGTGGCCGGGTTCGACGAGGTTGCCGGCGAGCAGACCGAGCAGCAGCGCGACCGTGCTGAGGGCCTCGAACCAGATCAGCGCCTTGACGCCGATCCGTCCGACGGTCTTGACGTCGCCCGCCTTGGCGATCCCCAGCACCACGACGCAGAAGACCAGCGGCGAGATGACCGCCCGGATCGCGGCGAGGAAGGCGTCACCGAGCGCCTTGAGGGAGTGGGCGCCGGCCGGCCACAGGGTTCCCACCAGGATCCCGAGCCCGGTGGCCGCGACGACCTGGGCGAACGGTGACAGCAGCACGGCCGTGGCCCGGTTTCGGGCCGGCACGGACGCGGGCGCGGATGCTTCGAGCACAGCTGCTTCGGGCATGAGAATCCTCTTCCGGGATAATTCCGCACAGCGGAAGGACTCTTCCACTTCGGCGGGTGTGCGGTGGATTCTGCTGGCCGTCCGTCACATCCCCGCGCCCCGGCGTTAACGCCGGGTATCGCGCGGCCCCGCGAGGATCAGGACGCGCCGCTCGCGAGGTAGCTGCGCCAGTCGCCGTGGTGGGTGATGTCCGTCCCGGCGGACGCGGTGTGCGGGTCGCACTGGAACCCCAACACCCAGCTGCCATCCGCGAGTTCGATCCGCCCCAGCGACATGGGCGCGGGCAGCGCGGCCAGGAACCGGCCGAGCGCGGCGGGTGCGAGGGTCCACCTCTCGCCGGTGATCGACCCGCCAGCGCCCGGGCCGACCCGCACCAGACCGGGCTTCGGCGGGTCGGTGGGCAGCGCGGCGAGACGGTACGCGGTGGCCGTGCTCACCTCCCCCGCGTAGCGGGCGCCGGTCTCGGTGAGCTGGTGGTTGAGCGGCTGGCCGCGCAGGTGGGCGCCGAAGACGACGAGGTCGACTCCGTTGCCGGGCAGCGGAGTTGACGCCTGCTCACCGGTGAGGCGGGCGGCGATGTCGAGGGCGGGCTGGTCCTCGAAGGCGCGGGTGATGACGCTGACGCCGAAGGGGCTGCCGTCGGCCTCCCCGGCCGGGACGGCGACGGCGGCGAGGTCGAGCAGGTTGACGAAGTTGGTGTAGGTGCCCAGGCGGGAGTTGACGGCGACGGGGTCGGCCTGGACGGCGGCGATGTCGGGGTGCTCGGTGGTGGTCGGCAGCAGCAGCGCGTCGTAGCCGGACAGCAGGCGGCGGGCGAGCGCCTTGTACTCGTCGAGGCGTTCCTGGTCGGCGGCCAGTGCGTGGGCGGGCAGTTCGGCGGCGGCGAGGATGATCGCGGCCACGGTGGGGTCGGCGGCAGACGGGTCGCGGGCGATGAACTCGCCCACCGCGGCGTAGCGTTCGGCGACGAGTGCTCCGTCGTAGAGCAGCCGGGCGGCCTGCAGCAGGGGTTCGACGTCGATGACGGTGGTCTCGGCGCCGGCGGCCTCCAGCTGCTTGACGGCCGTGTGGAAGGCGGCCCGCGCGGCCGGCGAGAGCGGCGCGAGGTCCTCCTCCCCGGGGATCGCGAGGCGTGGGTGCTCCGGGGCCGACAGGCGTACGTCGTCCGGCCAGCTGCGGCTGAGCGGGTCGCCCTCGTCGGGGCCGATCATCACGGCCAGCGCCCGCTGGGCCTCGGTGAGGGTACGGGCGAAGACGGTGACGGCGTCGTAGGAGCGGGCGGCGGGGACGACTCCGGCGGTGGGGACCAGTCCGAGCGTGGGCTTGAGGCCGACGATCCCGTTGAGCGCGGCGGGCACCCGGCCGGAGCCGGCGGTGTCGGTGCCCAGCGCGATGTCGGTGAGGCCCAGGGCGACGGCGACCGCCGATCCGGAGCTGGAGCCGCCGGAGATCTTCTCGGGGCGCAGCGCGTTGCGGACGGGGCCGTGCGGGCTGCGGGTGCCGACCAGGCCGGTGGCGAACTGGTCCAGGTTGGTCTTGCCGAGCACCAACGCGCCCGCGTCGAGCAGCCGTTGCACGGCGGGCGCCGAGCTGCCCGGCGTGTAGGCGTAGCCGGGGCAGGCGGCGGTGGTGGGCAGGCCGGCCACGTCGATGTTGTCCTTGACGGCCACCAGCGTTCCGGCCAGCGGCAGTTCGGCCCCGGCGGCGATCCGCCGGTCCAGCTCGCGGGCCTGCATCAGCACGTTGGTCTCGGGGCGCAGGGTGATCCAGATCTCGGGCCGGTCGGCTTCGGCGATCCGCCGGTAGGCGTCGACGACGCGCTCGGCACAACTGACGGTCGGGGTCTGGGTGGTCACGCGGTTTCCTCTTCTGCAAGGGCTTCCATGACGACGGCCAGCGGGACGCCGGCGTCGATCTGCTGTCCGGGGGTGACGAGGACGTCGGTGACGACGCCGTGGGTGGTGGCGCGGACCACGACCTCCATCTTCATGGCCTCCAGCACCAGGAGCGGCCGGCCGGGTGCGACGCGGGTGCCCGGCTGGGCCTCGATCTTCCACACGGTCGAGCTGAGCGGCGCCTCGACCAGGATGCTGCCCGGCTCCAGGGCCAGTGAAGCAGCGTCCTGGGTGACGGCCTCGGGCGCCTCGCGGGGGGCGAACTCCCCCGCCTTCTCCCACGCCTGGCGTTCCGCCTCGAAGGCGGCGGCCTGGCGGGCGCGGAAGGCCGCGATGCTGTCGGCGTTCTCGCGCAGGAACCGCTCGTGCTCGGTGAGGGAGAAGGTGCCGGGGCGGATGTCCAGGGCGGTGCGCCCGGCGGTCAGGTCGGCGCGCAGGTCGAGGAGTTCCTCGGGGCTCACCGGGTGCCAGATGATGCGGTCGAAGAAGCGCAGCAGCCAGGGCCGGCCGTCCGCGAAGGAGCGGGGTGGGCGCAGGCCGCCCCAGACGGGGACGGTGCGGCCGATGAGCTGGTAGCCGCCGGGGCTCTCCATGCCGTAGACGCACAGGTAGGCGCCGCCGATGCCGACCCCGCCCTCGGCGGTCCAGGTGCGGGCCGGGTTGTACTTGGTGGTGACCAGGCGGTGGCGCGGGTCGAGCGGGGTGGCGGCGGGGGCGCCGAGGTAGACGTCGCCGAGGCCGAGCACCAGGTACTGGGCGGCGAAGACGGCCTTCCGCACGTCGTCCACGCTGTCCAGGCCGTTGATGCGGCGGATGAACTCGATGTTGGAGGGGTTCCAGGGCGCGTCGTCGCGGACCGAGGCGGTGTAGCGGGCGATGGCCTCCTGGACGGTGGGGTCGTCCCAGGAGAGCGGGAGGTGGACCTCCCGGCTGGGCACGGTCAGTTCGGCGGTGGCGGGGAGGTGGTCCTCCGCCTCCTGGAGCAGGCCGAGCAGGGTGCGCAGGGGCAGCACGTCGGGGTCGGTGTGCAGGTGCAGCGAGCGCACGCCCGGGGTGATGTCGATGAGCCCCGCCGGGCGCAGTGCGTGCAGGTGCTGGGCGAGGGCGTGGACGCGCATGCGCAGCGCCAGGTCGAGCGTCATCGGACCGTACTCGACCAGCAGGTTGTCCTCGGCGCCGCGCCGGTAGGTCACCTCCGGGGTGGTGTCGGTGGCGGGGCGGCGGGCGAGGACGCCGTCGTCGCCGTCCGGGCCGGCGTTCGTCGGGAGGGTGAGCAGGGCGGGGGCGCGGCGCAGGGTGTCGGCGGTCGCCTCGCTGACGGGGACGAAGCGCACGGTGTCGCCGGGGCGCAGCTGTCCGGTCTTCCAGCGCTCGGCGCGGACGATGGTGACGGGGCAGGCGAAGCCGCCGAGGCTGGGGCCGTCGGGGCCGAGGATGGCGGGCGTGTCGCCGGTGAAGTTGACCGCGCCGACGGAGTAGGCGGTGTCGTGGACGTTGGAGGGGTGCAGGCCGGCCTCGCCGCCGTCGGGCCGGGCCCATTCGGGGCGCGGGCCGATGAGCCGGACGCCGGTGCGGGCGGACTGGGCGGAGACCTTCCAGTCCGTCCGGTAGACGGTGCGCAGGCCGTCGCGGGTGAGGAAGTCCGGTGCGGGGTGCGGGCCTTCGCTGACCGCGATCCGCCAGTGGGTGGTGAAGTGCGGGCGGTCCGCCGCCGGCACCGCGGCCGGGGCCGGGGCGTCGGGGGCGGGCGGAGCGGGGCGCAGGACGTCGCCGGTGCGCAGCGCCCGGCCGGCGTGGCCGCCGAAGGCGCCGAGGGTGAAGGTGGCGGCGCTGCCGAGGTAGTCGGGCGCATCGAGGCCGCCGCGCACCAGGACGTAGGTCCGCATGCCGGGGCCCTTCGGGGTGCCCACATCCAGGATCTGACCAGCCGTCAGTTCGATTGGCTGCCACTGCTCGACGGGCTGTCCGTCGACCAGGACCTCGGTGCGTGCGCCGGTCACGCAGACGACCTGCGGGTGGGAGA
The DNA here is from genome assembly GCF_007829815.1 of Kitasatospora viridis. NCBI lineage: Bacteria > Bacillati > Actinomycetota > Actinomycetes > Kitasatosporales > Streptomycetaceae > Kitasatospora > Kitasatospora viridis. The sequence continues at coordinate 380,118 of NZ_VIWT01000002.1, read as the reverse complement.
AGCGCAGGGCCGCTCCCTCCAGCGTGCACTCCAGGCCCGGCGCGCCCTCGGGGTTGCCGACGGCGGTGTTCCCGAGGCGGAACGAACGGTCGTCCATCGGCCCGCCGGGCGGGATGCCGACCTCCCAGTAGCCGGTGCGCCCGGGCCAGTCCTGCACGGTGGTCTGCGCGCCGCCGCGCACGACGTCGATGCGCGGGCGCGGGTCGGTGAGACCGGTGAGCGTGGCGGTGGTGTGCCGGGCGGCCCGCACCTCGGGCGCCTGGCAGGCCGCGCGGAGCAGGCCGAGGTTGGTCTCCACGCCGTCGATCCTGGTATCGGCCAGGGCCTGTGCGAGGCGGTCGAGGGCCTCGGCGCGGGTGCCGCCGGTCGCGATGATCTTGGCGATCATGGGGTCGTACGCCGTGGATATCACCTGCCCGGTCTCGGCCCAGCCGTCGACGCGGACGCCGTCGGGGAAGCGGACCCGGGTCAGCAGGCCGGAGCTGGGCCGGTGGGCGAGGGCGGGGTCCTCGGCGTAGATCCGGGCCTCGACCGCGTGGCCGCGCGGGACCGGTTCTTCGAGGAAGCCGGTCTCGCCGCGGGCCAGGCGCAGCATCCAGGCGACCAGGTCGATGCCGTGGGTCTCCTCGGTGACCGGGTGTTCGACCTGGAGGCGGGTGTTGACCTCCAGGAAGTACGCCTCCTGGCGCCCGGGGTCGTAGACGAATTCGACGGTGCCGGCCGAGCGGTAGTCGACCGACGCGCACAGCTCCCGTGCCGCCGTGTGGAGTTGGTTCCTGATCGGCGAAGGGAGGTCCGGTGCGGGGGCTTCCTCCAGGACCTTCTGGTTGCGGCGCTGGAGGGAGCAGTCGCGGTCGCCGAGCACGGCGATCCCGCCAGCGCCGTCGCCGAAGACCTGCACCTCGACGTGGCGGGCACCGTCGACGTAGCGCTCCAGGAAGACGCCGCCGTCACCGAAGCTGCCCTGCGCCAGGCGGGTGACCTGGGCGAAGGCCTCCCGCAGCTCGCCCGGTCCGGCACAGGCCCGCATCCCGATGCCGCCTCCGCCGCCGGTGGCCTTGAGCATGACCGGGTAGCCGACCGTCCGCGCCGCGCGCAGTGCCGCGGCCTCGTCGGCGAGCAGGCCGCTGCCGGGCAGCAGGGGCACGCCGGCCGCGAGCGCGGCGGCCCGGGCGGTGTGCTTGGCGCCGAAGACCTCCAGCTGGGCCGGGGTGGGGCCGACGAAGACCAGGCCGGCCGCCTCGACTGCGGCGGCGAAGGAGGCGTTCTCGGAGAGGAAGCCGTAGCCGGGGTGGATCGCGCCCGCGCCGGTGGCCAGGGCCGCCTCCAGCAGCAGGTCGGCGCGCAGGTAGCTGTCGGCGGCGGGTGCCGGGCCGAGCCGGACGGCCTCGTCGGCCATCCGGACGTGCGGGGCGGTGCGGTCGGCGTCGGAGTAGACCGCCACCGTGCGCAGCCCGAGGGCGTGTGCGCTGCGCAGGATGCGGCAGGCGATCTCGCCGCGGTTGGCTACCAGCAAGGTGTCGAACACGGGGGCGGCTCCTCCGGAAGGGGCGGCAGGGCGGCATCTAGGGGTCAGGCAGCGGGCAGCACGTGGTCGCCGGCCTTGTCGGTGCTCAGGCACAGCGAGCAGACGAGCGCCTCGTGGGTGGCACAGGCCGTCAGGTCGGGGCGCTCGTAGGACTGGTGGCAGACGTGGCAGCCGAGGACGACCGCGCTGGGGTTGCCCTCGGTGTCGAGCAGGGGCCAGGCGATGCCGTCGTCCGTGCGGCGCAGGTAGTACCGGCCCTTGGTGACGACCGCCATCAGCGGGGTGAGCACGAAGGCGATGACGGCGGCGGCCACCGGCGAGTACGGCTGCAGGGTGTCGCCGAGGGCGTGGAAGTACATGGCGATCGACAGGCCCGAGGCGGCGGTGAAGGCCACCACGCCGACCGGGTTGACGGCGTGCAGCATCCCGCGCCGGAACTCGGGCTGGAGCGGGGAGAGCTTCAGCAGGTACTTGTTGACGCCGATGTCGGTGGCGACGGTGACGACCCATGCGATCGCGCAGTTGGAGTAGAAGCTCAGGATGCTGTTGAGGAAGCTGAACATGTCGGCCTCCATCAGGGCGAGCGAGAAGCCGAGGTTGACCAGCACGAAGACCAGCCGTCCGGGGTAGCGCTTGCTGACCCGGGTGAAGGAGTTCGTCCAGGCCAGCGAGCCGGAGTAGGCATTGGTGACGTTGATCTTGATCTGGCTGATCACCACCAGGATCACGGCGAGCGGCACGACGAGCCAGGACGGCAGCATCGCGCCGAAGGCGCCCTTGAACTGCTGGATCGGCTCCGGGGCGGCGCCCGCGCCGACCTTGGCGATGATGTAGACGGCGAGGAAGACGCCGATCGCCTGCTTCAGCGCGCCGAGGACCACCCAGCCGGGGCCGGCCATGAGCACGGCCGCCCACCAACTGCGCTTGTTGGCCTCGGTCTTGGGCGGCATGAAGCGCAGGTAGTCGATCTGCTCGCCGATCTGCGCGATCAGCGAGAGGCAGACGCCGGCGCCGAGCAGCACCGAGGCGGTGTTGACCCCGCCCCCGCCGCCCTTCCCGCCGTCGGTGCCGGCGTAGGAGAGGAAGCGGTCGACGGTGCCGGGGTCGTGGGCGATCAGGTAGACCAGCGGGGCGACCATCAGCACCAACCAGACCGGCGTGGTCCACACCTGGAGCTTGCTGAGCGCCTTCATGCCGTAGATCACCAGCGGGATCACCATCAGGGTGGAGACCGCGTAGCCCAGCCACAGGGGCAGACCGAGCCCGAGCTTGAGGCCCTGGGCCATGATCGAGCCTTCGAGCGCGAAGAAGATGAAGGTGAAGCTGGCGAAGATGACGCTGGTCAGCACCGAGCCGTAGTAGCCGAAGCCGGAGCCGCGGGTGATCAGGTCGAGGTCGATGTTGTAGCGGGCGCCGTAGTAGGCGAGCGGGAGGCCGGTGACGAAGATGACCGCCGCGGCCACGGCGATCGCCACGAGCGCGTTGCCGGTGCCGTGCGCCAGGCCGATGCCGGCCCCGATGGAGAAATCGGCCAGGTAGGCGATGCCACCGAGCGCGGTGGTCGCCACGACGATCGGGGTCCAGCGGCGGTAACTGCGGGGCGCGAAGCGCAGGGTGTAGTCCTCCAGGGTCTCCTTCGTCGCCTGGCTCTGCTCTGCCTCGGGTGGTGTGGTCGCTGTCAGACGTGACTCGGCGGTGCTCATGGTCAGCCCTTCTGAAGTGGTGACCCGCAGGGGATTCAGAGGCGGTCGGCGTGCATGGCCATCTGTGTCATGGCGCGCTGGGCACGTTCCAGCACCACGGCCATCGATTCGCCCACATGGGCGTGCAGGGCCCGGTACCCCTCGTCGAGGCGTCCGTCGCGGACGAGCTCCATGATCTCGATGTGCTCGGCGATGGTCGTCCCGACCCGGTCCTCGGTGAGGAAGTCGTACATCCGCACCCGGCGGATGCGCTCGCTGACCGCGACCAGGGCCTCGGTGAGCGCGGGGTTGCCGGAGGCGCGGGAGAGTTCGGCGTGGAAGCGCTCGTCCTGCACGACGAACCGCGGGTCGGGTGCCGGCGGGCGCTCCCGCATCGCGTACCAGCGGTCCAACTCGGCCGTGATGACCGCCGGATCGTGCCGGATCGAGGGGTCCTCGATCGCCCGTGCGACACCGCGCAGTTCCAGGGTGACCCGCAGCTCGTAGAAGTCCTTCAGCCGCGCGAGGTTGGGGACGGTGACGAAGAAGCCGCCGTCCCCCGCTCGATCAGCCCGTCGGAGGCCAGCCGCGCCAGCGCCTCGCGCACCGGGGTGCGGGAGACCCCGAACCGTGCCGCGAGCCGCACCTCGGCCAGCCGCTCGCGCGCGCCGAACTCGCCGTCGAGCACGGCCGCGCGCAGCTGGGCGTAGACCGTCTCACGCAGCGAGGGCGCGGGGAGCAGCACCGCGTCCGGCGCGGTATCCGGGGGCGTATACAGCTTCGCATCCATGGGCGCCGACACTAGGAACCGCGTGTTTCCCCGAGAGTCCGAGCTGCGTGAACTGGCCGTTACCGGAACCTCACTGAGCCGTGCGCCGCCCGCTGACCCGGAGTCAGGAGCCGTCGCGGTGTGATGGTGTGCGCCACGCCGCTGTCGGAGCAATCGGGGCGCACGGGCCGTCCGCTCGTCACGCTGTGCCTGTTGCGCACGCCCCGGACCAGGTCGCGTGCTCCAGCACCCCGAAAACCACCACACCGGGAGACACCAGTGATCGGACAGCACACCGCAGGACATCCCGTCGCCGAAGGAGAGGCACCAGGCATCCACGCTCGTGCGCGGTGGTGGCGGGCCGGAGTCGTGGCAGGGGTGTGCGTGGCGGTGGTCGCTGGTGGGCTGATCCCGGCGACCGCCGCAGCACCTGGGTCCGCGACCCGAGGAGCTGACCCGACGTACACCTTCGCCTTCACCGGTGCCCCGCAGAGCCTCACCATCCCGGCCCGGGCGGTGGTCACGATCACCGCCGACGGCGCGGGCGGCGCCGACGACACCGGCACCTCCTGTACCGCCACGGGGACGGGCGGGACGGGGGCGCGCGTGGTCACCACCCTCCCGCAGACCACCGCCCCGACGACGCTGACCGTCAACGTCGGCGGCACGGGCGCCAAGGGCTGCAACGGCGCGGGCACGGGAAGTGCCGGCGGGTTCAACGGCGGGGGTGCGGGCGGGGGCATCTCGGTCGCCGGATTCCAGGCGGAAGGGCCGGGCGGGGGCGGGGCCTCCAGCGTCAGCGCGGGCTCCTTCCTGGTGGTCGCCGGGGGCGGCGGCGCCGCCGGGGGTACCGGCGGCAGCCTGGCGGGCGGGAACGGGGGCAACGGCGGGACCACGCCCGATGCCACCGACGCTACCGCGGGAAGCGCCACCGGCCCCGGGGCCTCGCCGGGGCAGGGCGGAGGCGGCGCCAAAACCAGCACGAGCACGGGTGGTCCGGGCGGGGCGCCCGGCGCCGTCGCGTCCTGCAACGACACGGCGGGTGGGCTGGGAAGCGGGTTCGCCGGTACCACGGTCGGCACCGGCGGCAAGGGCGGGTCGATCGACGGCGGTTGTGCCGCCAGTGCCACCGGTGCGGGCGGTGGCGGTGGCGGTGGGTACTTCGCCGGCGGGGGCGGCGGCAGCGGTGCCGTCAACAGGACCGGCACCGCGGCGGGTGGCGGCGGGGGCGGCGGGGGGAGCAGCTTCGCGACCCCGTCGGGCACCGGGACGTCGTACGCGCTGTCCACGGTCGGGACGGCGAACCAGAACGGCCAGGTGATCATCAGCTACACCGTGGGCCAGCCGGTCACCACGACCCTGACCACGATCCCCCAGAGCATCCGGACCGGCGCGCCGGTCGTGCTCAGCGACATCGTCTGCCCCGGCGCGGGCTCCACGACCAGGCCCACCGGAACCGTCACGTTCACCGACACCACCACCGGGACGCCCCTCGGCACGGGACGCCTGTTCCTCTCCCTCGGCAAGTGCGCCGACGCCGGAACGGTCACCGCCTTCCGCACCGCCGGCCCCCACACCATCACCGCCGTCTACAGCGGCGACTCGGTCTACCAGGACACCAGTGCCGACCCCGAGACCATCACGGTGACCGTGACCTCCTGATCGGAACGCCGTAGCACCAGGCGGGGCCCACGAGGACGGATCGCGGGCTCCGCCTCCCGTGCGCCCCGCCGTTCGGTACGCTCCCGGTACTGTCGGCGTGCGGCGTGCGGGGAGCTGTCAAGGAATGACCAACGCGTACATCGAGGACTTCTCCCCCGGCCACGGGACACTCGCACCCCGCGCCTGGCACCCCGCCTCCAACGCCAAGGCCCTGTCACTGAACGGCAGTTGGCGACTGCGCGTGTCGCCGACGGCCGACGCCGAGGACGAGTCGTTCGCCGAACCCGGGTTCGAGGCCGGGCACTGGGCCGAGGTCACCGTCCCGGGCCACTGGGTGCTCCAGGGCGACGGCGCCTTCGGCCGGCCCGCCTACACCAACGTCCGCTACCCGTTCCCCGTCGACCCGCCCCGCGTGCCGACCGAGAACCCGACCGGCGACCACCTGCGCACCTTCGACCTGCCCGAGGAGTGGCCGGCCGACGGCGGCGCGGTGCTGCGCTTCGACGGCGTCGAGTCCTGCGCCCGGGTCTGGCTGAACGGCACCGGGCTCGGCGAGTTCCAGGGCTCCCGCCTGCCGCACGAGTTCGCCGTCGGCCACCTGCTCAAGCGCACCGGCAACGTGCTCGCCGTCCGCGTCCACCAGTGGTCGGCCGGCTCCTACCTGGAGGACCAGGACCAGTGGTGGCTGCCGGGCATCTTCCGCGAGGTGACGCTGCTTCACCGCCCGCCGGGCAGCGCGGGCGACTTCTTCGTGCACGCCTCCTACGACCACCGCAGCGGCGAGGGCACCCTGCGCGTCGACTCCGAGGTCGACGGGCGGGTGCGGGTGCCCGCCCTGGGCATCGACGTCGCGACGGGGGAAGCGGTCACCGCGCCGGTGCGGCCCTGGTCGGCCGAGCTGCCGGTGCTGTACGAGGGTGAACTCGCCACCGCGGGCGAGCGCGTACCGCTGCGGATCGGCTTCCGAACGGTCGAGTTGACCGACGGCCTGATCAAGGTCAACGGCACGGCACTGCTCCTCAAGGGCGTCAACCGCCACGAGTGGCACCCCGAGACGGGCCGCACCCTCGACCTGGAGACCATGCGCCAGGACGTGCTGCTGATGAAGCGTCACAACGTCAACGCGGTGCGCACCTCGCACTACCCGCCGCACCCGGCCTTCCTCGACCTGTGCGACGAGTACGGCCTGTGGGTCATCGACGAGTGCGACCTGGAGACCCACGGCTTCGGCGAGCAGGGCTGGCGCGACAACCCGGTCGACGACGACCGCTGGACGCCGGCCCTGCTCGACCGCGCCGCCCGCATGGTCGAGCGCGACAAGAACCACCCCTCGGTCATCATCTGGTCGCTGGGCAACGAGGCCGGCACCGGGCGCGGCCTGACTGCGATGGCCGAGTGGATCCGCGGCCGCGACTCCGCGCGCCTGCTGCACTACGAGGGCGACCCGAACTGCCGTGACACGGACGTGTACTCGCAGATGTACGCCTCCCACGCCCAGGTCGAGCAGATCGGCCGGCGACTGGACGGCGGCCCCCGCCGGCGCCGCGAACTCCCCTTCATCCTCTGCGAGTACGCCCACGCCATGGGCAACGGCCCCGGCGGACTCGCCGACTACCAGCGGCTGTTCGAGTCCTACGAGCGACTGCAGGGCGGGTTCGTCTGGGAGTGGATCGACCACGGCATCAGGCACCCCGAACTGGGCTACGCCTACGGCGGCGACTTCGGCGAAGAACTGCACGACGGCAACTTCGTCTGCGACGGCCTGCTCTTCCCCGACCGGCAGCCCTCCCCCGGCCTGATCGAGTACAAGAAGGTGATCGAGCCGGTCCGCATCGAGGGCGACGGCGCCGACAGGACGGTGCGGGTGACCAACCGCCACGACTTCGCCGACCTGTCCGCGCTGGCCTTCGAGTGGTCGTACCAGGTGGACGGGGAGACGATCGAGACCGGCCCGCTGTCCGTGCCGGTGCTGCTGCCCGGCGAGTCGGCCGAACTGAAGCTGCCAGCACCGGAGCGCGTGCACGGACCGGGCGAGACCCAGTGGACCGTCCGGGCCGTGCTGACCGCCGACACGGCGTGGGCACCGGCTGGCCACGAGGTGGCCTGGGGTCAGCTCCCGGTCGCCGCACTGCCGTTGCCGCTCGTCCGCCCGACCGCCGGCCCGGTCGCGGCCGACGGCGTGATCGCCCTCGGCCCGGCCGCCTTCGACGCCCGCACCGGTGCGCTGCGGAGCATCGGCGCCGTCGCGGTCAGCGGTCTGCGGCTGGACCTGTGGCGGGCGCCCACCGACAACGACGAAGGCCTGGACTGGCACACCGGCATCCGCCACGCCGGACCGTGGCGCGACGCGGGCCTGCACCGCCTGCGCCACCGGCTGGACTCCGTGGAGCTGGGCGAGGACACGCTGACCGTGCGAACCCGAGTGGCGCCGGCCGCCGCCGAGTTCGGCCTCGCCACCGAGTACCGCTGGACCTGCGAGGGCGAGCGCCTGCGGCTGGCCGTGTCCGTGCGCCCCGACGGCGAGTGGCCGGTGCCGCTCCCCCGCCTCGGCGTGCGGCTCGGCCTCGCCTCGGCGGATGCGGTGCGCTGGTTCGGCGCCGGCCCCGGCGAGGCGTACCCGGACAGCAGCACCGCCGCCCGGCTCGGCCGCCACGAATCCACCGTCGACGCACTGCAGACGCCCTACCTGCGCCCGCAGGAGAACGGCGCGCGAGCCGGCGTCCGTTGGGCCGAGCTCGGCGGACTGCGGATCGAGGGCGACCCCGAGTTCTCCCTCACCGCCCGCCGCTGGACCACCGAACAGCTGGACGCGGCAACCCACTTGACCGATCTGACCGCCGGCGACACCGTGTGGGTCAACCTCGACCACGCCCTGCACGGCATCGGCACCGCCTCCTGCGGCCCGGGCCCGCTGCCGCAGTACCAACTCCTGGCCGAGGCGGCCGAGTTCTCCTTCGTCTTCACCGAGCTCCACAACAGCTGAACTGGAGGCTGTGCATGCCCGCGCCCGCCATCCGCCGCTACCGCCCGGAGGACCGGGACGCCGTCTTCGACATCTGCACGCGCACCGCCGAGGCCGGCGGTGACGCCCGCGGCGTCTACCGCGACCAGGAGCTGCTGCCGAACATCTTCGCCGCGCCGTACACCGCTCTCGAACCGGACCTGGCCTTCGTCCTCGACGACGGGGCCGGCGCGGTGGGCTACGTGCTGGGCACCAGCGACACCGCGCGCTTCGTCCGCGACTTCCGCGCGCGGTGGCTGCCCGCGGTCGCCGACCGGCATCCGCTGCCGGCCGGCGAACCCGGCACGCCCGACGAGGTGATGGCGGCCCTGCTGCACCGGCCGGAGCGGCTGCTCGTGCCCGAACTCGCCTCCTACCCAGCCCACTTGCACATCGACCTGCTGCCCGCCTACCAGGGACGCGGCCACGGCCGCGCCCTGCTGAGCACGCTGCTCGCCGCCCTGGCGCAGGCCGGGGCGCCCCGGGTCCACTTGGGCATGGTCACCGCGAACACGGCCGCCCGCGCCTTCTACGACCGGATGGGCTTCCACGAGATCCCGGTGCCCGACCCGGGCGTCCTCACCTACCTCGGCCGGCCCACGCTTCAGTAGCCGTATACCAGGTCGTAGGCCACCTGCGGCAGGAATTGTCCCGCGCTGGATCCGGCGCCGGTTCCGCAGTTGCCGTCGGACTCGCCGGGCGTCTTGATCCACAGCAGCATCTCCGCGCCGCCGCCCAGTGCCGCGCCAGGCAACCTTTGCCGGAGCGTCGCGACGGGGCGAAGGTTGCCTGACGCGGCATTAGGTCAGCGTTCCCCGATCCGGGCCCGCACCGCGCTCGCCGCGCCCGCCGCGTCGTCCGCGAACAGGGCCAGCTCCGCGAGCTCCCAGCATTCCGCGAGGGTGTGCGCCCGCAGTGCCGCGCGGACCTCGGGCAGCGCGCCCGGCGCGGCGGAGAGCGAGGTGACCCCGAGGCCGACCAGCACCAGGGCGAGGGCCGGGTCGGACGCCGCCTCGCCGCAGACGCCGATCGGGCGGCCCCGGTCGGCGGCGGAGTGGCACGCGGTGGCGATCAGCTCCAGCAGCGCCGGCTGCCACGGGTCGAGCAGCTCGGCGAGCGCGCCCAGGGTGCGGTCGGCGGCGAAGGTGTACTGGGCCAGGTCGTTGGTGCCCAGCGAGAAGAAGTCGCAGACCTCGGCCAGCCGGTCGGCGCGCAGCGCGGCCGCCGGGACCTCGATCATCACCCCGGCCTGCCGCAGGCCGTGGGCCCGGACCCGCTGGGCGAACTCGGCGGCCTCGCGCGGCAGGGAGACCATCGGCGCCATCACCCAGACGTCCGCGGTGGAGCCTGCGGCGGCCTCGGCGATGGCCGCGAGCTGGGTCTCCAGCAGCTGCGGGTCGCGGGCGGCGGTGCGCAGGCCGCGGATCCCGAGGGCCGGGTTCTCCTCGTCGGCGGCGGTGGCGAAGGGCAGCGGCTTGTCCGCGCCCGCGTCCAGGGTGCGGACCACCACCCGGCGGCCGGCGAAGGCGTCGAAGACGGCACGGTAGGCGGCGGCCTGTTCGTCCTGGCCCGGCGCCTCGGCCCGGTCCAGGTAGAGGAACTCGGTGCGGAACAGACCCACGCCCTCGGCGTCGGCGGCCGCGGCGCCGGCCAGTTCGTGCGCGGCGCCGAGGTTGACCAGCAGCGCCACCGGGTGGCCGTCCGAGGTGCGGCCCAGGCCGTGGATGCCGGCGAGCCGCTCGCGGCGGCGGCGCTCGGCCTCGGCGGCCAGCGCGACGCTCTCCGCCGTGGGGTCGGCCTCGACCGTGCCGTCCGCTCCGCGCACCAGCACCTGCTGACCGTCCGTCAGATCGGCGGCGGGCGCACAGCCGACCACGGCGGGCAGCCCGAGCGCCTTGGCCAGGATCGCGGTGTGGCTGGTCGGCCCGCCGCGTACGGTGACCAGCGCCAGCACCCGCGCGGGGTCGAGCAGTGCGGTGTCGGCGGGCGCGAGGTCGTCCGCGACCAGCACGTACGGGTGGCCGGGGTCGGGCAGTCCGGGCACCGGCAGGCCCGGCAGCCGGGCGACGGACCGGTCCCGCAGGTCGTCCAGGTCGGCGGCCCGCTCGGCGAAGTAGCCGCCGGCGGCGAGCAGTGCGTCACGGAAGCCGTCGAACGCGGCGGTCAGGGCGTGCGCCCCGTCGGTGCCCTGTTCGACCAGGCCGACGGCCTGGTCGGCGAGCGCCGGGTCGGCGGCCATCATCGCCTGTGCCGAGAGCACCTCCGCTCCGGCGCCGCTCGCCCGCCCGGCCCGCTCCGCCAGGTCGGCCTCGACCTCGGCGAGCGCGGCGCGCACCGCGGCCGCCTCGGCCGCGGGGTCGGCGACGGGGCGCGGCGCGGGCAGGGCGGGCGGCGCCGACATCCGGGCCACCGGCCCGGCGGCGCTGCCGCCGCCGACGCCGATACCGTGCAACAACAGCCCGCTCATGCGGCCGCGGCGTCGTGATCGGTGGCGAGCAGCTCGGCGAGTTCCCGCAGGGCGTCCGGCGCCTGCTCGCCCTCGGCGGTCAGTTCCAGCGTCTCGCCGTGCCCGGCGGCCAGCGCCAGTACGGAGAGCAGGCTGCGCGCGTCGACCGGCGGCTGGCCGGGGCGCCCGACGGTGATCCTGACGGACTGTCGGGCGGCGGCCTGGACGAGGAGCGAGGCGGGCCGGGCGTGCAGTCCGCTGCGCGAGCCGACGGTGACCTGGATCGAGTGCATCGGGAAGTCCTTGAGTGCTTGGCGAGGGGCCGACCGGGGTGGGAGACCGGTCGGCGGGAGGAGTGGGCGCTGCGGCCCGCAGCCGAGGGGGTGTCAGGCGCGGGCCGCAGCGGTGGGGTCCGGTCCCTGCGGTCGGGGGCAGGTGCAGAAGACCGGACGTTTGTGGTTTCACACCCGTAAGCGTGTTGTTTCGGTTGGTTCTATGCCAGCTTGCTGCGGGCTGTCAACACATTCGGGCATGAACAATCCGCCGCGGCATCCTGCGCCGCACCCCTTGCTTTTCCCGTCGAACCGCGTATGGTCGGCGCTTGACCAGGCATGAACAGACATGAAACGGACCCGAACCCACATGTACGCACCCGAGCGGCAACAGCAGATCGTCCGGCTCGCCCAGCAACAGGGCCGGGTGGACGTGCCGACGCTGGCCGAGGAGTTCGGCGTCACGCAGGAGACCGTCCGGCGTGACCTGAGCGCCCTGGAGCGGGCCGGCCTGCTGCACCGGGTCCACGGCGGCGCACTGCCCGCCGGCGCACTGCACCTCGAACCGGGCCTGGCCGAACGGGACTCCACCGCACCCGCCGAGAAGGAGCGGATCGCCAAGGCCGCACTGGCGCTGCTGCCCGCCGAAGGCAGCGTGCTGCTGGACGCCGGCACCACCGTCTCCCGGCTCGCCGCCCTGCTGCCGGTCGACTCCCACCTCACCGTGGTCACCAACGCGCTGCCGACCGCAGCCCGGCTGGCCGACCACCCCAACCTGACCCTGCACCTGATCGGCGGGCGGCTGCGCCACCGCACCCACGCCGCCGTCGACGCCTGGGCACTGCGCGACCTGGCCGACATCCATGCGGACCTCGCGGTGATCGCCACCAACGGCTTCTCCGTGGACGGCGGCCTGTGCACGCCCGACCTGGCGGAGGCCGCGGTCAAGCGGGCCATGATGGCCGGCGCCCGCCGGGTGCTGCTGCTGGCCGACTCCGCCAAGTACGGCGCCGAGCACTTCGCCCGCTTCGGCTCGCTCGACCAGGTCGACGTCCTGGTCACCGACACCGGACTGACCGACCAGCAGGCCGCCGAGATCGAGAACCACGGACCGGAAGTCATTCGCGCATGATCGTCACCATCACCCCGAACCCCAGCCTGGACCGCACCTACGAGCTCGCCGCCCTCGCCCCCGGCGAGGTCAACCGCGCCGGGCTGGACCGGCTCGACCCGGGCGGCAAGGGCGTCAACGTCTCCCGCGCGCTCACCGCCGCCGGCCACCGCACCACCGCCGTGCTGCCGCTCGGCGGCCCGGCCGGGCGGCTGCTCGCCGACCTGCTGGGCCGTCAGGGCATCACGGTCGCCGCGGTCGAGATCGCCGGCGACACCAGGATCAACGTCTCGATCGCCGAACAGGGCGGCCGGCTCACCAAGATCAACGCCCAGGGCCCCGAGCTCGGCCCGGCCGAATCGGCCGCGCTGCTGCGCCTGGTCCGCACCGACTTCACCACCGCCGGCGTCGACTGGCTCGCCTGCTGCGGCAGCCTGCCGCGCGGGGTGGCCCCCGAGTGGTACGCCGAGCTGGTCGCCCAGGTGCACTCCGGCGGCGCCCGGATCGCCCTGGACACCTCGGGCCCGGCCCTGCTCGCCGCCCTCACCGCCCGCCCTGACGTGGTCAAGCCCAACCGCGAGGAGCTCGCGGAGGCCGTCGGCCGCCCGCTCGCCACCGTGGGCGACGCCGTCGACGCGGCCGGCGAACTGCGCAAGCGCGGCGCCCAGCAGGTGCTGGCCAGCCTCGGCGCCGACGGCATGCTGCTGATCGCCGAGGAGGGCAGCTGGTACGGCACCGCGCCGGTCGCCCGGGTCCGCAGCGACGTCGGCGCGGGCGACGCCTCGCTGGCCGGCTTCCTGGGCGCGGGCGGCAGCGGACCCGAATCCCTCGCGGCGGCCCTGGCGCACGGCGCCGCCGCCGTCCAACTGCCGGGCAGCGTCATGCCGAGCCCGGCCGACCTCGACCCGGCCGCGGTGATCGTGACGGCGGACATCCCGCTCGACCGACCGCTACGCGGCTGAATCCACGCTCTCCGGCTTGCCGGAGGCGACCAAGCCCGACCGTGTGGGACGGAAGGGCGGCACAGATCCCGGGGGCAAGGGAAACCGTCAGGCACCACGCGAAGGACCACAGCACATGAGCGACACCGGCCCACTGATCACACCCGCACTCGTCGACCTCTACCTCGCCCCCGAGGAGAAGGACGAAGCCCTGCGCGCCCTCGCCCAGCGGCTGTTCGCCGAGGGCCGGGTCACCGACCTCGACGGCTTCCTCGCCGACATCGCCGCCCGCGAGGCCCAGGCCCCCACCGGGCTGGGGGACGGCATCGGCATCCCGCACTGCAGATCCGCGCACGTCACCCGGCCCAGCCTGGCCTTCGGACGCAGCGCCCGCGGCGTGGACTTCGACGCCCCGGACGGGCGGCCGGCCGACCTCGTCTTCATGATCGCGGCACCGGACGGCGCGGACGACGCGCACCTGCGGATCCTGGCCGCGCTGGCCGGGCGGCTGCTGGACGCCGAGTTCACCGGGGCGCTGCGGGAGGCGGAGAGCCCGACGGCGGTGGCGGCGCTGGTGAACGGGGAGGAGGCGGCGGCACCCGCCAATCCGACTGTGGAGAAGGGCGGACTGCGCCTGGTCGCCGTGACCTCCTGCCCGACCGGCATCGCGCACACCTACCTGGCCGCCAAGGCCCTGGAGACGGCGGCCGCCCGGGCGGGCGCGCGGATCGACGTGGAGACCCAGGGGTCGGCCGGCGCCACCCCGCTCGACCCGGCTCTGATCGCGGCAGCCGACGCGGTGATCTTCGCCCATGACGTGGAGGTCCGCGACCGCGCCCGGTTCGCGGGCAAGCCGACCGTGGACGTGGGCGTCAAGGCAGCCGTCAACCGCCCCGACGAACTGATCGCCCAGGCCGCCGAGTTGGCGGCCGCGGCCGGGCCCGCCGACCGTCCCGCCGGGCCGGTCCGGACGGCCGCAGCCGCCCCGAGCACCGAGCACTGGGCCCAGCGGCTGCGCAAGCACCTGATGACGGGCGTCAGTTACATGATCCCGTTCGTCGCCGCCGGCGGACTGCTGATCGCCCTCGGCTTCGCCGTCGGCGGGTACCAGATCGCCTCCGCCCCCTCCGTGCTGGGCCACTTCGACTGGAGCTCCGCGCACAGCTGGGCCGCGCTGCTGTTCCAGACCGGCAAGGCCTCCTTCGGCTTCCTGGTCCCGATCCTGGCCGGCTACATCGCCTACGCGATAGCGGACCGCGCGGCGCTGGCCGCCGGTGTGGTGGGCGGCGCCGTCGCGGTCGCGGTCGGCGCGGGCTTCCTCGGCGGCATCGTGGCCGGCCTGGCCGCGGGCTACCTGGTGCTCCAACTGGTCAAGTTGCGGGTGCCGCAGGCGATCCGCGGGATCATGCCGGTGGTGGTGATCCCGCTGGTCTCGGTGGCGGCGGTCGGGTTCCTGATGTTCGTGCTGGTCGGCTCGCCCATCGCCACCGCGATGAACGGCCTGACCGACTGGCTGAACGGGCTCTCCGGCAGCAACGCCGTCCTGCTGGGCATGCTGCTCGGCGCGATGATGGCCTTCGACATGGGCGGCCCGCTCAACAAGGTGGCCTACACCTTCGCCGCCGGTGCGCTCACCACCGCCGGCGCCAACCCGGACGCGGGCAGCCTCAAGGTGATGGCCGCCGTGATGGCCGCGGGCATGACCCCGCCGCTCGGCATGGCGCTGGCCACGGTGGTCCGGCGGCGGCTCTTCACCCCGGAAGAGCGGGAGAACGGCAAGGCCGCCTGGGTGCTGGGCGCCTCCTTCATCACCGAGGGCGCGATCCCGTTCGCCGCGGCCGACCCGCTGCGGGTCATCCCCGCGGGCATCCTGGGCAGCATGACGGCCGGTGGCCTGGTGATGGCCTTCGGCTCCACCCTGCGCGCCCCGCACGGCGGCATCTGGGTGCTGCCGCTGATCGGCAGCCCGTTCCTCTACCTGTTGGCGATCGCGGCCGGCACCGGGGTCACCGCAGCGGTGGTGGTGCTGCTGAAGCAGCTGCGCAAGCCGGTTGCCTCCGCAGCGGTCGCGGCCTGACGAACCGTCGGCCGGCCCCGGGACCCGAGCTGGGTTCCGGGGCCGGCCGACGTTCGGGCGGGAGGCGTCAGCGCTGGGTGTACACCACCCCAAGCTTGTCCAGCTCCGCCCCCTGGCGACCGTAGAACCCGGCCAGCTGCCAGCCCGCCGGCGCGGTGTCCGTGACGCAGTCCGAGGTCTGGGTGCCGCCGGCCAGGGAACGGCCGAGGTTGGTGGTGAACTCGGCGTAGAAGATCCGGGTGTCGCCGTTGTACTGGCCCTCGCAGAGCCGAGCCTGCGTCAGGTACTCCCCCGCGCCCAGGGTGAGCGAGGCCGGCGAGCCGCCGGTGCCCCCGTGGGTGAGGGTGGTGCCGTCGTCGAGGGTGAGGCCGACGGCGTCCACCCGGGTGCCGCTGCGCAGCGTGAGGGTGGTGGCCCGGGCCTGCGCCGGGATGCTGGGCAGGTCGGTGTAGAAACTGCCGTGCGGGCCGCCGAAGGTGTCGCTCTGGCGGTAGTCCGGGCTCTGGGCCCAGGAGAAGTCCGTCAGGATCGGGTCCATGTCGGAGAGCATCAGACCGTTGGAGTCCAGGAACTTGGCGTGCTCGTTGTGGTACCCGGTGGCGTTCAGCGTGACCAGCTGGTTGCTGCGGTAGAAGGTCTTGTTGGTGATCTCGCAGGTGTCGGTGATCGCCGCCTCGTCGCACATCAGCGGCGTCGCGCCCGCCGCGGGCGCGACGCCGCCCTGCTCCAGCTGGACCCAGGCGTCAGTCAGGCCGTTGGCCGCGACGAAGCCCGGCAGCTGGTCGTCGCCGCGGGTGTAACGGCTGTTGGTGTCACCGGCGATGACCACCGCGTTCCCGGCCGAGTTGGCCTGGATGAAGGCGGTCAGCTGCTGCCACTCGTTCTCCCGCGCGGTCTCGTCCCCGCTGCTGGTACCGGCGTTGGTGTGCAGGTTGTAGTAGTCGAGGTAGACGCCCTCGGCCAGGCGCAGCCGCGAGAAGCTGAACCCCTTGGGCGTGAAGCAGTCGCCGTTGTCGGGGTAGCAGCTGCTCCACTTGGTGCGCTGGAAGTCGTCGAAGGCGTAGTTCGACAGGGTGTTGAGGCCGTCGCCGATCCCGGCGGGGCCGCTGGTGGCGGTGCGGTAGGGGTGGGTGTCGCCGGCGTAGATGTAGGCGTGGTAGTTGAAGTCCTCCTGCTCGTTGACCACGTCGTAGGGCGGCAGGCCCTGGCCGATCCGGCTCGCGGCGTCCTCCATCGACAGGGTGGTCGGCGGCTCGTGGACCACGGGCAGGCCTGCGACGTTGTAGTTCAGCAGCGTGAACGCGCCGCTCGGGGCTGAGGCGGCGCTCGCCGGGGTGGCGGCGGCCAGCGCGGCGGTGCTGGGGGCGAGCGCGAGCAGCGCGGCGGCGAGCAGAGTGCGGGGCTTCCTGGTGCTCATGGCGAACTCCTTCAGGGGTGAACGCGAACGGTCAGGGCTGTGCCGTGGTAGCAGGTCTCGACGCGGTAGGAGCGGCCGGCGGCGTCGCGGGCGACCACGCTCTGGAAGGTGCCGAACAGCCGCCGTGCGCGCAGCACGGGGAGTTCGGCGCCGGTGGGTGCCTGGGCCAGACGGAGCGTCAGGACGGCGTCGGGGCCCAGGTGGACGGATCCGGCGACCTCCAACTGGCCGGACAGCGCGAGGTCCAGGGTGGCCCCGCGCACGGTGAGCGATCCGTGCAGAGTCGGCACGCCGGTCAACGCCAGGGTTCCGCCGGTGAGTTCGACCGCGCCGTGGCCCAGCGCGGCGGGGCCGGCGGCGGCCAGCACGCCCTCGCGCACCCGAGTGCCGCCCCGGTAGCAGTTGCGGCCGGTCAGGGTGAGGGCGCCGGTGCCGAGCTTGGTGAGCCCGCCGGGGCCGCCGATGTCGTTGCGCCAGGTGTCCGCGGCGTGGAAGCCGCGCCGGGTGGCGTCCATGGTCACCGACACGTCCTGGGCGAACGCGCCGTAGCCGTCGGCGGCGGTGAACAGGTCCAGGCGGCCCCAGAGTTCGGGCCCGTCGAGCAGCGGCTGTCCGGACGGCAGGGCGGTGCTGCGCAGCACCTCGCGCCGCTGCTCGGCGGTCAGGTACGGCAGCCTGGTCTCCAGCAGCACCTCGGCGCCCTGCGGCACGGTCATCGGGACGTCCTGCGGGCCCCGGCGCGGCAGGCCGTAGCTGCGGCAGCGGGCGACCAGCGCCGCGTTGGCCGCGCGGTCGGCGTAGGCGTCCGGGCCGCCGGTGTGGGCGGCGGCGAACAGGTCGTCGGTGCCGGTCTTCTCGGTGAAGTAACTCAGGGCCTGCGCACGCGCGTCGGCCTTGGCGGCCGTGTTGACCGGGTCGGCGAGGATGGCGGCGGCCAGCGCGGTGGCCAGGATCCGGCCGCCGATCACGTCCAGCGCCGAGTGCATGCCCGCCGTGATCCGGCTGTCCGCCAACTCGTGGGCCCGGGTGACCAGTTCCTGGAACCGCTCGGGCACGGCGTGGGCGTAGGCCAGGCCGGCCAGGAAGAAGGCGTTGGTGTGGCCGCTCGGGAAGCCGCCGTCGGTGGCCGGGGTGGTGCCGCGCTGGCGCAGCAGCTGCGGTGCGACCTGGACCGGCGAGCGGTAGACGGGGTAGCCGAAGGCGTCGAGCGCGCCGGTGTCCTGGACCTCGCTGTCCAGGTTCATCCGCCAGGGCCGCGGGTAGCCGTAGGCGTTCTTGCTCGGGTTGCCGGAGGAGTAGGTGCCGCGCAGCGTCTGGACCAGTGTGACCACCGCGCCGAGCGCCGAGGTGGGCGAGCCGGCGCCGGTCGCGGACCCGGCCGGGGCGCCGGGCGGGACGGTGTCGTCGACCGGCCCGGGCGGGGTGCCGTCCGGCGCGGTGGTGACGCTGCTGACGGCGAGCGCGCCCACCCGGTAGAGCGCGGCGAGCGGCCCGAGGCCGTCGATCATGCCGTAGCTCTGGTCCTGGCGGTCGTGCAGGAAGGCCTGCTTGGCCTGGTCGGCGGTGCGCCGGCCGGTGACCTCGATGCTGTGGCGCATGTTGGCGCGCAGCAGCTCTCGGTCGATCGCCTGCCCGGCGTTCCAGGCCGGACCGGTGTGCCAGAGCCGGGCCATGCCGGAGAGCAGGTCGACGGCGGCGTTGCTGCCCGCCGTCAGGTTGGCGCCGAGGTTGCTGGTGTAGTGCGAGACGAACGGCAGCATCGGGTCGGCCGCCGGGATCGCGGCGGTGGCCGCCGCGGGGAGTGCGGCCGCCGCGCCCGCGCCGAGTGCGACGCCGATGGCGCCGCGCAGGAAGCCGCGTCTGGTGGGTGCCTGGTGGGTCGTCACTGCGCTCATCTCTCGCTCCTCGCTGGGTCTGCTCGCGCAGGACGGTAGGGGGCGCCGCCCACGCCCGGAGGAACGGGCCGCGTCAGCATTGTTAACGTTCACGGTCAAGTGGTGGTGAACGCTAACATTTGCTTGACTGTTCAACTACGCTCCCAGTTGACTGGCACACCTCAAATCCCCTCACCTTGCTTCCCCGCTCCGAGGACGCCCATGCCCCTGTACTTCATCCGCCACGGCGAATCCCAGGCCAACGAACAGAACCGGTTCGCCGGGCAGTTGGACTCCCCGCTCACCGGCCTCGGCATCCGCCAGGCCGAACAGGCCGCTGGGCAGGTCGCCGCGCTCGCCCTGGATCCCGACGAGGTCCACGTGTCGACCCTGGCCCGGGCCCGCCGGACCGCCGAGATCGTCATCGCCGGCCAGCCGCGCCGCCCCGGCCGAGTGGTGGTCAGCGAGGCCCTGGTGGAACGCGACTTCGGGGTGTTCAGCGGCCACAACAAGAGCCTGGTCAAGAAGGGCATCGGCTTCGCCGGCTACACCGAGGCGTTCCACTCGCACACCGGCCGCCCACCCGGCGGGGAGAGCTGGCGAGCCATGTACGACCGGGTCGCCGCCTACTACCAGGACGTCCTGCTGCCCGCCTCCGAGGCCGGGCGCACCGTGCTCGTCGTCGCCCACAAGTACATCGTGGAGATGTTCGCGATGGCCGCCGCGGGCCTGCCGCCCGAGCGCTACCGCGACCTGAAGATCCCCAACGCCCGCCCCCTGTCCGAGGACGACCTGCGGCGCGCTGCCCACGCACCGGCCGCCGCCGGACTGCTCAACGACCTCGGCGAGATCGTCGAGATCCGGCTGCCCTTACTGGTCGCCCTCGCGGCCGCCGCCGGCGTCGGCGCCCAACTGCTGGCCGGCGTGCACGTGCCGGCCTGGGAGTTCTCCGCCGCCATGACCCTGCTGCTCGCGGTGGCGACCTTCTTCACCCTGCTGCGCGTCGACCCGCGCACCCTGCGCGACTCGCCGGGCAGCATCCGTCCCGCCCTGCCGCTGCTGCTGGCCCGGTTCGGCATCGGTCTGGTCCTGCTGTGGGGCGGCAGCGGCCTGCCGGTCGAACTCGCCGGACTGTTCCTGCTGTTGCCGCCCGCCCTGCTCGTCCCGACGCTCTCCCTGCTCTGGGGCGGCGACTACTTCTTCGCCGTGCGGCACACCGTCGCGGCCTCGGCCGTCATGCCGGCGGCGCTGGTCGGCGCCCTCGCCATCGCCTCGCCCCACGGCGCCCACCCGGACGGCGGCCTCGGCACGGCGCTGCTCAGCTACGGCGCCGTCCTGCTGGCAGCCCTGTTCCTGCCCGGCGCCGGCGCACAGCTGCTGCGCCGCCGCGACCCCATCCGCGCGGGCGCCCTCAGCACCAACTGGAACTGGCTCGGCGGCCTCGCCCTCGTCCCGCTCGCCGGGCTCGCCACCTTCGCGCTCACCCCTGCGGACCCCCGCGACATCCCCCACCTGGCCTGGCAGCTCCTGCTGGTGATGGCCGCCACCGGCACCCTGCTGGCCACCCTGCGGCTGCTGACCGTCGCCTTCCTGCGGTGGCGGCCCCCGACCGCCGGCCTGGGTCGCGATCTGATCATCACTCAGAGCACCCCGAACGTCTTCCTGTGGCTGGCCATGGCCGCCGTCCTGGCACCCGCCGCCGGCTCCCACCCGTCCGTGATCGACCTGGGCGTGGCCCTGGTCTTCTTCCTCGCGGTCTACGTCGACGAACGGGTCTTCCGCTACGGCCACGCCAAGGACCTGAGCAGCGCCCTGCGACGGTCCGAGGCCCACCCGTTCACGGGCTCTGACGAACCGTCAGCCGGCAGGCCTGAACTGGGACTGCGTGCCACCGGCAGTGTGACCCCTGAGCTGGGCGGATCCTGAGGCAGTCGGCCCTTGCCGGGCGATACCGAACGGGTGTATGTGAGCGCTAACACTCCCAGGACCGCCAACCTGGCCGGGGCAGCTCGCCCCGGTGCCGCCAAGGAAACGGAACGGTGCTCAGGACAGGGTCCACTGCTGGTTCGCGGCGCCGCTGCCGGCGCCCTGGTCGACGGCCGCGCCGGCCGTGGTGGAGGCGCCGGAGACCTCGACGGTGAGGCCGCTGTTGATGTTGGTGAGCTGGTAGCTGCTGCCCGTGAGGCTGCCCACCAGGTCCGCTGCCCACTGCTGGTTGGCGCCGCCGTTGCAGGTCCACTGGTCGAGCTGGAGCCCGGTGCCGGTGGACCAGTTCGGCACTTCCAGGCAGCGGCCGCTCTTGACACTGGTGAGGGTGTAGACGTTGTCCGCCAGCCGGTTCAGCGTCCACTGCTGGTTGGTGCCGCCGTTGGACTGCCACTGGATGATCGGCGCGCCGTTCGCGGTGGAGCCGCCGGAGACGTCCATCAGCTTGCCGCTCTTGGCGTTGGTCAGGGTGTGGGTGCCGGTGGTGGGCACGCCGGAGTCGGGGGTCCAGGTGCCGGCGGCGGCGTCGAGCGACCAGGTCGGGTACTGGCCGAGGTTGAGCAGGGTGCCGCGGACGGTGAGGGGCAGCCAGATCAGCGGCGAGTCGCCGAGGTCGCCGGTGGTCCAGCGGTCGCCGGCGTAGACGTAGCTGGTGCCCGAACTCCCCTGCACGGTGATGATGTTGGCGGTCTGGCTGTTGTAGGTGTTGGTGCCGGGCGCGGCGAGGTCCCGGAAGGCCGACCAGGGGCCGCTCAGGGAGGTGGCGGTGGCGTAGACGTTGTCGTTGGTGCTCCAGCCGGAGAGGTGGGAGCCGAGCAGGTAGTACGTCCCGCCGATCTTCATCATCGCCGGGGCCTCGTAGTCGCCCAGGACGGCGACGGCGCTGTCCACGGAGAGGTAGTCGGCGGAGAGCCTGTCGATCCGCAGGCCGTTCTGGCGGTCCTCGCTCAGCAGGTAGGCCGTCCCGTCGGTGTCCTGGTACAGGCCGAGGTCGCGGCTCTGGTGGCCGAGCGGCTGGAAGCTGCCCCGGTAGCTGTAGGGGCCGCAGGGCGTGGTGCTGGTAGCGACGCCGACCTTGGCTTCGGAGTAGCTGGTGTTGTCGATGTGCAGGTACATCACGTACGTGCCGGTGGTGGCGTTGTAGATGACCTTGGGCCGCTCGACGATCCGGTTCGGGCCCAGGTCGCCGGCGGTCTGCTCGGCCAGGGCGACGCCCTGGTAGGTCCAGCTGGACAGGTCGGTCGAGCTGTAGCAGGGGATGTCCTGGAACGAGGTGTTGTTGCTGTTCTCGCCGGTCTTGTCCTCGCCGAAGCCGTACCAGGTGCTGCCGACCTTGATGATGCCCAGGCCGTGGAGCTGGAGGGCGTTGCCGTTCTGGTCGGTCCGGGCGGCGCCGAGCGTGAAGCCGGCGGTCGCCGCGTGGGCGGCCGTCGCGGGGAGCAGCAGCGTGGCGAGCGCCAGTGCGAGCGTGATGGTCGTGTACAGCCACGCTGGCGCGCGGCGGGTCGTCGTCCTGACCATGGTGGGGGTCCTTCGCGTGGGGGGATGGTCGCGGTGCGGTGCGCGGCTATTCCTCGGTCGGTCCGAGGTCGGGCGTGGTGCGCAGGTCGACGGTGTGGGGGTGGCGGGCGGCGTGCAGTTCCAGCACGGTGATCGCGTTGCGGCCCGGGCGCAGCACGGGGCCGGGCAGGTAGAGGGAGCGCTGGGGGCCGCGGGACCAGTAGCGGCCGAGGTGGAAGCCGTTGACCCACACGGTGCCCTTGGTCCAGCCGGGGAGGTGGACGAAGGTGTCGGCGGGTGCCTCGACCTCGAAGGTGCCGCGGTGGAAGGCCGGTCCGACGGTGGGCGGGCCGCTGGTGAAGGCGAGCCCGTCGAGGGAGTGCAGCGGGAGCGGGTGGTTGGTCCAGCCGGTGAGTTCGGCGCCGTTGAGGCGCACGCGTCCGGGCAGGCCCTTGCGGTCGTGGATGCCCGGGCCGTAGTTGACCCGGCCCTGGTTCTCCACCAGCAGGCGCAGGACGCTGCCCTCGCGGGGGACGGTGAGGGCGAGGGCGTGCTCGTGGTTCTCGCGCTCCAGCACGCCCACGGGCTGGCCGTCGACGAACACCTGGGCGCGGTCGCGGACTTCGTCCAGTTCCAGCAGGGCGGGGCCGGCGGCGGGCAGCGCGGTCTCGTAGAGCACGAAGCCGAAGTCCTGGCCGAGTTGTTCCATCGTCAGCGGTCGTGCGGAGGAGACGGCGGTGCTCAGGGTGGCGAGGGCGTCGAACAGCGGGGCGCTCTCGGTCAGCGGCACGCCGGGGGCGGCGAGCTTGGCGGCCCGCTCGGGCGCCGGGTCTGCGGGCACTGGTGCGTACTTGGCGATGACCGCACGGAAGGCGTGGTACTTCGCGGTGGGGTCGCCGGCCTCGTCGAGGGGGGCGTCGTAGTCGTAGGAGGTGACGGTGGGTCGGTAGGTGTGCTTGTCGTTGGCGCCGTTGGTGAAGCCGAAGTTGGTGCCGCCGTGGACCATGTAGAGGTTGACGGATGCGCCGGTGGCCAGCAGGTCGTCCAACTCCTGGGCGGCTTCGTCGGGTTCGCGGACCACGTGGTGGCCGCCCCAGCGGTCGAACCAGCCGTTCCAGAACTCGGTGCACATCAGCGGGCCGGTGGGCTGGTGGGCGCGCAGCGCGGCGAGCCAGCGGCCGGAGCGGCTGCCGAAGTTGGCGGTGGCGAGGGCGCCGGGGAGGGCGCCGCGCGCCAGGTCGCCGGGCTGGTCGCTGGTGAAGAGCGGGACGTCGACCCCCGACTCGCGCAGGAGGGCGGCGAGGTGAGTGAGGTGGGCGGTGTCGTTGCCGTGGGCGCCGTACTCGTTCTCCACCTGCACGGCCAGGACGGGGCCGCCGCGGGTGGCCAGCCGGCCGAGCAGCGGCGGGAGCAGCTGCGCGAAGTAGCCCGCCACGGCGTGCAGGTAGCGCGGGTCCTGGCTGCGCAGCCGGATGTCGGGGTCGGCGAGCAGCCAGGAGGGCAGGCCGCCGCCCTCCCACTCGGCGCAGATGTACGGGCCGGGGCGGAGCAGGACGTGCAGTCCTTCGGCGGCGGCGAGGTCGAGGAAGTGCGGGAGGTCGAGCCCGGCGTCGAGGCGGAAGGTGTCGGGCCGTGGCTGGTGGAGGTTCCACGGGACGTAGGTCTCCACGGTGTTGAGGCCCATCAGGCGGGCCTTGCGCAGGCGGTCGGCCCAGTGCTCGGGGTGGACGCGGAAGTAGTGCAGGCTGCCGGAGATGATCCGGAACGGCTCGCCGTCGAGCGTGAAGTCGTCGCCTTCGATCTGCAGGACGGGCATGGGGCTGGGTGCTCCGTAGGTCGTCGGGATCGGGGACTCGCTCACTGGCCGGTGGTGAAGCCCTGCTCCTTGCCGTAGGTGAGCGAGGAGTCCTGCCAGGCCTTCAGTCCGGAGGCCAGCGTGGTGCCGGAGACGTAGGCCTTGCCGACCGTGTCGTTGAAGATCGAGTTGGCGTAGGCCTGGTAGGGCAGGTACTGCCAGCCGGTCGCCACGTTCTTGGCCGAGTCGGCGAAGACCTTGTTGGCCTGCTGGCCGCCGAAGTAGGGGAAGGCGGTGTCCAGGAAGGCCTGGGAGTCGAGGTCGGCGGTGGTGGCGGGGAAGGCGCCGCCCTTGATGCGGTCCTGCACGCCGTCGCCGGCATCGGCGAACTTCAGGAAGGCGTAGGCGAGGTCCTGGTTGGCGCTGGACTTCATGATGGCGAGGGAACTGCCGCCGTTCTCGGCGCTCACGGTCCGGCCCTGCTGCCACTGCGGGAGCGGGGCGACGCGCCAGTCGCCGGAGGCGGTGGGGACGCCGGAGGAGAGGCTGGCGGGCATCCAGGCGCCGATCGCCAGGGTGGCGATGGTGCCGTCGCCGAGGCCCTTGTACCACTGGTCGCTCCACGAACTGACCGGCGCGAGCAGGTGGTTGGAGACCAGCTTCTGCCAGGTGGTGGCGTACTGGGTGCTCCCCTGGTCGGTGAAGTCGACGGAGACCTTCGTCCCGTTCACCTTGTAGGGGTGGCCGCCGGCCTGCCAGATCATGCTGGTGGTGAACCCGGCGTCGCCGGTGTCGTTGGTGATGTAGGCGTCGGGGTTGGCGGCGTGCAGCTTCTGGGCGTCGGCGACGTACTCGTCCCAGGTGGCGGGCACGGTGAGCTGGTAGCGGTCGAAGACCTGCTTGTTGTAGAAGAGCGCCATCGGGCCGGAGTCCATCGGCAGCGCGTACACCCCGCCGTTGAGGCTGACCGAGCTCCACGGGCCGGGCGAGTACTGCGTGGCGAGGCCGGCCGCGCCGTACTCGGCGAGGTCCTGCAAGGACTTGCCGAGCGCGAACTGGCCCAGTGCGTAGTACTCGATCTGGGCGACGTCGGGGGCGCCGTTGCCGGCCTGGACGGCGTTCTGCAGGGCGGTGTACTGCTTGTCGCCGGTGCCCGCGTTCACCAGGTTGACGTGCACCTTGGGGTACTTGGCCTCGAAGTCGGTCACCACCTGCTTGAGGGTGGGCTCCCAGGCCCACACGGTGATCGTGCCGCCCTTGGCGAGGGCCGCGTCCAGGCTGGATGCGGACACCGGGCCGGCGTCGGAGCCGGTGGACGAGCCGCTGCCGCAGGCGCTGAGGGCGAGGGCGGCGGCGCACGCCAGGCTGAGGCCGCGCAGGGCATGGCGAACTTCGGTGCTTCTCATGTCTGTTACTCCGGTGTCGTGGTGGGGTGGAGCAGACGGGAGCGCGGGAACGGTCAGGTCACTCCTTGACGCTTCCGGCGGCGAGGCCGGACTGCCAGTGGCGCTGGAGCAGCAGGAAGGCCGCGATCAGCGGCAGGACGGTGAGCAGCGAACCGGTGATGACGAGGTTGAACACCGGCTGGCCGCCGGCGGTGGCCGCCTGGTCGTTCCAGGAGCTGAGCCCGAGCGTCAGCGGGTACCAGTTCGGGTCCTTGATCATGATCAGCGGGAGGAAGTAGTTGTTCCAGGTCGCGACCACGGTGAACAGCAGCACGGTGACGATGCCCGGGGCGAGCAGCGGGAGGCTGATCCGGAAGAAGGTGCGCAGCTCGCCGGCGCCGTCGACCCGCGCGGCCTCCAACAGCTCGGTGGGGACGGCCTCGGCGGCGAACACCCACATCAGGTAGAGCCCGAACGGGGAGATCAGCGAGGGGATGATGACGGCCCAGGGGGTGTTGGTCAGCCCCATCTTGCTGAACATCAGGAACGTCGGAACGGCGAGCGCGGTGGTCGGCACGGCCACCGCCCCGATCACGACGGCGAACACGGTCCGCTTGCCGCGGAAGTCGAACTTCGCCAGGCCGTAGCCGCCGAGCACGGCCAGGACGGTGGCGCCGCCCGCGCCGAGCGCCACGTAGAGCAGGGTGTTGAGCAGCCAGCGGCCGAAGATGCCGCCGTCGTAGCTGAAGGTCTCCCGGATGTTGTCCCACAGCGCGAAGCGGCCGCTGAACCAGATGCCCGGGGAGCCGAGCAGGTTCTGCTGGGTCTTGGTCGCGCTGATCAGCAGCCAGGCCAGCGGCACCAGGGTGTAGAGCACCACCAGGCTCGCCAGCAGGGTGAGCGCCGCGCTGCGGCGGGGACGGTCGACGGAGTGAACGCGCCGACGGATCCGGGGAGTTGCGGTGGCGTGCGGTCGGGGCCGGGTGATCGCGTCGGTGGCGCCGGGCATCGGTCACTCCTCCCTGCGCATGGCGCGCAGCTGGAAGGCGTAGGCGATGACCATGGTGATGACGCCCATGATGATCGCCACGGTGGCGGCGTAGTCCTGCTGGCGGCCGGAGAAGGAGAGCGTGTAGGTGTAGTAGTTCGGCGTGTAGTAGGTCGTGATCGCGTCGGGCGCCGGGTTCTTGAGGATGGCGGGCTCGTTGAAGAGCTGGAAGCTGCCGATGATCGAGAAGACGGTCGCGATGACCAGGGCACCGCGGATGGCGGGGAGTTTGATCGCGGTGATGATCCGCCACTGCCCGGCCCCGTCGATCTCGGCCGCCTCGTAGAGGGCGTGCGGGACGACGCGCAGCGCCGAGTAGAAGATCAGCATGTTGTAGCCGACGAACTCCCAGGTCACGATGTTGCCAATGCCCGCGAGCACGAAGCTCGGTGACAGCGGGTCAGGCAGCGTGACCCCGAGAGCCCGGTCGAGGTCGCCGACCAGGCCGAAGCGCGAGCCGTAGAGGAACTCCCACATCAGCGTGGCGACGACGGCCGGCACCGCGTAGGGGAGGAAGACGGTGATGCGGAAGAAGCTCCGGCCGTACAGCCGCCCGCTGTCCAGCGCCAGCGCGGCCAGCAGGGCGATCCCGAGCATGATCGGGACCTGGACGGCCAGGAAGAGCGTGACGCGCCCGAGCCCGGACCATAACTTCGGGTCGTGGAAGGCCTGTTGGTAGTGGTCGAGGCCGACGAAGGTGGTGCCGCCGATCAGCCGGTCCTGGAACAGGCTGAGGTAGACCGAGTAGCCGATGGGGGCCAGGAAGACCAGGGCGAAGACGGCCAGGAACGGGCTGATGAAGCCCCAGCCGGCCAGCCCGCGCCCGCGTCGCCTCGGTGGTGGGGATCCGCGACCCGCCGCGGCGGGTGGTGAGGTGATCGTCATGACCGTCCCGGGATCAAGTGGCGTTGCCCGCACCGTGTTTACGTAAACATCGGTGTGCGCGGACGATGGACGTTTACGTAAACATTGGATTACCGTGATGCTGGCACCGCCCCCCGATCAGCGTCAAGGGGAAACGTCGAGTCCGGGGTTCATCCGATCAGGAGGGCAAGTCTTGAACAGGGCAAAGACCTTGGCGGCAGCCGAAGCGGTGGCGGCGGCCGGGACCAGTGGGCGCGGGAGGCCGCGCGGGCCGTCCATGGCCGACGTCGCGCGGCTGGCCGGCGTCTCCTCGCAGACCGTCTCCCGGGTCTCCAACGGCAGTTCGGGCGTGGTCGAGGAGACCCGCCAGCGCGTGCTCGCCGCCATGCGCGAGCTGGGCTACCGGCCCAACAGCGCGGCCCGGGCCCTGAAGGCCGGCGAGTTCCGGACCCTGGGCGTCATCCTGTTCACCCTCTCCACCACGGGCAACGTCCGCACCCTGGAGGCCATCACCGAGTCGGCGGCGAAGGAGGGTTACGCCATCACGCTGATGCCGGTCGCGGTGCCCACCCACACCGGCGTGCGCGGAGCCATCAGCAGGCTGGGCGAGCTCGCCGTGGACGGCATCATCGTGATCATGGAGGTGCACCTCCTCGACTCGGCCACGATCTCGCTGCCCCCGCACATCCAGGTCGTGGTCGCCGACTCCGACGCGGGCGACCGCTACAGCGTGGTCGACACCGACCAGAGCGAGGGCGCCCGGATGGCCGTGCACCACCTCCTCGACCTCGGCCACGACACCGTCTGGCACCTCGCGGGACCGGAGGAGTCCTTCGCGGCCCAGCGCCGCACCGACGCCTGGCGGGCCGTGCTGGAGCAGGCGCACCGGCCCGTGCCGCCGGTCGTCCGGGGCGACTGGTCCGCCGAATCCGGCTACCGGGCAGGCCTGTTGCTCGCCGACCTGCCCGACTGCACCGCCGTCTTCGCCGCCAACGACCAGATGGCCCTCGGGCTGCTGCGCGCGCTCCACGAGCGCGGCAGACGCGTCCCGCAGGACGTCAGCGTGGTGGGCTTCGACGACATCGCCGAGGCCTCCTCCTTCATCCCCCCGCTGACCACCGTCCACCAGGACTTCGGCGAGGTCGGCCGCCGGTGCGTCGAAGGAGTCCTGCAGCAGATCCGCAACCGGACCGCAGAGCACGGCACCACCCTCGTCCCCACCCGGCTGGTCCTGCGGGCCAGCACCGGTCCTGCCCCCTCCAAGGCGTGATGGAGCCGGGCGCTCAGCAGAGCGGAGCGGCCAGCGGCAGGCAGGCCACCATGCGGGTGCCCGTCGCCGTGATGCCGGCCCGGGTCCAGCTGGAGCAGCGACGGACACCGAGCGCAAGGACGTGCACAGCGCCCTCGGAGGCTGACGGGCGGCGGGGCCCCGTGGCCCTCTCAGATGCGGGATGCCTCGTGCCCCGTCGGGCAGTTGGCCGCGAGCACCTGTCGACGGGCGAGCGCGTCCGACGTCTTGGCGGTGGCGTACAGCGAGACGGCCAGCGCGGCGGCGAGGGCGGCGCCGGCGGCGAACACCGCCCCCGAGGAGGCGGCCTGCGGGCTGTGCGCCTCGGTGCGGGCCGAGCCGCTCAGGTAGGGCAGCGCCACCAGCACGCCGAGACCGAGCGCGACCTCGCCCCAGACGACCTGCGGGAAGTGACGCAGCGTCAGGCGCAGCAGCGAGGCCGTGTCGTCGGCGCGGCGCGCCCGGGCGATCCGGGGCATCAGCCAGAGCTGGTTGACGGCGCCGGCCGTGACCAGGCCCGCGACCAGCAGGAGCTTCACCAGCAGGGCGAGGCCGTACCCGGTCGTCCAGAGCTGGTCGATCGCCCCGACGTGACGCCAGCTCATCCACAGGCCGGACACCACCACGGCGCCGACGCAGACCATCGCGACCAGGCCGAAGCGGCGCCACAGGTCGGCCCAGAGCAGGCCGGCGGAGCCTCCGAGGCGCCCGCGGGTGCCGGCCAGCGCGACCAGCAGGGCCAGGCCGCCGAGCCACACCGTGCCGGCGATGATGTGGACTTGGTCGAACACGAGGTCCAGCACGGCGTCCGCGTTCTTCGGCGCGGCGGCGGGTATCGCGGCGATCAGCGTGGTGGCGAGCGAGAGCGGCAGCGCGAGGAGGGCGAGCGCGTCGGTCCGGCGCCGCGCGGCCGGTGCGAAGAGGGCCGCCAGGGTGACGGCCGTCAGCAGCAGGACGCCGTTCTGGACCAGGTAGATCGTGCCCTGCGGTATCCAGGCGCCCTTGGCGGCGGGGGCCCGCAGGAAGTGCCAGATCCGGTCCGGCGCCAGTGCGTCGGCGAACGGCATGCCCTTGCCCGCGCGGGCGACGCGGGCGGCCAGCTGGAAGTAGCCGGCGACCAGGAGCAGCACGCCCGCACCGGCGAGGTAGCGGGCCGAGCGGCGCCGGAGTACCGCGGCGTCGCCGGCGTCGGCCGACCGGGCCCGCAGCGCGGGGCGGACGGTGGTCGCGTAGGTGACGGTGGCGCCGATGGCTCCGCACAGGCCGAGGAAGTAGCCGGACTTGGTGACGGTCCGCCAGAGCGGGGGCATGGTGTATCCGGCCGTGGTCGCGGCCGACAGCGCACTGTTCATTAGGCAAGGCTAACCTAAGTTCAGCTCCCTGGGCCCCGCAAGCTCCTGCACCGCCGCCCGCCGGTACCCCACTCCCCTGATCAGCCATCAGGGCGGCAACTGGCGACGTCCCACAGCTGACAGCGTCACGTGGTGGCGATCGGATCTCTGGCTCGACGACGGCCACGGCCGTCCGGCCCGCCCGACCTACCCGGCGGGCTGTGCTCGGGCGGTCGGTGGTCGGCCGGACTGGGCCTCCTGGGAGCGATCGGCGAACATCCGGGCGAGGGGCGCCAGGGCATCCGTGTCTGCGGTGCGGATGATGAAGGGCGTGTTGTCGATGGTGGTGGTCATGAGGGTGGTTCCGACCCTGACCCGGGCTGTCGCCACTGAGTCCGAGACGAGGACGGCGGTGGACTGGTCGCCGATCGCGGGCATGGTCAAAGGGGTGCCGTCGGACGGGCCCGGGAGGGCACCGAACATCTGCCGGGCATCGGCGGCCGAGGAGAAGGTGAGCACCTCGAAGCTCACCTTCTGCTGGGGGTTGCTCCAGAACCGGACCTGCCCGTCGGCCAACGGGGCCACACACCCCTCATGCGGGGGGATGCAGGAATCCGTGAACGGACTGACCTGCGGGCCGGAATCGGAGTAGCTCCATCCGCTGGGTACGCTCCGAAGGTCGGGCAGCACGGCTCTGACCGTCTGAGGGTCTTCCAGCACGGCGACGCGGTGTCCGGCGTTCCTCGGCGTTCCCCCGCCGCCCTCGACGAGTCGGGTGCCGCCGTACACGGCGAGCGCCAGCACCAGTGCCGCTGCCACGAGCAACGCAACGGTCCCGCTCCCGCCTCGGCGGAAGCGGTTGACCGCGCCGGTTACCGCCCGGGCCAGATCCTCAATCGTCACGTTTCCCCCCGCGAAGAACCGGTTCTTCCGACCATCCCAGCGGATACGTGACACGTCATCGCGTTCGAGCGGACGGCAACCGAACCGCAACACCGGCGACGACCCAGATCAGCTGATGGTGCGTCAGATGACTTCGTGGAAGTGGCGATTGATGAACGCGTTGCGGAAGGTTCCCGTCGGGTCGAACTCGCCCAGCAGTCGGCGGAAGTCGTCCCAGCGCGGGTAGGAGTCCCGGATCGCCCGGGGCGCGGTGGTGAAGACCTTGCCCCAGTGCGGGCGGGCGGCGAACGGGGCCAGGGCCTCCTCGACCGCCTTGACGGCGTCCGCGACGGCTGCCGGGGCGGGGTGCCAGGTGAAGTGGAAGGCGACGGCGTCGCGTTCGTAGGCGGGGCTGAGCCACAGTGCGTCGGCGGCGATCGTGCGGATCTCGCTGATCTGCAGGGCGGGGGCGATCCGTTCCCGGACGGCGTCAAGCGCGTCGAAGGCGCGGACGGCGTCGGTGCGGGCGACGAAGTACTCGGACTGCAGCTCGTCGCCGCTGCTGGGCGTGAAGTCCAGCCGGAAGTGCGGGAGTCGGGTGTGCCACGGGCCCGGGACGCCCAGCTGGCGGGTGCAGGGCTCGGGCGGGCAGCCGGGCACGGGGTGGCGCGGGCCGTCGGCGAGCAGGGCGCCGTGCCAGGTGGCGGGGGCGTCGGGGCCGCCGCGCTGCTTGGCCCAGACCTGGTCGATCCGGTCGGTCCGCCAGCTCGTGAAGAGGCTGACGCTGTAGGCCGCCGCCATGATCTCGTCGAAGCGTTCGCGCAGTTCGGCAGTCGGCAGGTCCTCGTAGACCCACTGCCGGACCTCGAAGGCCGGCAGCACGTCAAGAGTCAGCCGGGTGACCACGCCGAGGGCGCCCAGGGCAACGACCGCGCCCGGGAACTGCGCGGCGCCGCGGTCGAGCGTCACCAAGGCGCCGTCCGCGGCGACCAGTTCGACCGCTCGCACCGCCGTGGCCAGCGAGCCGTTGCCGACGCCCGAGCCGTGCGTGCCGGTGGCGCACGCGCCGGCGACCGAGATGTGCGGCAGCGACCCGAGGTTGTGCAGCGCCCACCCCGCCCGGTCCAGAGTCTCGGCGAGCTCGCCGTAGCGGATCCCGGCGCTGACCGTGACGGCGGCGGCCCGCTCGTCCAGCTCGATCACGCGGGGCAGGGCGGCGACGGAGACCAGGTCGCCGGCGGTGTCGGCGATCGCGTTGAACGAGTGCCCGGTCCCGAGCACCCGCAGGGCGCGGCTGCCCTCGACGATGCGCCGCAACTCGTCCGTGGAGCGGGGTTCGTGGAAGCGCTCGGCGCCGAACGTGATGTTCCCGGCCCAGTTGGTCGCGGCGACGGTCATCGGGGGATCTCCTCCTCGGTCTCGGGCACGCACCGGCGTGTTCGCCGCACCGCTGCGGCCCCCGGCCACGCTACTGGCCCGGGGCCGGGGACCGGGGACCTGTCTCAGGGGCGCGGGGTCCAGTTCGCGACGAGGTCGAGCAGCCCGGGGAAGCGGGCGTCGAGGTCGTGGACCCGCACCTGGCTGCGGCGCTCCAGGCCGTACTGGCGCTGGCGGGTCACGCCCGCGTCGCGCAGCGCCCGGAAGTGGTGGGTGAGCGAGGACTTGGGCCGGTCGAGGCCGAACCAGCCGCAGGGGTGGTCGAAGCCCTCGGACTCCAGCAGGAGTTTGCGCACGATGGCCAGGCGCAGCGGGTCGCTGAGCGCGCCCAGCACGGTCTCCAGGCGCAGCTGGTCGACGGCCGGCTCGGCGAGCGGTTCGGGCAGGTCGGGCGGCTCCGGGAGCACCTCGCAGGCGGGTGCGGCGGGCGTGGTCGTAGGCATGGGCGGCTCCCTGACTGTTCGTCACTCGATCCGACTCTTCGTCACACGATTCCCCGTGCAGTACGACTCTGATCGTACTGCATGCTAAGTTCGACTTAACTCGTACTGCTGGAGAACCCGCAGTCAGCTCGGGAGGAGTCGTCATGTCCGAAACCAGGGGCGCACCCGTCCAGGCCGCCGATGAGGCGCGGCCCACCGCGACCGCCGAGGCCCCCGCCCCCACCCCCGCCCCCACCGCCACGCCTGCCGCCCCGCTGTGGTGGGTGTGGCTGGCCGCGTGGCCGATCACCGCCGTCTTCGTGCTGTCGAACGCGGCCACGCCGCTGTACGTGCTGTGGCAGCACTCCATCGGCTTCTCCAAGGGCACCCTGACCGTGGTGTTCGCGTTCTACATCGTCGGCCTGATCGGCTCGCTGCTGGTCTCCGGCGTGGTCTCCGACCGCATCGGCCGCAAACCCGTGCTGCTCCCGGCGCTGGCCCTCGGCCTCGCCGCCTGCCTGATCTTCGCGACGGCCACCAGCGTGGCCGCGCTGATCGTGGCGCGGCTGTTCACCGGCATCGCGGTCGGCTCGGTGGTCTCGGCCGGCATGGCCGCGGTGACCGACGTCGCCGGGCCGGAGCGCAAGCGGATCGCCGCCCTGCTGGCCTCCTGCGCGATGGTCTTCGGCGCCGGCCTCGGCCCGCTGCTCGCCGGCGTGCTCTCCGAGGTGGCCCCGGGGCCGACGGTCACCGTGTTCGTCGTCGAGGCGGTGGTGCTGGCCACCGCCGTGCTGGTGGTGCTGCGGATGCCGGTGCGCCGGCCCGCGAGCCGCGGCACGGGCGCCTGGATCCGGGTGCCCAGCGTGCCGAGCGGGAACGGCCGTCAACTCGCCCTCGGCATCGCAGTGTTCGCCCCCGGCATCACCGCCACCTCGTTCGTGCTCTCGCTCGGCCCCTCGCTGCTGTCCGGCCTGCTCGGCACCACCAACCGGATCGTGGCAGGCGCGATGGCCTTCGCGATGTTCTGCACCGCGACCGGCGTGCAGTTCGCGGTGCAGAAGCTGCGCCGGCGCACCATCCTGACGGCCGGCGCGGTGAGCACCACGCTGAGCATGGTCTCGCTGGTCGTCGCCGTGCACTCCCACGCGGTCGCCGTCCTGATCCTCGCCGCGCTGCTGGCCGGCGCCGGCCAGGGCCTGGGCCAGCTCGGCGGCCTGTCGCTGCTCAACTCCAGCATCGCGCCGGCCCGGCTCGCCGAGGCCAACGCCGCGCTGAACGTGGGCGGTTACATCCCGGCCGGCATCCTGCCGGTCTCGGCCGGCTACCTGAGCGACGCCGTGGGCCTGACCAACGGCGCCACCATCTTCGGCGCCGTGCTGACCGCCCTCGCGGTGATCGGCGGCCTGGTCGTCCTCGCCACCAAGCAGCAGGTGACCGACCCGGCCTGACCGGCCCGGACCAGACAGCACGCCCTCCCGGGGACGGTGCGCCGACTGCCCGACGGCGCACCGTCCTTCCGCGCGTCCACCGGCGGCCCCGGGCCCGTTTCGGGCCTGTAAAACATTCCTTTCGGAACAAATTCTTCTGCCACGCCGGGCCGGCCCGCCGCAGACTGGGCCCACCGGGCGCACAACCCTGTGTGTGGCAGGGGCGGCACCGCCCGGTACGACGCATTGGAGGAAGCGGATGAGCGTGCTGGACGAGTGGACGGGCCGTCACGCCTCGGCCCACGACGGCCTCGACGCACAGGGATCGGATCCGGCCGATGACCTTCTGCTCCGCGCGATGGCCGACGCCCGCGAGGTCGACGATTTCGACATGCGACACCTGCGGTACTTCCTGACCGTGGTCCGCGCCGGCACCGTGTCGGCCGCCGCCCAGGAACTCCGGATCTCCCAACCGAGCCTCAGTCAGCAAATTCGACGACTGGAACGCAGAATCGGCGCCACCCTGTTCATCCGGAGTTCTCGCGGCGTCGAACTGACCGCCAGCGGCCGGGCGTTCCTGCGGGAGATCCAGGGAATTCCCGGACAACTCCGCTCCGCCATCGCCGCCGTCGCCCCCGCGCCGCAGGTGTGGCTCGTCGGAGTGTGCGGCGCCGTGCCCGCCGAGGTCCTGATCGACGTGCAGAACGGACTGTCCGGCCGGCGGACCCCCGGCGACCACCAGCCCGGCGCGAGAGTGCGGATGCGCTCGGTGGACTCGGCCGACCAGGGCGAACTCCTGCGGCACGGCGAGATCGCCTTCGGCATCGTGCGGCTGCCCATCCCGTCGCCGCACGTGGTCTGCGCGGTGGTCCGGGAGGAGCCGCTCGGCGTCGTGATGGCACGCGAGCACCCGCTCGCCGCCCGGC
Organism: Kitasatospora viridis; assembly: GCF_007829815.1. Classification (NCBI taxonomy): domain Bacteria; kingdom Bacillati; phylum Actinomycetota; class Actinomycetes; order Kitasatosporales; family Streptomycetaceae; genus Kitasatospora; species Kitasatospora viridis. The sequence continues at coordinate 345,047 of NZ_VIWT01000002.1, read as the reverse complement.
CCGAACTGACGCTGCGTGACCTGACCCGGCAGCGCCTGCTCTGGTACAGCGAGGGCTGCGCACCCGGGTTCGCCGAATCCGTGCCGGCCCAACTGGCCAGGCTCGGCTGGAACTCCGTGCTGCACCCCGTCGACCAGGACCAGCCCGCGCTCTTCCTGCACGCGCTGCGCACCACGCCGAACCTGGTGGCGCTGCGCCCGCGGCACGTCGTGGAGCGGGAGCCGTGGCTGGTGTGGCGGCCGCTGCCGACCCCCAGACCGCCGCGCGAGCGCCTCGCCGTCACCGCGCTGCGGGGCAGCTACACCGCCCGCGTCCTCCAGGAGACGGCCGCGGAGCGCGGCTGGCTGTTCCTCGCCGACTGATCCCCGGCCCACGGTGGGGCGCACACGCGCCGCACCGGCCGTCGACCGGCGTGCGCACCAGGTCTGCCCCGGCCTGGCTCGCACGCCTTCTGCGCGTTTGCGCCGGTCCAGTGTGCAGCCGGTATAGCGCCTCCTTATGGCGGTCACACGGTTTGCGTCTTGGACGGCGTTCGAATCCTGCGGCTAACGTCTTCAGCAGAGCGCAGCACCTCGGCACGAGGCGGCTCCGCACAGCGCAGCGCAGCGCCACTGAGGGCAGTGCGGCCCCTTCCGAAACGGCTCCGATCCGTGGAACGCCCGCCCCGCCGCGCGGAATTCAACGTCGAATTCGCCGTGCCACCCGTCCTGCCGGCCCGCCCGGTCGTGCCATCGAACCGGACCAAGGGAGCATCGTGATCTCGACCAAGCTGACCGAACTGCTCGGCATCGACCACCCGGTCGTCTGCGCCCCGATGGGCGGGGTGACCGGCGGTCGGCTCGCCGGGGCCGTGACGGCCGCCGGCGGCCTCGGCCTCGTCGGCGTCAGCTACGGCGACCCGGCGTTCATCGACGAACACCTGCCGCAGGCCGCCGCGAACGGCGGTGTCTGGGGCGTCGGCTGCGTCATGTTCACCTTCGACGAGCGGCCCGGGCTGTGGGACAAGGTGCTCGGCTACGCCCCTCCGGTGGTGGCCCTCTCCTTCGGCAGCACCGCCCAGGTGGAGAAGTACGCGGCCGGCGCGGCCGAGGCCGGCTCCCGGGTCGTCGTCCAGGTCCACGACCCCGACCAGGCCGCCGTGGCGCTGCGGGCCGGGGCGCACGTGATCGTCGCCCAGGGCGCCGAGGCCGGCGGCCACCACGCCTCCCGGACCACCCTGCCGCTGATCCCCGCCGTCCTGGACGTCACCCGTGGCGAGGTGCCGGTCGTCGCGGCCGGCGGCTTCGCGGACGGCCGGGGCCTCGCGGCGGCCCTCGCGCTCGGCGCCGACGGCGTGATGATGGGCACCCGCTTCGCCGCGACCGAGGAGTCGACGGCCAGCCCGGGGTTCAAGGCCCGGCTGGTCTCGGCGAGCACCGACGACACCGTCAACACCCGCTCCTTCGACGTGGTGCGCGGCATCCCGTGGGACGAGCGGTACAGCGCCCGCTCCGTCGCCAACGACTTCACCCGCACCTGGACCGGCCGGGACCCCGAACTGGCCGCCCGGCGGGGCGAGATCGAGCCCGCCTGGACCGCCGCCGTCGCCCGCGACGACACCGCGCAGCGCGCCCTGTTCGCGGGCGAGAACGTCGACCGGATCCACGACGTCCGGCCCGCCGGCCAGGTCGTCCGCGACGTGGTGGCCGACGCCGAGCGGATCCTCGCCGGGCTCTCCCGGCACCTGCGCGCCTGACCCTGCCGCACACCCACCGCACCCCGGAGGCCCCGTTGATCCACGTCCTGACGCTCACTTACCTGACCCCGCGTGAGACCGTCCTCGCCCACCTGGCCGAGCACAGGGCCTGGCTGCGCGAGCACGGCGACCAGGGCCGCATCCTGCTCAGCGGCCCCCGGCCGGAGGGCGGCGCCGTCGTCATCACCGCCGACCTCGACGACACCCAGGTGCGCGACCTCGTCGAGAGCGACCCCTGGCACAAGCTGGGCATCGCCTCCTACGCCGTGCTCTCCTTCGAGGGCCGCAACGCGAGCCCGGGCGTGGTCACCTCCCCGGTGCCGGACGACGGCGTCCTGCTGATCAACGTGGCCACCACCGACGACCCGGCCGCCAGCGTGGACGCGCTCGCCGCGGCCGTGGACCACGTCGCCGCCACCGCCGACGGCTTCCGCGGCTCCCGCCTGCTGACCAGCGTCGAGGGCGACGCCATCGTCAACTTCGCGGCCTGGTCGAGCAAGGCGGAGTTCGACGTGATCTTCCAGGACCCGGAGTTCACCCGCCGCTACCAGGCCTTCGCCGAGACCACCACCGACGCCAAGTTCCGGCTCTACCGCACCAGCCGGATCATCACGCCCAACCGCTGATCACCCACACACCCACCGAGGAGAAGCCCATGTCCGACGCGCACACCAACGCCCCGTACGACCTCATCGTGATCGGCTTCGGCGCCGCCGGCCTGTCCGCCGCGCTCTCCTACGCCGAGGCCACCGCCGACCGGGAGACCCCGGCGAGGATCGCGGTCCTGGAGCGCGCCGGCGAGGCGGAGCGCGGCGGCGCCACCCGCTGGACCGGCGCCTTCCTGCGGATCGACCGGAACAAGGAGTTGGACACCGACTGGGCCGAGCACGTCAGCCGGGTCTCCGGCGGCCTGGCCGACATCGAGTACTGCCGCACCGTCGAGCGCGAGACCAGGGCGACCCTGGAGTTCGTGGAGAAGCACGGCGTCGAGATCGCCTTCGAGCCCTTCCCGCTGCCGCACAGGTTCGCCGCCGGCCGCCCGTCCATGGCCGACCCCGCCAGCCCCCGCGGCGGCGGCGCCTCGATCGTCGAACACCTGGGCGCCGCCCTGGAGAACGACCCGCGCGTCGACATCCGCTACCGGACCGAGGCGCTGCGCCTGACCACCGCCGAGGACGGCACCGTCGACGGCGTCCTGGTCCGCGGCGCCGACGGCCGCACCCAGCGGCTCTCCGGCCGCGCCGTCGTGCTGGCCTGCGGCGGCTTCGAGGGCAACCCGGAGATGCTGACCCGCTACATCGGCGCGAAGGCCTGCGACCTGCCGCTGATCGCCCCCGGCATCGCCAACAACCGCGGTGACGCGCTGCGGATGGCCCTGGAGCTGGGCGCCGACACGGCCGGCCAGTTCGACGGCATCCACGCCGAGCCGGTCGACACCCGCACCGCCAAGGCCGACTCCGTCCTGTACGGCTTCGCCACCGGCATCTTCGTCAACCGCCGCACGGAGCGCTTCTTCGACGAGGGCCGCGACACCTGGGACAACACCTTCGAGCACGTCGGCTACGAGATCTGGAAGAACCAGGACCAGGAGGCCTACTGGATCGCCGACGCCAAGACCCTCGCCATCCCCGGGTTCCTCACCTCGCTGCTCAGCGACGTGCCGCCGGAGCAGGCCGACACCCTGGAGGGGCTGGCCGGCCGGCTCGGCATCGACGCCGAGGGCCTGGAGAAGACCGTCGCCGAGTTCAACGCCGCTGTCGGCCCCGGCGAGTTCGACCCGACCCGGCTGGACGGCAAGGCCACCGTCGGCATCGAGCCGCAGAAGTCCAACTGGGCCGTCCCGCTGGACACCGCGCCGTTCATCGGCGTCCCGCTGACCTCCGCGATCTGCTTCACCTACGGCGGCATCCGCACCGACCTGAGCGGACGGGTCGTCAGCCCCGCCGGCACCGCCATCCCCGGCCTGTACGCGGCGGGCGAGGCCACCGGCCTCTTCTACCACGCCTACCCGCCGGCGACCTCCGTGCTGCGCTCGCTGATCTTCGGCCGGCTCGCCGCGCAGCACGCCGCCGCCCAGGCATAGGCACAGGCACAGGCCTGAGCCACCTCACGCCCGACTGCACCTGGAGACCCACTTCATCTGGAGGCATTGTGAGCATCGTCAACATAGACGTCACCCTCCGTGACGGCGGTTACCGCAACGGCTTCAACTTCCCCCTGGACTACGCGCTCAGGCACGCCGCGCTCAGCGTCGAGGCGGGCTTCGACTGGGTCGAGATCGCCTACCGCAAGGGCTCGCTGCTGCCGATCCCGAACATCGGGCTCACCGGCCGCGGCGACGACGAGTTCATCGCCGCCGTCGCCCGGGAGATCGGACCGGACCGGGTCGCGATGATCCTCCACCCGAAGAACATCACCGAGCACGACCTGCCCGCGATGTACGCCGCCGGCGCCCGCCTGGTCCGCATCATCCTCCCCGCCGAGGGCTACGGGCCCGGCCTGGAGTACATCCGCCAGGCCAAGGAGACCGGCTACACCGTCGGCGTCAACTTCGCCCGGATCAGCCAGTGGTCGGGCCGCGGCATCGTCGAGGTGGCCACCGCCGCGACCGACGCCGGCGCCGAGTTCGTCTACCTCGCCGACTCCAACGGCAGCCTCTCCCCGGTGGACACCACCGACCTCACCACCCTGACCAAGTCGGTCACCGGCGGCCCGGTCGGCCTGCACGCGCACAACAACCTGGGCCTGGCCCTGTCCAACGCGATCAGCGCGGTCGCCGCCGGCGCGACCTGGATGGACTCCTCGATCCAGGGCATGGGCAAGGGCCCGGGCAACCTGATCGCCGAACAGTGGCTGGCCCACCTCGACCGCACCGGCACCGCCGCCACCCCCCTCCACCTGGGCCACGCACTGGAGTTGGCCGAACTGCTGCTCGCCACCGTCCCGGAGGGCACCCCCTCCCTCCCGCTGCCCGACCTGGTCCTGGGCCGCTACGACCTGCCGGTCGAGCACCGCAAGGACGTGGTGGGCGGCAGCCACCACGACGGGATCGCCACCGCGCGCATCCTCGCCACCGTCCGGTGACCACCACCGGACACCCCGTGCCGGCGGCGGTCTTCGGACCCCGGACCGCCGCCGGCGCGGCCCACGCCCTCGTCCTCGCCCCCGTCACCCCCCGATGGGACGGCGGCGCCTTCTTCACCCCCGTCACCCGGGCCCTGACCGGGGCCGGCCTTCGGGTCACCGTGGTGGACACCCTCTCCGCCTGGGACGAGGAGACCGACACGCTGGCCGCCTTCGCCACCCGCTGGCGCCGACTGCTGGGCCGCTACGGGCCGGTGGACCTGCTCTGCGGCAACGCCCTCGGCGGCGCGGTGGTCCAGGCCCTGCTCCCCGACCTCGCCCCGCAGACCGCGGCGCTGCTCGTCTCCGGGCCGGCCCGCAGCGACGCCGTCCTCGAAGCCAGGCTCACCGAGATCGCCGACCTGGCCGCCGCCGGCCGCTCCGGCGCGGCCCTGGCCCTGCTCGACCAGCGCGTCCAGCCGTACCAGCACCGCCCCGGACCGGCGGCCGCCACCGCGACCGCACCGCACGACCCGCAGGCCGGGCGCCGCCTCGCCGCCGGACTGCGGCTGCTGTGCGGCATCGACCTGACCGCCGCGGTGCGCGCCCACCCCGGCCCGCTGCTCCACATCGTCGGCGGCCACTCCCAGTTGGTCGGCTACCGGCACACCGCGGCGGCCGGCCACCACCGGGTGCACGTCATCCCCGGCGCCGGCATGCGCCCCCACTTCGAACGCACCGCAGAGGTGTCCGCCCTGGTCACCGCCTTCCTGCAGGAGAAGGGACTCACCCCGTGACCCACCCCACGCCTCACCCCGTGAAGAGCGTCGCGGTCCTGCCCGGCGACGGCATCGGACCGGAAGTCACCTCCGCCGCGCTCGACGTCCTGGACAAGCTCGCCCTCCCGCTCGACCTGCGCTTCGGCGAGATCGGCTGGGAGTGCTGGCGCCAGGAGGGCAACCCCGTCCCCGCGCGCACCTGGAAACTGCTGGAGGAGACCGATACCTGCCTGCTCGGCGCCATCACCAGCAAGCCGCTGCGCGAGGCCGAGGAGGAACTGCCCGCCGACCTGCGCGGCACCGGCCTCACCTTCGTCTCCCCCGTCATCCAACTGCGCCAGCGGCTCAGCCTGTACGCCAACATCCGCCCCGTCAGCGACCTGGTCGACGGCCGCTTCGACTTCACCGTGATCCGCGAGAACACCGAAGGCCTGTACGCCGGCTACGACTTCCACGGCCTGGACGACGCGCTCTGGAACCTGGTCCGCGAACACCCCAACGCCCAGGCCTCCGGGCCCGGTTCGAGCAGCGTCACACTGCGCCTGCAGACCCGGTTCGGCATGGACCGGCTGATCCGCCACGGCTTCGCGTACGCCCGCTCGCACGGCCACCACCGGCTCACCCTGGTCGACAAGCCCAACGTGCTGCGCCACAGCGGCAACCACCTGCGCGAGCTCCTCGAACTGATCGCCGTCGACCACCCCGAGATCGAGACCGAGATCCTCAACGTCGACGCCGTCGCCCTGTGGCTGGTCCGCCGGCCCGAGCGGTTCGGCGTGCTGGTCGCCGAGAACATGTTCGGCGACATCCTCTCCGACCTCGGCGCGGGCGTCATGGGCGGCCTCGGCCTCGCCCCCAGCGGCAACATCGGCGACCACGGCAGCTACTTCGAACCGGTGCACGGCAGCGCCCCCGGCATGGCCGGGCAGGACCGCGCCAACCCGATGGCGATGGTGCTCACCGTCGCGCAGATGCTCGACCACCTCGGCATGCCCGTCCCCGGCGGCGAACTGCGGGAGGCGGTCCGCGCGGTCGCCGGGCGGCGCACCACCCTCACCTACGACATGGGCGGCGCCAGCGGCACCCGCGAGGTCGCCCACGCGGTCGCCGAGCAGCTGGACCGCTCCCCCGAGGACGTGCTGGACCGCCTCGCCCGGCTCGACACCGCCTCCGTCTCCGACGCGCTGGACAGCCTCGGCATCGGCGGCGTGCTGGCCGGCATCGCCCCGCGGGTGCCCGGCGCCCGCGCCGCCGGCCGCGCCTTCACCGTCACCTACCAGCCCGTCGACCCGGCCGCGCAGGGCTTCCGCAACGCCGCCGACTACCTGGACGACGTGCCCGAGGGCTCCTTCGTCCTGGTCGACAACGCCGGCAGCACCCGCTGCACCAACTGGGGCTCGCTGCTCACCAAGCTGGCCCAGCGCCGCGGCGTGCGCGGCACCGCGCTGCACGGCTCGGCCCGCGACATCGCCGAGATCCGGGCCGCCGGCTACCCGCTGTTCAGCACCGGCGCCACCATGGTCAGCGGCAAGAACCGGGTGGAACTCGCCGCCACCGGCCGGGACGTCGTCATCGACGGGGTCACCGTGCGGCCCGGCGACCTGCTGATCGCCGACGACAACGGCGTCCTGGTGGTCCCCGCCGAACACGCCGCCGAGGTCGCCGACCGGGCCGAGCGGGTCGAGCGCACCGAGGGCGCCATCGCCGAGGCCGTCGACGCCGGCCTGCGGCTCGACGAGGCCCGCCGCCGCTACGGCTACGCCAAGCCCTGGGACGACGGCGGCGGCCGGCAGTCCCGTGCGTGACCCGGCGGGCAGCGTGCTGGTGGACCTGCACTACCACGCCGGCCCCGACCTCTACCGCCGCCGCCACACCTCCCACGACGCGGGCCGGGCCTACCGGGACGTCGGCGGCTGGGCGGTGCTCAAGAGCCACCTCACCTCCACCGCCGCCCGCGCCTGGGAGGCCCGCCAGGAGGGCCTGCCGCTCTCCGGCACCCTCGTCCTCAACGAACTGGCCGGCGGCGTCCGGCCCCGGGCCGTGGAACAGGCGGTCTACGCCCACGGCCCGGACAGCCCGGCCCGCCTGGTCGTCCACCTGCCCACCCTGGTCGGCCACACCCACTCCTCGCCGCTGCCCCGCACCCCGTTCCACCCCCTGCTCGACCCCGAACGGTGGGGCGCCCGCCCGGTCCTGGGCGAGAACGGCCGGCTGCGCCGGGACGTGCGCGAGGTGCTCCGGGCCGCCCGCGACCTGCCGGTCGCGGTGGCCACCGGGCACAGCGACCGCACGGCGGCGCTGCGCATCGTCGACGAGGCCGTCCGCCTCGACCTGCCCCGGCTGCTGCTCACCCACGCGACCCACCCCATGTCGGGCTTCACCCCCGACACCCTGGGCGAACTGGCCCAGGTGCCCGGCCTGTACGTCGAGATCACCGCCCTCACCCTGCTGCTGGGCCACCGCGACGCCGCGCACCTCGGCGAGCTGGTGCGCGCCCACCCCCGGGTGCTGTTCAGCTCCGACCTCGGGCAGCCCGACCAGCCGGACGTCACCCAGTGGCTGGAGCTGAGCGCGCGGTGGTTCCGGGCCGCCGGTCTGACGGACCGGCAGATCACGGCCATCACCTGGGCCAACCCGGTGGACCTGCTGACGCCGTGAACGGACCTCCCCCACTCCCCCCATGAGGAGCCGTCATGAACGCCCGTACCGACCACGCCGACCTGCACGCCGACCTGCGCCACCTCACCGACCTGCTCGACGAGACCCTGGTCCGCCAGGAGGGGCCCGAACTGCTCGCCCTGGTCCAGCGGGTGCGCCTGCTCGGCCGCGCCGACGCGGCAGCCGGCGCCGAACTGCTGAGCGGCATCGGGCCGGCGACCGCGGCCACCCTGGTCCGCGCCCTCGCGACCTACTTCCACCTGGCCAACATCACCGAACAGGTGCACCGCGGCCGCGAACTGCGCGCCGCCAGGCAGCGGGCCGGCGCCGGCCTCGCCCACGTCGTGCCGCAGGCGGCGCGGGAGGCGCCCCGGGCGCTGGCCCGGGCGGTCGAGCACCTGAACGTCCGTCCGGTCTTCACCGCCCACCCCACCGAGGCCGCCCGCCGCTCCGTGCTCACCAAGCTGCGCCGGATCGCCGAACTGCTGGAGGCCCCGGTCCCCGAGGCGGACCGCCGCCGCCACGACGCGCGGCTCGCGGAGACCATCGACCTGATGTGGCAGACCGACGAGCTGCGGGTGGTCCGCCCCGAGCCCGCCGACGAGGCGCGCAACGCGATCTACTACCTCGACCAGCTGCACGCCAACACCGTCGGCGACGTCCTGGAGGACCTCGCCGCCGAGTTGGCCCAGGTCGGCGTCCCACTGCCCGGCGGCACCCGGCCGCTCACCTTCGGCACCTGGATCGGCGGCGACCGGGACGGCAACCCCAACGTCACCCCCGAGGTCACCTGGGACGTGCTGCTGCTCCAGCACGAGCACGGCATCAACAACGCCCTGGCGATGCTCGACGAGCTGCGCGGCCTGCTCTCCAACTCGCTGCGCTACAGCGGGGCCACGGCCGAGCTGCTCGGCTCGCTGGAGCACGACCTGGCCCGGCTGCCCGAGCTCAGCCCCCGCTACAAGCGGCTCAACTCCGAGGAGCCGTACCGGCTCAAGGTCACCGCGATCTGCCAGAAGCTGGTCAACACCAAGCTCCGGCTCGCCGCGGGCAGCCCGCACGAGGAGGGCCGCGACTACCTCGGCACCGCCGAACTGCTGCGCGACCTCACCCTGTTGCAGACCTCGCTGCGCGAACACCGCGGTGGCCTGGTCGCCGACGGCCGGCTGGCCCGCATGATCCACACCCTCGCCGCCTTCGGCCTGCAGCTGGCCACCATGGACGTGCGCGAGCACGCCGAGGCCCACCACCACGCGCTCGGCCAGCTCTTCGACCGGCTCGGCGAGGAGGCCTGGGGCTACGCCGAGATGCCCCGCGACTACCGGCAGCGGCTGCTCGCCAAAGAACTGACCTCCCGCCGGCTGCTCGGGCCGGCCCAGCTGGACCGGGCCGGGGAGCGCACCCTCGGCGTCTTCCACACCGTCCGCCGGGCCCTGGAATCCTTCGGGCCCGAGGTCGTCGAGTCGTACGTCATCTCCATGTGCCAGGGCGCGGACGACGTCTTCGCCGCGGCCGTGCTGGCCCGCGAGGCCGGCCTGATCGACCTGCACGGCGGGGTGGCCCGGATCGGCATCGTGCCGCTGCTGGAGACCACCGACGAGCTGCAGCAGGCCGACCGGATCCTGGAGGAGATGCTCGCCGACCCCTCCTACCGCCTGCTGGTCTCGCTGCGCGGCGACGTCCAGGAGGTCATGCTCGGCTACTCCGACTCCTCCAAGTTCGGCGGCATCACCACCTCCCAGTGGGAGATCCACCGCGCCCAGCGCCGGCTGCGCGACGTGGCCCACCGCTACGGCATCCGGCTGCGGCTCTTCCACGGCCGCGGCGGCACCGTGGGCCGCGGCGGCGGCCCCTCGCACGAGGCGATCCTCGCCCAGCCCTGGGGCACCCTGGAGGGCGAGATCAAGGTCACCGAGCAGGGCGAGGTGATCTCCGACAAGTACCTGCTGCCCTCGCTGGCCCGGGAGAACCTGGAACTCACCCTCTCCGCCACGCTGGCCGCCTCGGCCCTGCACACCGCACCCCGCCAGTCGGACGAGGCGCGGGCCCGCTGGGACGCCGCGATGGACCTGGTCTCCGACGCCGCGCACGCCGCCTACCGCAGGCTGGTCGAGGACCCGGACCTGCCCGGCTACTTCCTGGCCGCCACCCCGGTCGACCAGCTCGCCGACCTGCACCTGGGCTCCCGCCCGTCCCGCCGCCCGGACTCGGGCGCCGGCCTGGACGGCCTGCGGGCGATCCCGTGGGTGTTCGGCTGGACCCAGTCCCGCCAGATCGTGCCGGGCTGGTACGGCGTCGGCTCCGGCCTGCGGGCGCTGCGCGAGGCGGGCCTGGGCGAGGTCCTCGACGAGATGCACGAGCAGTGGCAGTTCTTCCGCAACTTCCTGTCCAACGTGGAGATGACGCTGGCCAAGACCGACCTGCGGATCGCCCGGCACTACGTCGAGCAGCTGGTGCCCGAGCCGCTCCAGCACGTCTTCGCCGCGATCGAGGCCGAGCACGACCTGACCGTCGGCGAGCTGCTCCGGATCACCGGCGAACGCGAACTCCTGGAATCCCAACCGGCGTTGAAGCAGACCCTCGCGGTCCGCGACGCCTACCTCGACCCGATCTCGCACCTCCAGGTGGCGCTGCTCAAGCGTCAGCGGGACGCGGCCGCCGCAGGCCTCGACCCGGACGGCACGCTCGGCCGGGCCCTGCTGCTGACCGTCAACGGGATCGCCGCCGGCCTGCGCAACACCGGCTGACGCCCCGTCACCCACCCCTCCCACGAAGGAGTTCCAGGCCATGACAGAACCCCCCGAGCAGCAGTCCACCCCCTCCCGGCGCGGTGTGCTGCGCACCGCGGTCGTCGCCGGCGCGGCCCTGGCCGGCCCGCTCGCCGGCGCGCTCCCCCAGGCCGAAGCCGAACCGGCGGCCGCGCCCGCACCCCGCCGGTTCGGCTCGCTCGGCGACCAGTCCGCCGTCCGCACCTTCACCCTGGGCAACGTCCGGCTCACCTACGTCGTGGACGCGGCCATGGAGTTGGACCGCACCGGCTTCCTGCCCGCCGTCCCCTCCTCCTACTGGGCCGAGCACCCCGAGGAGCTGGCGCCGTCGGGCCGGATCGCCGCCTCGGCGGGCGGCGTGCTGGTCGAGCGCGGCCACCGCCGGCTGCTCATCGACGTGGGCCTCGGCGCCAACGTGCTCCCGCCCTCGCTCGGCGTCTCCCGCGGCGGGGCGCTGCTGCGCACGCTGGGCCGGCTGCGGGTGCGGCCGGCCACCATCGACACCGTTGCCTTCACCCACCTGCACACCGACCACACCGGCATGGGCTTCACGGCCGCGCCGGGCCGGGCGCCGCGCAAGGCCTTCCCGCACGCCGGCTACCTGGTGGCCGGGGCCGAGTGGGAACCGTTCTGGGAGCACCAGGTCAAGGTCGGGGCACCGAACTGGGACGAGTTCATGCTGCCGATGTCGAAGGTGCTGCGCCGCTTCGACGACCACGCCCGGGTGTGGCCCGGCGTCACCACGCTGATCACCCCCGGCCACAGCCCGGGCCACACCACCTTCGTCGTGTCGGCCGGCGACGGGCGGCGGATCCTGGTGTTCGGCGACGCCTTCCACACCCCGGCCCAGCTGGCCCACCCCGAGTGGCCGTCCGGTCCGGACACCAACGCCGCCCAGGTGCTCACGGCCCGCCGCACCCTGCTGGCCGAGCTGCGCAAGCCGCACACCTACGGCTTCGGCTTCCACTTCGGCGACCAGGCCTTCGGCCGGGTCGGCGACGACGGCCGCTGGGTGCCGGTGCCCGCCCCGGCCCTGCTGCCCGCCCCGATCCGGTTGACGTAGGCGCAGCTCCACCCTGGTTGCGTTCACATGCCCCCGCTATAGTGCGAGCACCCCCGATCCCCCTCCCGAGGATCCCGAGGCGACCAGAGGTTGACTTATGTCATCTCGCGCTGGTGACAGGGCATCACTACCGAGCACGGGGCACCGGACGGGAGCCTGGTCAGCATGGCAACCACAGAAGCAGTGCTGACGGCCGACGGGCTGCGGCACCGGTACGGGGAGACCGTCGCGCTCGACGGCGTCGACCTGACCATCGCCCCGGGAGAGTGCGTCGCGCTGCTCGGGCCCAACGGGGCCGGCAAGTCGACCCTGGTGGCACTCGCGGTCGGCGTGCTCGCCCCGCAGCAGGGCACCGTGCGGATCCTGGGCGGCGATCCGCGCCGCGCGGCCACCCGCCGCCGGCTCGGCGTGGCGCAGCAGGCCTCCGGGTTCCCCAACACGCTGACCGTGCACGAGCTGGTGAGCGGCGCCGCCGTCCGCGGCGGGCTGCGGGCGGCGGCCGCCGGCCCGATCCTCGCGGAACTCGGGCTGACCGAACTGGCCCGCCGCCGGGTGGCCAAGCTCTCCGGCGGCCAGAAGCAGCGCGTGCAGCTGGCGATGGCGCTGGTCACCGAGCCGGCCCTGCTGGTGCTCGACGAGCCGACGGTCGGCCTGGACACCCAGGCCCGGCGGCACTTCTGGGGCATCCTGGCCCGGCGCCGCGCGCAGGGCACCGCGGTGCTGGTGACCACGCACCTGATCGAGGAGTCGGCCGCGCTCGCCGACCGCGTGGTGGTGCTCGACCACGGCCGGATCCTGGCCGACGCACCGCCGCAGGAACTCGTCTCCCGGCTCCCCGACCGCACGGTCACCGTCCGCACCGGCCTCGACCAGCAGGCCCTGGAGCGGCTGCCCGGCGTGCTCCGGATCGGGCGCGAGCACGACCTGGTGACGCTCCAGACCCACTCGCCGGAACGCCTGCTGCGCGTGCTGCTGGACCAGGACCCCGGGGTGTCCGAACTGCGGGTGCAGGACGCCGGGTTGGCGGAGGCCGTGGTCGCACTGACCAGCCACGAGGAAGGCAGGGCGGCATGAACGCGCTGACGGGACGGATCTTCCGGGTCGAGCTGCGGGACGAACTCCGGTCGATCCTGCGCGAACCCACCTCGTTGTTCTTCGGCGTCCTGATGCCGGTCGGGTTCTTCGTGCTGTTCAACCTGCTGTACGGGCAGGGCACCGTGCAGGGCGTCTCGGCCGGCACGGCCATGGTGGCCACCTTCGGCACCTACGGAGTGATCACGGTCGCCTCCCTGCAGCCCGGAATCGGCGTCGCACAGGACCGGGACCTCGGCTGGCTGCGCACCAAGCGGGTCTCCGCGGTGCCGATCTGGGTCAGCCTCGCCGCGAAGGCCACCGCCGCGCTGCTCTACGGCGTGGGCGTGCTGCTGCTGATGGGGGTGGCGGCCCAGGCCTTCGGCACGCTGCACGCCTCGCCCTGGGCACTGCTGCGGGTGGCGCTGGTGCTGCTGCTGGGCAGCGTCCCGTTCACGCTGCTCAGCGTGGCGGTCGGCTTCCAGCTGCGCACGGGTGCGGCGATCGCCCTGCTCAACGCGGTGCTGTTCCCGCTGGCGGTGCTGTCCGGGCTGTGGATCCCGATCAAGATGCTGCCCTCGGCGGTGCAGGGGATCGCGGACTTCCTGCCCACCTACCACCTCGCCCAGCTCGGGCTGGCCCAACTCGGCGACGGCAGCGCCCTGATCCACGTGCTCGCGCTGCTGCTGACCACGGTGCTGGCGGCCGGGGTGGCGGCACTGTCCTACCGTCGCGCGCGCCTGTGACCAGCTTCGACGGCACCGGTCCCAGGCCCGTGGCCGAGCGGCTGCGGACCTGGGAGTGGGTCTACCTCGGCTACCTGCTGTTCGTGCCGGCGCAGCCCTACTTCTCGCCCGACCTGGCGTGGTGGGAGTGGCCGCTGGCGATCACGGTGTGCGCGGCCACCGTCCTGCTGTACGCGGTGGCGCTGCTGCGCGGGCGGTCCGCGCGACAGGTCTGGTCGTCGATCGTGCCGATGGCCGTGATCGGCGCACTGGCCACGCCGTTCAACGGCGCCGCGAGCGTGCTCTTCATCTACGCCGCGGCCGCCGCCGCCAACACCCTGCCGTGGCAGGTGGCGCGACGGTGGCTGGCCGGCCTGACCGTGCTCGACTGCGCAACGGCGCTACTCTCGCAGGTGCCGGTGCCCTACCGACTGCTGGGCTTCGCCTCCGCGTTCGTCATGATCTGGGTCGTCGGCCTCCTCGAACTTCGGCAGCGCGACCGGCGGCGGGAGTTGGAGAACCAGCGGCTGCGCACCACGCAGGTCGAACTGCTCGCCACCCTGGCGGAACGCGAACGGATCGCGCGCGACCTGCACGACCTGCTCGGGCACTCGCTGACCGCGGTGGTGATGCGCGCGCAGCTGACCAAGGAGCTGGTGCTCGCCGACCCGCAGCGGGCCCGCGCCGAGTCCGAGGAGATCGAGCGCAACGCCCGGGAGGCGCTCGCGGCGGTGCGCAGCACGGTCACCGGCTGGCGGCGCACCAGCATCCGCGCGGAACTGGAGGTGGCCCGGCGTATGTTGGCCGTGACCGGGGTGACCCTGCGGGTGAGCTGCGAGGACGAGCCGCCCCTGGCGGCGGCGGCCGAGCACGAGCTGGGCCTGGCGCTGCGCGAGGCGGTGACGAACGTGGCCCGGCACGCCCGGGCCGCCACCTGCCACATCGGACTGGACGCGGACGAGGAAGGGGTGCGGCTGGTGATCGCGGACGACGGGATCGGCGGCGCCGCTCCGGAGGGCACCGGGCTGACCGGCCTGCGGGAGCGGATCGCCAAGCTCGGCGGCGAGGTGCGGCGCTCCGGCGCGGCCGGCACCACACTGACCATCACGGTGCCGCTGGAGGCGGCCCGATGATCCGCGTGGTGCTGGCCGAGGACCAGGGCATGGTGCTGGGCGCGTTCGCCTCCCTGCTCGACCTCCAGGCGGACATCACGGTGGTGGCCACCGCGACCAACGGCGACGACGCGCTGGTCGCGGTGCGCGAGCTCCGGCCGGACGTGCTGGTGACCGACATCGAGATGCCCGGCCGCACCGGGCTCGACCTGGCCGTGGAGCTGAACCGCCTCGGCAACCCGACCCGGGTGCTGATCGTCACCACCTTCGCGCGCAGCGGCTACCTGCGCCGCGCGGTCGACGCAGGAGTGGCCGGGTACGTGCTCAAGGACGCGCCGATCGGCGAACTGGCGGCCGCGCTGCGCCGGGTGCACGCGGGCGAGCGGGTGGTCTCGCCGGAACTGGCGGTGGCCGCGTGGGACGCGGCCGATCCGCTGACCGGCCGGGAGCGGGAGTTGCTGCGCGCGGTCGCGGAGGGGGCCGGCAACGCGGCGATCGCGGCCCGGCTGAGCCTGGCGGAGGGCACCGTCCGCAACTACCTCTCCACCGCCATGGCCAAGTTGGGCGCGCGCAACCGCACCGACGCGGCCAAGATCGCACAGAGCCGCGGCTGGCTCTGAGCCGGCGGAACTGGGCGGGTGGGGTTCGGCGTCGACCATGGGGTCAGGCGAACTCGACGGGGGGATTCCGATGAACATCCGCACGGCTGCGGCAGTCACGGTGTTACTCGTGCTGCCGCTCACGGCTTGCTCCAGTGCCAAACCGCATGAGGCGCCCCGGATTCAGAACGAAGAGGCGATCGGGCGGGCCACCGTCAGCGTCCGGCAGTTCCAGCTGGACAGCGGCTTCCTCCCCCCGGAGTTCTGGGACGGCGCGCACGACCTGCTGGTGAACCCGGACGGCACGATGGCGCTGACCGCCGATATGAGGGCCTTCTGGTCCAGCCGCGGGAACACTTACCTGGGGCCGAACCGTCCCTACACCATGGACGAAGTGCAGACGCGCACGGCGGGGCTGCTGCAGCTCGTCCCCGGCCTGCAGAAGAGCTCCGGCCGTCCCAAGGGGCCGACGCTGACCCGGGAGCAGGGGGCGCACGCCGTGCTCGCGCAGGAGCTCGCCGACGCGGGCTGTGCCAAGGCTCAGGACTTCGACGCGGACGACGCTGGTGTGGTCGCCCCGGGCACGGCCGCCATCGACGACTGGATCGCCGCGCACGGCCAGGACCCGATCTGCCCCACCTCCCACGTCACGGTGGCGGTGGAGGCCGGCCGGGTGCTGGACTTCGTCACCAGGCCGACCCAGGGGTTCATCGGCTAGCCACGGCTGCCGCCGTTGGTGACCGCGTAGAGCACCGCGAGGAAGATGCCGCCCACCACGCAGACGCCGACCCCGACCGGTGAGCTGATCATGAAGCCGCCCACGATGAGGGCCGCGTAGACCATCGGTGCAGCGGTCCTGATGTTCCTGTTCATGCGTCAATTTCCTTTTGTGCTTGGTGATGTAACTGACTGTCAGACCAGTTGTCGTCAGCCCAGTGCGCGGGACATGAATCCCTTGATGCCGACCGCCCCGGTGACCACCAGGGCGACCAGCAGCACCAGGGCGTCCACCCACAGCGGGATCGACGACGGCGGGCCGGGCAGGGCCGCGGCCCGCAGGCCCTCGCTGACGTAGGTCAGCGGGTTGACCGCGGAGACCACCTGGAACCACCTCAGGTGGCCGAGGGAGGACCACGGGTACTGGACGGATCCGGTGAACGTCAACGGGGCCATGACGAGCGAGAAGGTGACGCCGATGCGGTCCGGCGACACGATCGTGCCCAGCATCAGCCCGGCGCCGGCGCCGGTCGCCGAGCCGAGCAGCAGGATCAGCAGCAGGCCCGGCCAGGCCGTGAGCGGCCAGCCGGCGGTGCCGAGCACGAGGAACCCGATCGGCGCCATGACCAGCCCGGCGAACAGGCCGCACAGCGTGCCGAACAGCATCTTGGCGACGGCGACCAGCGACCCGGGCAGCGGGGCGAGCAGCCGGTCCTCGATCTCGCCGGACCACGAGAAGTCCATGATCAGCGGCATCGCGGTGTTCTCCAGGGCGACGAGCACCGCGTTGAGTGCCATGACGCCGGGCAGCAGCGTCGCGCCGAAGTCGCCCCGGGTGATGCCGGCCTCGCTGAGCACCTTGCCGAAGACGAAGAACAGCAGCAGCGGCTGGACGACCACCTGGAGCAGGAAGCCGGTCGGCCGGCGGCTGGTGGTGTAGACGTCGCGCCACAGCACCGCCAGGAAGGTCCGGGTCACCGGGCCGAACTCCGTGCGCGCCCGGGCGGTCTCGGTGATCTCGGCGGGTTCGGTCAGGGTGGTCACCGCAGTTCCCTTCCGGTCAGCGTGATGAAGACGTCCTGGAGGCTCGGCCGGGCGATCGCGAGGTCCACCAGCAGGCACCCGTGGTCGACGACGGTGCGCAGCACGTCCGGCAGCAGGGCCGACGGGTCCCGCTCGGTCCGCACCCGGAAGTACTCGGTGCCGCCCGGCGGCGTGTCGTGCTCGGCCGCGCTGATTCCGGGCAACTCCGTGAGCGCGGCGAGGATCTCGGCGGCCGGCACCCCCGCACCGCGGACCTGCGCGGTGATCGTGGTGCCGCCCGGGAGCGCCCCGGTCAGCGCGCGCGGCGTGTCCAGGGCGAGCAGCTTGCCGTGGTCGACGATGCCGATCCGGTCGGACAGGCTCTCGGCCTCCTCCATGTCGTGCGTGGTGAGCACGACGGTGACGCCGCGCTCGCGCAGTTCGCGGATGCGCTCGTGCAGGAAGAGCCGCGACTGCGGGTCCAGGCCGGTCGACGGCTCGTCGAGGAACAGCACCTTCGGCGCGTGCATCAGCGCCCGGGCGATGACGACCCGCTGCGCCTGGCCGCCGGAGAGCCGCTCGACGCGTTGGCCGGCCTGCTCGGTGAGGCCCATCAGGTCGAGCAACTCGTCGGCGCGGCCGACCCGTTCGCCTCGGCCGACGCCGTGGTAGCGGGCGTGGAAGAGCAGGTTCTGCCGCACGTCGAGGGAGCGGTCCAGGTTCTGGCGCTGGGGGACGACCGCGAGCAGCCGCTTCGCCCTGGCCGGGTGGGTCACCACGTCGGTGCCGAGCACCAGGCAGCGGCCCGAGGTGGGCAGGATCCGGGTGGTCAGCACGCCGACCGTGGTGGACTTCCCCGCGCCGTTCGGGCCGAGCAGGCCGAAGACCTCGCCCCGCTCGACGGTGAAGCTCAGGTCGTCGACGGCGGCGGGTGCGTGCGGGTGGTAGCGCTTGACGAGTCCGCTGACGGTGACGGCGTGACTCATGGGTTCGTCCTTTCTGGCGGGCCGGTTAGAGCCGGCCGCCGCTCTCGACGTAGCCGATCAGGCCCTGGATCCGCTCCATCGCGGTCACTCCGTGCACGTCCTCGACGGCGCGGGAGACCACGTGGCAGATCAGGTTGCGCTCCAACTCGCCGATGCCCAGCCGGTACATGTTGAGGTAGAGCCAGTTGAGCACCACCCGGTAGCGCCGGAACTCGTCCCAGCCGCCGAGTTGGTCGGCGGCGGCCCGGTGACCGCCGAGCGCCTGGTGGAAGGGGCTGCGGTCGGACCAGGCGGTCCAGGTCGATCCCCACTCCTCCGGGTCGCCGTTGTCGTCGGTGTCCAGTGCCAACTCGCCGGTCTCGATCAGCTCGTTGGCCTGGTTGCGGTAGCGGAGCAGGATGTCGGGCAGGTCGCTGAACAGCAGCACGTCGTGGTATTCGGCGGCGCCGGTGATCTCGACGACCCGCTGCCGGAACAGGTCCGCGTTGCCCTCGTAGACCCGGTCGAACCGTTCGCGCAGGCCGTCGGGCATCTTCGCCAGGAACGCGTCGGCGTGTCCGCGGAAGGACATGTAGCCGTAGGTCACCGGCGGGAGGAACCGGTTCGCCACCGCGATGAACATGTCGACGGCGAGCGCCATCTTCGAGCCGCCGGCGCGGACCCAGTCGAGGATGTCGAACACGCTCTGGTTGGTGTCGACGTAGTAGTCGGCGAGCAGGTCCGCCGCGGCGAGCCCGCCGAGCACGTTCTCGCGCCGGTCGTAGGGTTCGATCCCGATGCTGTTGTTGGGCGCCCAGGGAGTCAGCGGCCCGCGCTCGCGCTCCTGTTCGGCCAGCCGGACGTGCTGTGCGTGCGAGGCCTGCTCGTCGAGCAGGACGGTGGACGGGTGCGCCCGCAGGTAGGTCGCGAGCACCTCGGCCGCGGCCGGCGCGACGACCGCGTCGAAGGCCTCGGCGCTCGCCTGGATCGGGATGCGCACGTGCGGCCCGCGCCGCCAGTGCGGCTGGTAGTAGACCCTGGACACCGACGGGGCGACCGCCGCGATGAACGGGCGCACCGCGTCGAGCACCAGGTCGGTGCGGTCGGCGTCGTGGTGGTACACGTTCACGGTGCGCCACAAGGACTCTGTCATGTCGTCTGGTCTCCCTGGCAGTTGAGCTCGATGACGTATTCGGTCACCCGCGGGACCCCCTGGTGGTCGAGGAGCGCGGTCTCGGGTGCCGGTGCGACCTCGTAGAAGACGGCCGTGCCGGCCGGGTCCCTGGCCAGCCGCTCGAAGGCCAGGACGAGGTGCGGTGATCCGATGTCGACGTACATCGGCTTGCGGCTGCGGTCGCCCACGAACGAGCCGGCCGACAGGGCGCGCATCCGCAGCACGGACACGAAGAACCGCAGCGGGAGCCCACGCGCGGTCAGCCAACTCGTCAGCGCCAGCAGGAAGTCCGCGTCGGACTGGCCCGCCGCGCGGCGCGGCAGGGTGCCCGGCGGGGCCACCCAGCTGGCTCGCCGCAGCACCACGCGCCCGATGCTCAGCCGCGGCGCGTGCAGCACCCGGCCCTGACCGCTGCCGGCGCCCGCGTCGTGCTGCAGCGGCTGGTCGGGCCGCAGCAGCAGCGGGTTCTCGCCGAACGCCTCGACCAGCAGCGCCTTGACCGGCGGGAACTGCCGCTCATAGGAGAGTCCGCCGTGGACCGGGCGGACGGCCGTGCCGTCGTCGAACAGGACCGGCAGTCCGTCGTCGTCGACGCCGACCGTCAGCCGGGCGGACGGCGGGTAGTCGAGCCGGTCCGGCAGCGCCGGCTCGCGCTGGTTGAGCGAGACGCCGAGGGTGGTGGTGAACTCCGCGTACGTCGGCTCGCCCGGGTAGACCGCGTCGACCGGCAGCGGATCGTCCGTCAGGTAGCGCAGCAGTCGGCGCACCTGCGAACGGGCCCGGCCGAAGCCGGAGTTGACCGCGTTGACGATCAACTCCGCCCCGTCGCACTGGGCGTAGACGGCGACCGAGCCGACCGGGCGCACCCAGGCCGGCAGCGCGTCGAGCACCTGCTCGATCCGTCGGCGGTCCGGCAGCGCGCGCCGGATCTCGGCGACCAGGTCCACCACTTGGCGCACCTCGGCGACCGGGCTGGCCGCGAGGGTCGTGGCCAGCCCGGCCATGTCGAAGCCGATCACGGCGGGGTGCAGCCGCATGGCCTCGCGGCCGTCCTGGACGAGTGCGGCGTAGAACCGGTCGAACGGCACCGGAGTGTCCGTGCCGAAGTGCTCCCGGATGAACGCGGCGATCGCCAGTTTGAACGGCAGCGTGCAGTCGAAGACGGCGAGCAGCCGGCAGGCGACGGCCAGATCGTCGAGAGCGTCCTGCCAGGCCGGCAGAGCGGCGTCGACCACGACTCCGGGGATGACCGACTGCTCGGTCAGCACGTCCCGCAGCTTGCCGGCGATGCCGAGCTCGCCCAGTGACTCCTGGAGCGCCGCCCCGAGTTCGATCCGGTCGGCCCCCTTCGCGCTCCCGTAGGTGCGCAGCCGCTCCCGGAGCGGCGCCAGGGCGGGCACCCGCTGCGCCAACTGCCGCAGCGGATCGATGCCGTGGTCGTCGAAGTCCGACTGGACCAGCAGCAGTCCGCTCGCCACCAGCGAGCGCAGGTAGCCGGCCGCCTGCTGCGGGGGCGCGGGGAAGGCCGCTGCCAGCTCGGCGAGCGTCGGCCGGTCGGCGGCGGCGCGCAGGCAGTGCCGCAGCGGTGGGGTCAGGGGCAGCGTGAGGAGTTCCTCGGCCGGCGGCGGACCGAGGAACCGGACGGTGTCGGCCACCAGTCGGGCGCTCGGATTGACCCGGATCCGCACCCCGGCCAGCCGGTTGGCCAAGGGGGTGAGGACCGACAGGTCGAGTTCGACGATCGACCGCGGCTGCTCGGTCGCGGCCCAGCGCAGCGCCGGCCCGTCCGCGACGAAGCGGCCGAGGCCGCTGGCGGTGAACGTACTGAACGGGCTGGTCTTGAGCGCGGCGCGGGCGGTGTAGACGGCCAGCCGGATCAACTCCTGGCGCCCGGGCCGGCGTTCGAGCACCTGGTAGAGGGTGGGGCTGGCGTGGGCGAGGCCCTGGTCGAACCGGGGATCGGCGCTGATCTCGCGCAGGCCCGCGTCGACCGAGCGCACCGCTTCGGCCAGCACGGTCGGTAGTTGCGCCCGGTCGGCCCGGTACCGGCCCAGTCTGCGGCCGAACTCGGCGATGTCCGAGGCGAGTTCCTCGCCCAGCGCGGCCGCGACCCGGGGCTCGGCGAGCAGCCGGCCGGGATCGCGCAACTGGTGCACGCTGCGGCGCAGCGCCACCAGCTTGGGCTTGGCCGCGGGGTCGGGCAGCGCGCCGATGACCTCGTGGCAGCGCTCGGACAGCCGCACGGCGCCGACGGCCAGCTCGGCGCCCGTGCGGGACAGCGTGATCAGCTCCGCCCGCAGCCGATGGTCGACCAGCCGGTCGACCACGTCGGCGGGCAGGCCCGCGACGCGCACTCCGAAGGTGCTGGCGTGGCCGGTCACGGGAACGGGTGGGGGTGGGGGTTGAGGTCGGCCTCGGTCAGCGGGCGCGCCGCGTGGCCGAGCCGGTGGGGCACCTCCAGGAGCCGGGGCAGACCGGTGGTCCGCCGGTTGCGGTGGCCGAAGGTCATCGACAGGGCGCCGGGCGCGATCACCTTCACGCAGTGCAGGTCGGCGGCCTCGTGCAGCGGCGAGGTCTGGTTGACGACCACGACGTCCATGCCGCCCGCCAGCATCCGGTCGACGGCCTCGGTGAGGTCGTCCCGCAGGTCGGCGTGGAGCGGCCAGGGGCGGCGGCCGAGCACCTCCTCCCAGCTGATCACCCGGTCGCGGGAGAGCAGGAAGTCGAAGCGGTCGAACGCCTCCGGCGTCGCGGCGCACACCGAATGGTCCGTCATGATGCGCACCAGCTCGGGATCGGCCGCCATCCGCCGGCCCCGCTCGGCTTCCGCCGGGTACCTGGCCAGCTCCACCTGGACGATGGGCGCCAGTTCGCCGAGGGCGGTGAGCAGGGCGGCGACCGGGTCCAGCGCCGAGCCGCTGGTGGAGACGACCCGCGGCCGGCCCTCGTCACCGGTGGTGTCCTGGGCCAGCACCCAGAACGCGCGGATCCCCTCGGTCAGCGTGATGTCGAAGGCCCGCACCCGGTAGCCGGTGCGCTCGATCCGCTCCACGACCAGCCCGATGCGCGGATCCGGCGCCCCGGCCAGGTCCACCTCCGGCACGGGCATCCGGGCGTACCAGGTCAGCAGGAACGCGTCGCGCTCGACGATCTCCAGGATCCCGTGCAGGACCGCCTCCTCGACGCTGCCGCCGAGCGCGCAGCCGTTGGAGATCTCGAAGGTGAACGGCTTGTCCGCCTGGGCCCCCGGCTGCCAGTCCGTCCGGTAGTACGCGTGGCTCTCCGGCACCAGCACCGGCCGGCCCTGGCCGAAGGAGTACGCCCACACCCAGGACACCACGGCGTCCTCGGTGAACGGCTGGTGGTGGCCGTCCGGCTCCAGGTAGGTCCCCGCGGGGAGCAGGCCGAGCGTGCGCGGGTCCACGGCGTGCTCGGCCAGTTCCGCGTAACTGCCGCGCACGGTGGTCCGCTTGCCCCAGGGCCACTGGCCGCCGAGCCGCTCCAGCGCCTCGGCGACGGCGGTGGCCCGGCTGGAGGCGAAGTCGCGGGTGCGCCCGAACCCCGCCTCGCCCTTGTAGCCGTACTCGGCCAGCACCGCCTCGGTCAGCGCGACGATGGAGTCGCGCATGCCCCGGGGCGGGGCGACCACGCCGGTCTCGGCGTCCACGTAGCACGAGGCCAGCCGCGCCTCGGAGAGTGCGCGGATCCGGCTGGCGCCGGGCCGGGGCTTGGGCCGGGCCTGGGGCACGATCTCGGCGAGGGCGGCCGTGTCCTCGGGCAGCGCGCCGCAGACCGCGCACAGCGGGTCGGGCAGGAACGCGTGCCGGGACAGCGACAGGTCGCGCAGGTCGAGGAACCAGCAGCAGTCCTCGGCGACGCCCGCGTGCACCAGGTCGGCCACGGCCTCGGCGGCGAAGCCGGACAGCCAGGCCGACGGCTCGGCCGCGATCCGCTCGTCCTTGCGCAACTCGCCCGTCCACGGCGCCCGTTCGGGTGCGCTGGAGCGCCACTTCTGCACGCACCAGACGCAGCCGCGCGCACCGGGCCGCACCAACGGCCCGATCACGACCCGGTGCAGCTCGGTCCACACCGGCAGCCAGGGCTCGCCCCGGCCGTGCGCCGCCTCCCAGTCACTGGTGTCCCAGCCGTCGCGCGCCACCACGAGCACCGCCGGCGGCCGCCGGGCGATGGTGGCGGCCAACAGGCCGTCACCCATCACGGTGTCAGTCACGAGCCGATCTCCTTCACCAGGTTCACCAGGTCAGCCGGAACTCGGGGCGCAGCCCGGCCGGGTGCTCGGTGCCGAACTGCGCCACCAGCAGGCTCCGCTTGCGCCCCTCCAGGCCGAACCAGGTGTCCAACCGGTGGGTGAGCACGTCGTTCTGGATCCGGCTCGCCACGCCGATGGAGGCGGCGGCGAGGCAGGCCCGGTGCAGCGCGGCACCGCCGGCCGCCTGCTGCACCCGGTACCAGCGGGCGCCGAACCGCTCTTCGAGGGCTTCGCCGTCGCCGACCGGCAGCAGCCAGACGTTGGCCGTGCGGGCGCCCTGCTGGGGCAGCGCGGCCAGCGCGGCCTCACGCAGCTGCTGCCGGGGGTCGCCCTCGGCGACCAGCTCCAGCTGGTGCTCGTCGGGGAGGTAGCGGTACGCGCCGGGCCGGATGCCGGTCACGTCGGCGATGACGCAGTAGAGCTCGACCGGGTTGGCCGGCAGGTCCCAGGGCTGCTGCCGGCCGTAGCCGGTGAGGATGGTGGCCAGCGTGGTCATCGACATGGTCTCGCCGTTGAAGCCGCGCATGGCGGCGTGCCGGGTGCGGGTGCCGGCCAGCAGGTCGACCTCCGCGTGCGGCAGGCGGATCCGCTCAGCTACCTCAGCTACCTCCGCCGGCTCGGCCGGCGGTTCCACCAGTGCGGCCGGCAGCGGCTCCGGGCCGGGCCGGCTCTGCGCGAGCACCGACGAGTGCGCGCCGGCGGCGAGCGGGTAAGGCGCCAGCGAGGGGCCGCCGTAGGTGGCGGGCACCGGCGGGACCAGCTCGATGACCGCGTGCACCCCCTCCTCCTTCGGGTCGAGCCCGAGCAGCTCGGTGACGTCGACGTCCGGGAAGCACAGCCGGGCCGTGGCGTTCTGGTCGCCGCCGACCACCAGCGCCTGCGCCACCTGGATCCCGGCCTCCAGGCAGACCAGGCGGTAGTACATCTCGCCGTACTTGGCGGCCAGCCGCCAGAACACGTTGGTCTGCACGAGGACGGTCGCGGCCGGCCGGGACGCCACCCAGTGCCGGTAGTCACCGGCGCGCAGCATCACCAGGGCGTGCCGGGCCGGGTCGTAGTAGTGGACGCCGGTCGGCACCTCCGAGTCGGGGCCGGCGATCACGTACCACTCCGCGCTGTACCGGGCGCCCCCCGACGGCGTCGGACGCCGCGTCACCAGCCACTGCAGCGGGTCGGAGTCCGGGATGGCCTCGAAACTGTCGGTGAAGGGCAGCTTGTCCAGCGGGGTCAGCCACTGCGACCGGGTGATGCCGCCGAGGTCGGCGAGCATCTTGCCGAGCCGGTGCCCGGAGCGCTCCGGCGGCCAGGGCAGCGGGTGCCGCGGTGCGCCCGGGTAGGTCTTGACCACCAGGGGCGGGTAGGCCTCCTGGTTCAGCACCTCGGTGGGGGTGTGCACGGTCTGCGTGTAGTGCGTCGCGTCGTTGCTCATGGCTCACACCGCGCACAGGTCGAAGGCGGTCCTGGTCAACAGCGCCCGCAGGTGGGACTCCTGGGCCAGGCTGATGCCCAGTCGGTTGCACATCAGGTGCATGCACCGTTCCACGATCAGCTGCGGCACCAGGTGGTTGATGTGCTGCAGCACGTCGGCCGGCGCCTCGAAGTCGGGGTAGGAGTCCAGCTCGCCCAGCAGCTCCAGCTTGACCAGGGTGTCGTTGACGTCCCGCACGGTGGTCAGCCAACGGCTCGGCACGGACGCCTCCGGCAGTGCCACGCCCCTCGTCGAGGCGAACACCGCCTCCAGGCTGCTGCGCAGCGGGGCCTTGTTCGCCTCGAAGGTCCGCTCGAACTCCGCCGACTGCAGCAGCTCCGCCCCCGGGCCGCTGCCCTCGACCATGAACCGTGCCTGGTAGGCGAGTTCGGGCAGGATGCCGGTGAAGACGGTGCGGTTGGCGGCCATCATGGCGAAGGCGTCCATGGCGCGCTGCCCGGCCGTGCGGCCGCGGGTGATCAGTTCGACGGCCAGCACGCTGGAGGCCATGAGCTGCTGCTCGACGGCCTCCAGTGCGCGGCCGGTGCCGAACACGTCGGTCTGCGGCACGTAGTCGATGAACGCGAGCGAGTTGTCCGGGTGCAGCACGGTGTCGTACTCGTCCATGCCCTCCACCTCGGCCAGGGCGGGCGCGGACTCGGCGTACTCCTGCTCGGTCAGCGCGGTCTGCGACGGCAGGGCGCGGTAGAACTCGGCGGCCGTCTCCTCGATGACCGAGCGGACCTCCTGCGCCTGCTCGGGCCGGGTGCGCACCCGCAGCCGCACGTGCGGGCCGCCCTCCCAGTAGCGCAGGAAGAAGAAGCCTTCGGCCAGCCCGGCCAGGCCCAGCCGTTCGACCGCGGGCTTGACGACACCGGCGATCACGGCGTCCTGGTCGCCGTGGTAGAAGAGGTGGGCGCTGACCCAACTGCACTCGGACTGCTCAGACATAGGTGACTCCGGGCTCGTTCAGTTCCACGATGTACTCGGCGACGTGCTCACCGCGGATCCGGCCGGGATCCGGCAGCATCTCGGTGATCTGCACGATCGCGTTCGGCTCGGCGAGCCGGCGTTCCAACCCGAGCAGCAGCAGCATGCTCGCGAAATCCACGTAGTTCGGTTTGGTGTCGTTGCTCATCACCTGGCCGTTCTGGGCCTGGCCGAGCGAGGCCGGGTCGAGGACGGTGACGAAGCAGTGCTCGGGGATGCCGTGTTCGGCCAGCCAGCCGGCCATCCGCAGCATCCAGGCCGCGCCGGTCGGGGCGTCGGAGCGCCGGGGCAGCCGGTCGGCGCGGGTCAGCCACATGGCGCGGCGCAGCACCACGTCGCCCACCATCAGCCGGGGCAGGTGGCGCACGCCGTCGTCGGCGCGCGGGTCGGCGGTCATCCGCAGTTCGGTGTGCGCGCCGAACCAGGTGTTGGACTCGCCGAACGCCTCGATCATGAAGCGGGCGGCCGCCGGCAGCAGCCGGTCGGCGCCGAGGCCCGGGTGCACGGGGCAGATCCGCTTGCCCAGCCGCCGCGACACCAGCTCGGGCAGCCCGTCCGCGCCGCAGCGCACGTACAGGTCGTTGACCGCCACCCGGTCCTCGTCCTCGCGGGTGCTGCGGACGCCGGGGTAGTCGACGACCAGTCCGACGCCCGGCCTCCGGACGTTGACGGCGGAGCGGGCGACCGCCTCGAACTCGGCGAAGAGCATGCCGTCGAGGTCCGCGGCCAGCCCGGGCTCGTCCGGGGCGTCGGCGTCCAGGTCGAGCACGTCCAGGATCTGCCGCACCCGGTTGCGGCCGCGGCCGAAGCCGCAGCCGATGCTGTTGACCACCAGCTCCGGGTTGTGCGCGGGGCCGCCGAGTTGGCAGTAGACGGCGAGCGAGGTCGGGGTGCGCACCCAGTCCGGCCACTCCTTGGCCAGCAGGCGCACCTCCTCGGCGTCGACCCGGACCACGCCGTCGCGGTCGGGCGTCCGTTCGCCCAGCAGCCGCTTGCTGGCGGTGCGCAGGCGGTGCAGCTCGCGCACGGCCTCGACGGGGCTGTCCGCGTCGGCGAACCGGCTGTGCGCCGGGGCCGACGCGGTGCCGGCGGACTGCGCGGCCAGCACGTCCCGGTAGAAGACCAGCAGCGGGATGTCGGCGCCGGCCGGGTACCGGTCGCGCAGCAGCGAACCGAGCGTCAGCTTGAACGGCAGGTCGGGCCCGATCAGGCCGAGCAGGGTGCGCACCGCGTCGAGGTCGTCGAGCAGCGGCCGCCAGCCCGCCCGGTCCAGCACGGCGGCCGTGCCGGGGTGGACCGCGTTCTCGTAGAAGCTGTAGCGGGCGAACTCCCGGGCCATCCTGGGGTTTTCGGCGTGGGCGAGGTCGCCGACCTCGCGCAGCGCGGTGTCCAGTCCGCGGACCACGGCCTCGCGGACGGCGACCCGGTCGCCGGGTTCGGTGATGGTCGGGTAGCTCGACAGGGCCTCGGCCACGCCTTGCAGGGTGCGGTCCAGCCGTTCCAGGCCGGGCCGGCGGCGCCGGTGCAGCCAGGAGCGCAGGTCGCCGATCGGGTCCGCGGACTGGTCGGCGAGCGGCGGGACCAGTTCCAGCAGGCCCAGCGCCATCAGTCGGCGCAGGAACAGGTCGACCTGGCGCCCGTCAGTCGCCACGGCCAGCAGCGTGCTCCGCAGCTCGTCGAACGTGCTGTCCGGGGTGGTCAGTTCGAGCACCCGGCGCAGGGTCGGGGTGAGCGCGAGGGTGTGCACGTGCTCGACCGGCCGGCGGCCGAGGAAGAGCAGGGCGCCGTCGACGGTCGTGGCGCTGGGGTTGATCCGGATCGGGCAGCCGCCCACCAGGTCCGGGCGCTCGCACACGGCGCGCGCGATCCGGTGCAGCGAGCCGACGCTGACCTCGGTCACGGTCGCGGCACTGCGCTCCCCCACGGCCGCCTCGACGACGTCCCCGGCCTCGCCCCAGACGGCCAGGCCGCTGCTGGTGAAGGTGGAGTACGGGCTGGTCTTCGCGGCGGACCGGGCCAGGTACTGCGCCAGCCGCAGCACGGTCTGGCGCTGCGGTGCGCGTCCGGTGTCGAACCACTTCCGCAGGGCCAGGAACATGTCCGGGTTGGCGTGCACGAGCCCGAGTTGGAAGGCGGGCAGGCGGGTCGCGGCGAGCAGCGCGTCGTAGCTCTCGGCCCAGTCCTGTTCGAGCTGCTCCGGCAGGGCCGCGAGCAGGCGGTCGCGTTCGGTGAGCCGCTCGGTCCACTCCCGCAGCGGGGCGGCCAACTCGGCGGGGACGTCGACCAGCCGTGCCGGGTCGATGTGGCGGCCGCGGTGCACGGCCCTGCGCACCGCGACCAGGCCGGCCTTGATCCGGCCCTCGCCCGCGGCGCCGATCGCCGCGTGCAGCAGGCCCGACAGCTCGCCGGCCACGGTGGCGATCTCGGCGCGCAGCGGCACCAGTTCGGTGGCCGTGCGCCAGCTGCGCGCGCACCGCAGTCCGTCCAGCGCGGCGACCGGGCTGCCGGCGAGGCGGACCACGGCGGCGGGGCCGGGCAGGTAGCGCTCCGGGTCGGGGTCGACCTCCAGCTGCCGGTCCATCACTCCACCCCCTCGGGCTCGACGGGAACGATCACGCGACCGCCCGGGCCGGTTCTGGCCAGCAGGATCTGGAAGAGCGGGGCGTGCCGGGGGTCGGCGAGCCCGAGGGCCGCCCGGACCCCTTCGGCGTGGTAGGCGTTGACGATCCGTCCGGACATGCCCTGGGCCGCGGCGGCGACGCACACGCGGTGCGCGAGCAGCCCGGCCTCCTGGTTGAGCACCCGGTAGCCGCGGTCGCCGAAGGTGTCGAAGGCCCAGTCGCGGTCGCCGACGAGGTGGACGATGGCGTTCATGTCGCGGAACACCGGTCCGGGGATGGTGACCCGCTCGATCGCCGTCACAGCGTCGGTGTCGGCGTCGGTGTCGGCGTCGGCGCGCAGGACCGGGTGCAGCGCGCCGGTGTGCTGGTCGAGCCGGTAGCAGCCCGCCGGAATCCCGGTGAGGTCGCCCACGGTCAGGTAGATCTCCAGCGGGACGGGCGCGCCGGCCGGGACGGAGTCGCTGGTGACGCCGGTGCGGATCCGGGCCAGCCGCGCCCACAGCTCGATCCCGTCGACCTGCGAGGCGACCGGCTTGAAGAGCCCGGGACCGGAGTCCCGCTCCCGCAGCACCTGCGCCAGGTCGATCTGCGGGGCCTCGACCGGCGGCAGCGGCAGCGGTTCGGTGTCGGGCACGGCGGGCGCGACCGGTTCGGCCGCCGCGAAGGTCGCGGTGTCGGTGCGCAGGGACGCGCGGTTGACCTTGGTCAGCGTCGGGCAGGCCTGAGCGACCTTCAGCCCGCTGGGGACCACGGTCGGACTGATCGGGTCGATGGTCGCGGCCAGCGCCGCGGCCGTCCGCGGAACCGGGTCACGCTGCAGGTCGGCATCAGCGAGGTGCAGCGCCAGCACCACCAGGGCCGGCTCCTCGTCGCGGTCGAGTCCGAGCAGCTTGTCGACCGGCTCGTCGAGGAACTGGTGGTGCACGTGCGCCCGCAGGCCCATGGACCGCGCGACCAGGTCGAGGTTCCCGGTGAGCAGCCCGGCCTCCTGGGTGCACAGGCGGTAGGCGTAGTCGCGGTAGATGTACGCGGTCTTGGAGAACAGCCCGGACAGCACGAACACGGCCTCCGCAGACGCGCCCGCGGTGCCGGTCGCCCCGGCCAGCAGCTGCCGGTGGTCCCCGTCACGCAGCAGCACCAACTCGTGGTGCGGGGCGTCGTAGTGGTGGACGCCCTCGGGCAGCACCACGTACAGCTGGACGCCGAACAGGCAGCGGGCGGAGGCGACCATGCGGTGGTAGGGCCAGGTCCCGTTGGTGTCGAACTCCTGCCGGGAGAGGCCGTAGCCGTAGCGCAGCAGCGTCGACAGCGCCGTCCCGTCGAAGGCCTCGACCTCGCGCAGCGCGCGCGGGACCCTGGTGGTCAGCGGGCGGCGGGGCCGGCCCCGGTAGATCTTGAACTTCAGCGGCTCGTCGGGGTTGGCGTACTCCGACTGCCGGGCCTCCATCGCCTCGGCGAGGTCCTCCAGGCTGACCCGCAGGAACTCCCGGCCGACGCTTCCCTCGCCCCTGTTCACGGGAAGGGATGCGGGTGCGGGTTGCGCACCTCGGACAGTCTGGGCAGTCCGGTCACCCGCCGGGCCGCGTGTCCGAAGGTCATCGGCACCGATCCCGGTGCCAGCACCTTGACGCATCTGAAGCCTCCCGCTGTCTGTTCTGTGGAGGTGGTGTCGACGGCGACGACGTCCAGGCCGGCCGCGGCGAAGCGCCGCACGGCCTCGTCGAGGTCCGCGCCGATGTCGGTGTTGCGCGGCCAGTGCCAGTGGTCCAGTCGCTGCTCCCAGGTCCACGTCACCGGGTCGTCGAGCAGGAAGGAGTACCGGTCGAAGCTGGCCGGGTCGGCCGCGCAGAGCAGGTGGTCGGCCATCGTGTGGACGTCGTCCGGGTGGTCGGCCAGGTGCCGGGCACGGCGCTGCCAGTTCGGGTCGAGCGCCAGGATGGCCACGTACTCGACGGTCTGGCTCAGTTCGTGCAGCGCGGCCAGGATCGCCTCGGCGGGGCGCAGCCCGCTGCCACCGGTCGAAACGGCTCTGGGCCGCTCGGTGCCGGTGACGTCCTCGGCGAGGGTCCAGAACGACGGGATGCCGTGTTCCCGCGTGCTGTCGAAGACGTGCACCCGGTAGCCCTGGCGCTCGATGCGCTCGGCCACCAGCCGGATCCGGCGGTCGGGCACGGTGGCCAGGTCGATCTCGGGCAGCGCGGTCCGCTGGTACCAGGCCATCAGGAAGGCGTCGCGCTCGGCGACTTCGAGGATGCCGTGCAGCACCGCCTCCTCGTAGCACCCGCCGAGCGCGTTGCCGCTGGAGATCTCCTGGGCGAAGCCGGGCTCGCCACCGGACATCGACAGCCGGTAGTAGACGAAGCTCTCGGGCACCAGCACCGGCCGGTCGAGGCCGAAGGAGTGGCCCCAGACCCAGTTGGTGACCGCGTCCTCGGTGAACTCCCGGTACCGGAAGCCCGGGGTGCGGTACCGGTCGGCGGGGTAGAGGCCGAGCGAGCGGGGGTCGACCGCCGCGTCGGCCACCTCGGCGTAGGCCGCCGTGACGCCGGTGCGCTTGCCCGGCGCGTAGCCGGAGAGCCGCTCCAGCGATTCCACCACCGAGATCGACCAGGCGGACGAGAAGTCCCTGGTGCGGCCGTAGCCGGCGGCCTCCGTGACGACCCCGGGCACGGCCATGACGGCCTCGGTGAACGGGAAGGAGTGGTGCACGTAGGAGGTGACCGAGGGGATCAGGCCGCTCTGCTCGTCGACGTAGGTCGCCGCCAGCGCGTCCCGGTCCAGCAGGCGCACCCGGGTCGACTCGGGCGAGAGCTTGGGCCGCGCCTCCCGGGTGGCCTTCGCGCCCTGCTCGGTGTCGGCCGGCATCCGCGAACACCTCGGGCAGCGCGGGTCGGTGAGGAATCCGTGCCGGGAGAGCGCGAGCGTGGCCAGGTCGACGATCCAGAACCGCTGCGCCTCGGCCCGGGCCGAGGCCAACTCGGCGACGGTGTCGGCCAGGAAGCTCGGCAGCTCCCGCTCCGGCACCTCGACGGCCAGCTCGGCGGCGCTCTCGGCGGATGCGGCGGCGGTGCGCCGGGTGCGCAGGCACTCCGGGCAGCCCGGCTCCCACGGCCCGACCACCACCTGTCGTGGTTCGAGGAGCAGGTGTGGCTGCTCAGCCATGGACGACCACGGCGCGGACCACGAAGGGGCACAGCCGCGCGAGGGCGGGGTCGTGGTCGAGCGGCACCGCGACCACTCGGCCGCCGTCGCCCGCCAGCCGCGCCACGACCTCGTCCAGGGTGACCGAGACCGGCCGCGCCGCCGTCTCCCCGCGCAGGTGCTCGGGCAGCTCGGGCACGGGCGCCGGCGCGTAGCCGGGCTGGTCGGCCGATCGGGACTGGTAGGCGAGCAGGGTCTGCTCCAGCCCCTGCTCCAGCGCGACGCAGACTTCGAGGTCGCTCGTGTAGGCGACGGTGCCCTGCGGGGTGGTGAAGGCGAAGGTGGGCAGCCCGAGCAGCGCGGACAGGTCGTGGACCTCGAACGACTCCTCGACGATCTCCAGCAGCTTGCGGTAGCGCGCGGCGCGCTCGGTCAGCTCGGCGCCGTCCAGGTCGAGCCGGGGCAGCGGGTCGGTCGCGGTCGAAAGCGCCGCGGCCACGCCCTCGGTGGCCGCCGCGACGACGGCGGCGCGCACGGCTTCGGGCCAGTCGCTGCCGGAGGCCGCGGTGCGCGCGGGGAAGACCTGCGCGGCGTCGACGGCGACCGGCTCGCCGGTGCGCACGTCCAGGCCGGTCAGCCGGTCGCCCTTGCGGGAGTCGACCATGACGGCCGCGTAGCGTTCGAAGGCGTGCCGCACCGCGCGCTGGCGCGACTCGATCACGCTGTCGCCGCAGCCGTGCACCGGGAACGGACCGCCGGCCAGGCCGACCGGGTCGGAGACCAGGACCTCGCTGACGAACAGCGGCAGCTGCTCGTAGTCGCGCTCGGTGACCTCGGCGAACAGGCCGGTCCGCGGGTCGACGCAGTCCACGGCGCGCCGGGCCAGTTCCTCGTCGTCGACGGGCGCGGCGGCCGCGAGGGCGGCGAGCCGGGCCGGGTCGTCGGGAACGGCGGGCAGTGCGAGCGGGTGCGGCTGGAAGGCGTGGGTCGCGGTCTCCAGCGTCTCCAGGTCGAACCGGACCAGGCGGTCGGCGCCGGCGCCCTGGTCGATGCCGACGAGGTGGCGGAAGGCCGCGAAGCACAGCTGGTTGGCGACCAGGGCCACGGTGGGGCCGCGCAGGAACTCGCTGGGCGCCGCCTCCGGGTGGTCGGCCAGGTCCGCGCCGGCCAGGTCGAATGTGAGCGCGCACAACCGGCGCCACGCGGACTCCCACGCGGTGGGATCGTCGTTCTTCCCGATCACCGGGCCGATCCACGCCTCGTCGCCGGCCACGACCGCCTGCGCGAACGCGGCACCCGCGGCGACGGCCGCGGCGGGCAGCAGCCGGGCGCGCTCGACCATCGGCCGGTCGGTGACGTGCAGCACCATGTCGGCGTCCGCGGCCACCAGGTCGAGCCGCTCGGCGTTGGCGTCCAGGTAGCCGATCCGCTGCTGAGGGTCCTGCTCCTGGGCCGCGGCGAGGTGCTCGGCGACGCGGTCGCGGTCGAACGGCGACTCGGCGAACGGGGCGAGCACGCAGGTGCGCACACCGGCGCGCAGCTGGGAGTTGGTCAGCGCCTGCAGTAGCGGGCCGGACCCGGCCAGCACGACGCGGCTGTCGCGGTAGCCCTCGAAGCGGAGTTCGGGCGAGTCGGTGAAGTACTCGATGAAGGCGATGTTGGCCGCGTAGGCCTTGGTGAGCTCGGCGGTCAGGGTGTGCGGACGGTCCTCCAGCGCGTTCTTGACGTAGCCCTTGCCGAGCAGGACCAGAACGAGCTTGGCGAGCGCGGCGCGGCTGGACTCCGGTACCGAGGCGCAGAGTTCGCCGAGGGTCTTGGTGCCGTCCAGCAGCGGTGCGATCCGCTGGATCCACTCGTACGTCGACGCGCCCTTGAGTATCGAGCCGCCCAGATTGCTACGGATGTAGGCGCCCTCCGGCACGCGCATGACGTAGACGTCCCCGCGCAGTCGAGGCCGTACCTGATCGACGTTCACTTCCATGACCACCGCTTCTACGAGAGTGCATTGATGACTGGTCAGCAGGAGGACCGAGAGCCACTCGATCCTCTTACGCGCGCACGCACCGGCTAGAGCACATGTGCCCGGAGATCAGCACCGGATCAGGTGCAGGAACAGCACGGGGTGCAGCAGCAGCAGCTGCTGGTCCCCTTGGAAGCGGACAACTCCGTGAGGCCGTAACCGGCCGTCACCGACGCGGGAACGACCGCGCCCAGGTCCACCAACTCGAAGGCGCTGTCATCCAGCACCAGGTCGTCGTTGAAACCCTCCATGTCTTTCACCTCCTTCGTTCACCGGATCGATCAGTGAGCAGTCCCGCACCCGATCAGGTGCAGGAGCAGCACGGGGTGCAGCAGCAGCAGCTGCTACCGCCGCTCGAAGCGGCGAGCTCGGTCAGGCCGTAACCGGCCGTCACCGACGCGGGAACCACCACGCCCAGGTCCACCAGCTCGAAGGTGCTGTCATCCAGCACCAGGTCGTCGAAACCCTCCATGTCTTTCACCTCCCCAGTGCACTCGGATCGTTCAGCCGCCCGCCCCGCACCCGATCAGGTGCAGGAGCAGCACGGGGTGCAGCAGCAGCAGCTGCTGCCACCGCTCGAAGCGGCGAGCTCGGTCAGGCCGTAACCAGCCGTCACCGACGCGGGAACCACCACGCCCAGGTCCACCAGCTCGAAGGTGCTGTCATCCAGCACCAGGTCGTCGAAACCCTCCATGTCTTTCACCTCCTTCCGTCACCACGCCGGTGCCGGCCGCACGAAGGCCGGCGCCGACGGGTCAGAGTGCTTTCACCTCCGGCAGGACCTGGTCGCAGAAGAGCTCCAGGGTCTGCCGAGCTTCGGGGAGCGGCATCGCGCCGAAATCGATCTGCCAAAGGATCTGGTCGACGCCGCCGATGTGGTCGTTGAAGGCGCGGATCCGGTCGATGACCGTGGCCGGCGAGCCGACGATCGCGCCGCCTTCGGTGTAGAGCTTGGCGGGCTGCAGGCCGCGCAGCATCCAGCCGAAGCCGGAGTAGCCGCGGTAGGCCGAGGACTCCCGCCTGTCCCAGGGGCTGACGGCTTCCGCCCAGACGTCCAGGTAGCGGCGCAGGTAGGTCTCGGCGATCTCCTGCGCGCGCTCGTCGGTCTCGGCGACCACCAGCGGCAGGCTGGCCGCGACCCGGGGCCGCAGTCCCGAACTCCCGTGCGCCGCCTGGAAGGCGTCGCGGTAGATGTTCAGCTGGTCGCGGAACTCGTGCGGCGAGATCATCGGGGTGATCAGCAGCCCCAGCCCCTCCGTGCCCAGCCAGTCGAAGCTCTCCGGGGTGCGCACCGCGGCGCCCCACATCGGCGGGTGCGGCTGCTGGGTGGGGCGCGGGCGCCCGGTCACGTTGCGGTAGGAGAAGAACGGCGTGTCCTCGCTGATGTTCTCCTCGGTCCAGATCCGCCGCACCGCGCGGATGGTCTCGCGGTACCGGTCGACGCTCTCGTCCATCGGCACGCCCAGCGCATCGAACTCGTCCGGCAGGTACGCCCGGGCGAATCCCACATCGAGCCGGCCGCCGCTGATCGCGTCCACCTGGGCGGCTTCCGCGGCCAGCTGGATCGGATGGTGGAAGACCGGCAGGACGCACCCGGTGATCAGCCTGACCGAGTTCGTCCGGGCGGCCACCGCGGAGAGGAAACCCAACGGGCTGGGGCAGTAGCCACCGTAGTGGTGGAGATAGTGCTCGGTCATCTTGACCGAATCCAAACCGCCCAGTTCGGCCTGCACCGACAATTCCAGCGCGTCACTGAAATAGGTCTCCGGAGATTTCGTCTCCGGCGTGCAGTCGGGGAGAAAAGAAAGCCCGAAGCGCACCGATACCACACTCCCTGTAACAACCGGATATCCACCGGATGAATCCCGGGGTTCGTCACCCGAGCAGACCGGGGCCTCTCGGCACGTCACCGGCTGTTTCGCCGCTGACGCTACATCGGGCCACCGGGGTCGTCAATGTCGCCCGGCAATGGCTGCCGAACTCAAATAAAGCTCAAATCAGCCCGGTATCCTCGGAGATACTTAAGGTGCGGAGAGTGCGTTATTGACGCTGCCGCCGGGCAATGGAAGCGTTGGTTCCATCGGCCATCCATGCATTGCCGATCGATTGCGCCCGGGTGAACGGCGCAGGAATACGGAACAGTGGCACCCAGAACGGATGTGTAGCCATGACCTCCAGCCTCGACCCGGTCGCCGACGCCGGCGGGCGAGCGACGCCGACGCCCGCGAAGCGCAGAACCGTCCAACTCGTCGAGTTCACCGCGATGCAGGGGGTCCGGTACAGCATCACCCTCGGGTACCTCAAGGCGAGCGCGCTCGCCGACCCCGCCCTCGACGCGGCCTGCGACTTCCGGATCACCGTGCGGGAGCAGAGCGGCGGGGAGCAGGCGACGAAGGAGCTGCTCGACACCTGGGACGAGCCGTTCGCGGTCGCGCTGACGGTGTTCTTCTGGAACCGCGCCCAGTCCCTTGAGCTGGCCCGCCAGGTGAAGGAGCGTTGGCCAAACTGCCACGTCCTGGTCGGCGGCAACGACGTGAGCTACCAGCAGGACGCGGTGTTCTCCGAGGCGCCCTGGGTGGACGTGCTGGTGCACGGCGAGGGCGAACTGCGCTTCCGCGACCTGCTGCACGCCTATCTGAACGACGCGGACCCGACCGCCGGGGCCCTCGCCGAGATCCCCGGCATCAGCTTCTGGCGCAACGGCGAGGTCGTCACCAACACGGACGCGGACCGGATCACCGACCTCGAACAGATCGTCTCGCCGATCCTCTCCCCGGTGTACTCCGACGAGGAGATCACCGGCTCGTCCATGATCGTCTACGAGACCAACCGGGGCTGCCCGTACGGCTGCGCGTTCTGCTACTGGGGCGGCGCCACCAACTCCAAGGTCCGCCAGTTCGACCTGGAGCGGATCTTCGCCGAGCTGGACCGGCTGATCCGGCTGATGCCCACGGACGCGACGCTGTTCATCGCGGACGCCAACTTCGGCATCCTGGGCCGCGACCGGCAGATCGCCGAGCACATCGTGGAGCTCAGCAAGCGGTACAACAAGCGGCTGGTCGTCAGCACCAACTGGGCGAAGAACGGCAACGACCGCATCGTCGAGATCGCCAGCATGCTGCACGCCGCCGAGCTGACCGGCGCGATCACGCTGTCCGCGCAGTCCTTCGACACGGACGTGCTGAAGATCGCCAACCGCGCCAACATCCGCACCAACCACTACCGCCGGCTGCTGTCCCGCTTCCGCGAACTCGACGTGCCCACTTACACCGACCTGATCTGGGGCCTGCCCGGCGAAACCTTCGCCACCTACCTCAACGGGATCGAGGAGGTGTTGAGCGCGGGCGGCTCCCCGGTGATCTATCCGCTGCTGCTGCTGAACAACACCGATTACTCGCGCGAGGCCTTCAAGGACGAGCACGAACTGCGCACCCGCCTGATGCCCGCCGACATCACCAACCCCGACCTCGTCGCCGACGTCGTCATCGGGCACTCCGCGATGACGGCGGACGAGTGGGTGCGCGGCATGGAGTTCCGGGTGTCGATGACGCTGTTCCAGAAGATCCTGCTGCGCTGCGCGCTGCGCGTGCTGCACTCGACCACCGGCGTGCGGATGGTCGAACTGTGCCAGCAGCTGTGGACGTTCCTGCTGGACGAGTGCGCCGACCCGTTCATCCGGGCCGTCGCCCGCGACGTCTGCGCCGTCTACCGGGAGCCGTCCACCCTGGACATGTCGCTGCTGCGCACCGTCATCGGCAACCACGTGGTGGTGCCCGAGGAGGTGCACTACCAGGCTCTGCTGTGCCGCGCCGTCCGCACCGAGAGCGCCACCGCGGAGCTGCTCAACGCCGCGGTGGACCACCTGTGCGGCTGGCTGGCCGGCTCCGGCTTCGAGATCGACCGGGTCCTGGTCGACAGCGCGCTGACCCTGGACCTCGCGTCGACGACGATCCTGCGCGCGAGCCTGCGCGGTGAGCTGGTCGAGGCGCAGTTCGCCGTCCCGCGGCAGGGCTGGGACCTGCTGGTCGAGTCCGGCGACGTGCCGTCCGGCCTCGACACGAGCCACCAGGGCAACGTCGTGCGCGGCACGGTGTGGGCACCGCAGCGCTGGGTCGACTTCCCGATCAGCGTCTACGCACTGTCCATCTGGCACGGCACCGGCCGTCCGCTGTACGACCTGCTGTTCGCCCTGCCCGACCAGCTGCCGGCCGCGGCATGACCGACTGAGCGGGATTGACAGGTCGTTGTTAGCGCGAACATCATGGTCACATCACGTGCGACACGTGCAATTCGTGCATCATGCGCAGCACGCACATCACGCGCATCCCGGGGTACTCACGCTTCTGCACAAGGGTGTTGCTCTGCCCCGTGAACGTTGGGGAACCATGACGACCGAACCTGACCCTTACCGCTCAGACGACGCCACCCGCTCCGAGGACGCCTGCCGGCCGATCATCGACCAGCTCACCGACAAGTGGTCGATGACGGTCATGGGGGTCCTCGAAGAGCCCCGGCGGTTCAACGAGATCAAGCGCCGCATCGACTGCGTGACCCAGCGGGTCCTGACCCAGACCCTGCGCCGGCTGGAACGCAACGGCATGATCGTGCGCCGGGTCCTGCCGACCTCGCCCGTCGGGGTCGAGTACTCGCTCACCCCGCTCGGCGAATCCCTGCTGGAGCCGTACAACCTGCTGCACGCCTGGAGCCTCGCCAACACGGACGCGATCCGGGCCCACCAGCAGGAGTACGACCGGCGGGGGACGACACTGCGCGCCGGCACCGGATCCCCGGTGCCGGCGCGCAGCACGAGTGGGTGACGCCGAGCCAGGTACCGATATCGATCCGATGTATCCGCACTCTGCCGAGCAGCCGACCTCGCGCGGCCCGGACGGACGGAAGGGCCGCAGTGGCCGCCCACAGTTGCTGACTGAGCGTCAGATCACGTGCTCAGCAAGCCTTTTTCTTCCGATCGAACTCGGAAGGCGCGCTGTCGAAGGACAGTCGAATCGACTCCGTCGACCCGAGTTCGACGATCTCAGAGGTCGCGAGACATCCGATATATCGCCGTCGAACGTCTTGACATGGTGCCGTAACGGCCGCGATACATGTA
Source organism: Kitasatospora viridis (assembly GCF_007829815.1). Lineage (NCBI taxonomy): Bacteria > Bacillati > Actinomycetota > Actinomycetes > Kitasatosporales > Streptomycetaceae > Kitasatospora > Kitasatospora viridis. Next base: position 305,975 of record NZ_VIWT01000002.1, on the reverse strand, counting down.
CCTGGCCCACGGAGCCCGTCCCGCCGTGAGCGTTCCAGGAGCGATCGGAGCATCCATGTCACGATCCATCAGCCGCCGAAGTGTGCTCACCGGTCTGGCAGTTGCGACCGTCGCCGCCGCCATCGGCCCCGGCGGCGCAGTAGCCGCAACCGCAGCCACACCCGCATTGGCCGAGGCCCCAGTGGTCGAGGGCGACCCGCTGCCCCTGGTCCCGCTGCGCGTCCCGCAGCTGGACCAAGGGGCCTGGCAGCAGCCCGACAGCAAGATCCAGTGGATGCGCGACAACAAGCTCGCCATGTTCATCCACTGGGGCGTCTACTCGGCGCCGGCCCAGGGCGAGTGGTACATGTTCAGCTCGAAGACCCAGCCGACCACCTACCGGGCGAACTACGCCGCCTCCTTCGCCAGTCAGTCCCAGTCCTACGACCCCACCGCCTGGGCCCAGCTGGCGAGCGATCTCGGCGCCGCCCAGGTGGTGCTGACCACCCGTCACCACGAGGGCTTCGCCCTGTGGCCCAGCGGCCACCCCAACGCCTGGACCAGTGGCGACACCCCGTTCCCCGCCGGCACGGACTTCGTCAAGGGCTACGTGGACGCCGTGCGCGCGGCCGGCCTGCGGGTCGGGCTCTACTACTCCCCCATCGACTGGCGCTACCCCGGCTACTACGACGTCTCCGGCGCGACGCCGCCGAACCCCGCCCTCACCTCCGACTGCGTGCTGCCGAACAGCCCGTACCCGTGGAACTACGAGGGCACCAACCCGGCCGGCTTCGACTACCACGAGAACGCCCGCACCATGAAGAACGAGGTCTACCAGTCCGTCAAGGAGCTGGTCACCGACTACGGCGCGATCGACGACTTCTGGTGGGACGGCGGCTGGCTGGCGCAGCAGGGCACCGACGCGGCCGGGTCCTTCTTCTGGGAGCCCGGCCAGTACCGCGACCCCGGCAACGGCTGGCTGGTCGACGCCGCGTACGGCGAGACCGAGCCCGGCACCGGCAAGCCGCTCGGGCTCACCGGCCTGGTGCGCCGGCACCAGCCGAACGCGGTCTCCAACTCGCGGTCCGGGTGGAAGGGCGACTACGACGAGGAGGAGGGCGGCTACGTCTCGACCGGCCCGATCCGGTACGGCCGCCTGGTCCAGAAGGCGTTCAGCATCTCCGGCACGACCTGGGGCTACGACGGCGACGTCGCGATGTCCTTCTCCTCGGCCATGGCCGTCTTCGTCAACGCCTTCGTCCGCGACATGTGCGTGATCGTCAACGTCGGCCCGGACGCGACGGGCACGGTCCCGAGCAAGCAGGCGGCGGTGCTGCGCCAGGTCGGCGGGTTCATGAGCGCCAACCACGAGGCGCTCTACAGCACCCGCGGCGGCCCGTGGAACCCGGTGGAGGGCCAGTACGGCTTCACCTTCGCCAACCAGACCGTCTACGCGCACCTGCTGGCCGGCTACAGCGGCGGCAGCAGCTTCACCACCCCCTCGCTGGGCGACGCGAAGGTCACCGCGGTGTACGACGTGGTGTCGAAGAACTCGCTCTCCTTCGCCACGAGCGGCGGGAACAGCGTCACCGTCACCGGCATCGACCGCACCCGCTACCCCGACGACACGATCATCGCGATCGTCTTCGACCGCTCGGTGGTCCCGGCGGACATCGCCCGCGGCGCCACGGTCACCGCCGACAGCGCCCAGACCGGACAGGGGAACGGGGCCGCCAACGCGGTGGACGGGGACACCTCCACCCGCTGGTGCGCCACCGACGGAAACACCCGCCACTGGCTCCAGGTCGACCTCGGCTCGGTGCGCTCGCTCACCGGGGTCCGGCTCGCCTGGGAACAGCCGGACAACGCCTACCAGTTCCGGATCGACGGATCCTCCGACGGATCCACCTGGTCGCCCCTGACCGACCAGACCGGCAACACCACCGCCGCCCAGGTGCAGGCCCTGACCTTCACCGCCCAGGCCCGCTACCTCCGAGTGACCGTCACCGGCGGGCTGAGCAACGCCGTCTGGGCCTCCATCCGCTCGTTCGAGGTCTACGACCGCGCGTTCCTGGACCCGTCGCTGGCCGGCGGCGACCTCGCACTCGGCCGGCCCGCCAGCTCCTCCTCCAACGAGAACAGCTCACTGGTCGCGGCCAACGCCTTCGACGGCAATCCGACCACCCGCTGGTCCAGCCAGTTCTCCGACCCGCAGTGGCTCCAGGTCGACCTCGGCTCCACCCAGACCATCGGCCGCGTGGTCCTCAACTGGGAGTACTCCCACGCGACGGCCTACCAGCTCCAGGTCTCCGACGACGCGAGCACCTGGACCACCCTCTACTCCACCACCAGCGGCAACGGCGGGGTGGAGAACATCAGCGGCCTGTCCGGCTCCGGGCGGTACGTGCGGATGTACGGCACCGCGCGCGCCACCCAGTGGAGCTACTCGCTCTACGCGATGGAGGTGTTCAGCAGCTGACCCGGACGGGTCGACCCGCGGGCCTGCCGGATCGTCATCCGGCAGGCCCGTTCGCAGCGCCGGACCCCGGCGAACGCAATCGACGAACGAGAGCAGGGCTCCACTTGAACCGCCCCCCGACCGCCACGACCGGTGGCTCGCTGATCATCGGCAGTGCCGCCCCCGCCCACGCCCTCGGCGCCGGCCTGTCCACCGTCCGCTACGACCGCGACGGCGCCATGACCCTCCTCAGCACCCTGCCGGTGGACCGCCCGTCCTACGCGGCCGCCGATCCGAGGCGCGCGGTGCTGCACGCCGTCCTGGAAGAGCAGGCCGGGCAGGTCCTCTCCCTGCGGATCGACTCCGGCACCGGGTTCCAGGGCCCGCCGGCCACGGCCGTCAGCGGCGGCGCGGGCCCGTGCCACCTCGCCGTCCACCCCGGCGGTTCGCACGTCTTCGCGGCCCACTACGGCGACGGCGTCCTCTCGGTCATCCCCACCGACGCCGACGGCCTGGTCTCCCCCGCCGGGCCGTCGCAGACCATCCGCCTTCCCGCCGAGCGGCATCAGTCCCCGCACGCGCACATGGCCGCCCCCTCCCCGGACGGCCGGTTCCTGCTCTGCACCGACCTCGGCACCGACCGGGTCCACGTCTTCGCCTTCGACCCGGCCGCCGGCCGGCTCAGCGAGCACCGGGTGGCCCAGCTGCCGCCGGGCAGCGGCCCCCGGCACCTCGTCTTCCACCCGTCGGGCCGGCACGTCCACGTTCTCAACGAGCTCTCCGCCACCCTCACCGTCTGCACCTGGGACGCGCGCTCCGGCCACCTTGAACCCGTCGGCGAGCTGACGACCCGCCAGGACCCGAGCGCCCCGAACGCCAACTCCGCGGCCGCCGTCCGGGTGTCCACGGACGGCCGCTTCCTCTACACCACCAACCGCGGCGACGACACGATCGCCGTGCACGCCGTGCACGATGACGGCGCGTCGGTCGAGCTGCTCACCACCGTCCCCTGCGGCGGCAGCTGGCCCCGCGACATCGCCCTCACCCCCGACGGGCGGCTGCTGTTCTGCGCCAACCAGGGCTCCGACACCCTCACGGCCTTCCACCGCGACCCGCTCTCCGGGACGCTGACCCCCGCCGGCGCGCCCCTTGCAGTCACCGAGCCCACCTCCGTCCTGCCCGTCTGACACCGAACACCCGGAGCGCAACCGTGCAACACCATGACGAGAAGTGGCTCGCCGAGTTCGCCCGGCTCGGCCACCCCGGCGCCGAGCCGCTGGCCGCCGGCATGGAGGGCGCCGTCTACCGGCTCGGCGGCGGCCTGGTCGCCAAGGTGTGGGCGCACCGCTCGGCCGCGGAGCTGGCCCGCCTCCAGGAGTTCTGCGCCGAACTGGCCGGGCAGGGGCTCGGCTTCCGCACCCCGCGGATCCACGCGGTGCACGCCACCGGCCTCGGGCTGTGCACCGTCGAGGACGAGCTGTCCGGACGTCCGCTCGCCACCGCCCTGGGCCGGGACGGCGAGCTGCCCGGCCCCGAGGTGGTCGACCGGGTGCTCGACGTGCTCGCGCTGCTCGCCGCCGTGCCCACGCCCGAACGGCTCGGCCTGCTGCCGGTGCTCGACGAGACCGCGCCGCTGCGCGACGGCCGGACCGGCTGGGCCGAGGCACTGATCGCCCTCATCGACCGCCGGCTCGACCGGTTCGGCCACCTGCTGGCCCGTCAGGTCCCCGGGCTGGACCGCCGGGTCGCGCGGCTCCGCCAGCTGCTGCGGTCCCGGCCGGCCGGGCGGGACGGCCTGGTCCACGGCGATCTGGTCACCGCGAACATCCTGGTCGACGAGGACCTGCGCCCCACCGCGCTGCTCGACTTCGGCTTCCTCACCACCCCCGGCGACCCGGCCTTCGACGCCGCCGTGACGGCGAGCATCGTGGACATGTACGGCCCCCGGGCCCGCGAGACCGAGGCGCTCTTCGACGACGCCCTCGTCGCCCGCTTCGGCTACCCCCGGGAGCTGCTGCTCCTGCACCGGGCGGCCTACGCCCTGATCACCAGCAACGCCTACGACCCGGCGGGCGCGGACGGCCACTTCCGGTGGTGCGTGCGGATGCTGCTGCGCAAGGACGTCGCCGCGCTGCTCGACGGCGGCAACCGGCTGGTGCCCTGACGGCCTGTCGGGTACACCGAGCGTCCCTGCCCGGCCTAGCGTTTCCGGTGGTGCCCGCACGGTGCGCCAGACAACTACACCGATGACCTGGAGGTTGGTTCATGCGCGCGGTGACCTACGACTCGTACGCCCCCGACAACTCGCAGCTGCGGTACGGCGAGGTGGCCGAGCCCAAGGTCGGACCCGGTGAGGTGCTGATCCAGGTCCGCGCGGCGGCCGTCAACCCGGTCGACTGGAAGGTCATGGCCGGCGGCCTGGACGGCATGATGGAGACCGTCTTCCCGGTCGTCCCCGGCTGGGACGTGGCCGGGGTGGTGGCCCGCACCGGCCCCGACACGCCCGAGTTCGTGCCCGGCGACGAGGTGATGGCCTACGCCCGCAAGGACGTGGTGCAGGGCGGCACCTTCGCCGAGTACGTGGCCGTCGCCGCCACGTCGGTGGCGCGCAAGCCCGCCGCGCTCGACTGGGCGCAGGCGGCCGGGCTGCCGCTGGCCGGCCTGACCGCGCTGCGCAGCCTGGACCGGCTGCAGCTCGGGTCCGGTGACGTGCTGCTGGTGCACGGCGCGGCCGGCGGCGTGGGCAGCCTGGCGGTGCAGCTCGGCTGGGACCGCGGCGCCCGGGTGATCGGCACGGCCTCGGAGCGCAACCACGCGTTCGTCCGCGAGCTGGGCGGCGAGCCGGTGAGCTACGGGGACGGCCTCATCGAGCGGGTGCGGGCGCTGGCGCCTGACGGTGTGACGGCCGTGGCGGACTTCGTCGGCGGCCAGCTGGAGACCACGCTGGCCGTGCTCGCCGACGGCGGCCGGCACGTCTCGATCGCCGACCCGGGCGTCGAGCAGCACGGCGGCCACTGGGTCTGGGTCCGCCCGGACGGTGCCAAGCTGGCCGAACTGGCCGCCGCCGTCGACCGGGGAGCGCTGACCGTCGAGGTCGCGCAGACCTTCCCGCTGGAGCGCACGGCCGAGGCCTTCGACGCCAGCCGCACCGGTCACACCCGGGGGAAGCTGGTCATCGAGCCGTAGACCGACGCTGCGTCAGTAGTGGCTCGCCAGCACCAGGGCGAGCCCGATCAGCGCCGGCACGGTCTGCACGAAGAGGATCTTCCGGCTGGCGGTGGCCGCGCCGTACGCGCCGGCCACCGCCACGCACGCCAGGAAGAACACCTTCGCCTGGAAGCCGACCGGGTCCGAGGCCACCGCGCCCCACACCAGACCGGCGGCCAGGAAGCCGTTGTACAGGCCCTGATTGGCGGCGAGCGCCTTGGTGGCGGTGGCGAACTCGGCCGTGGTCCCGAACGACGCCCGCGCCCTCGGAGTGGTCCACAGGAACATCTCCAGGACCAGGATGTACACGTGCAGCGCGGCGATGAGCAGC